>CAYLZS010000491.1:0-7897 GCA_964388065.1 uncultured Granulosicoccaceae bacterium
TTTTGTTATTTTCCCACCCAAATCCATCGCCGTTGTCGTCGAATGCGGCGGAACTGCATACGGGGAAGTTAAGCGGGTTGTTAATGGGGGCAACTGTTGCCGCAGGCGTTGCTGCGGGTGCTGATGCGGTGTTTGCTGACACAACACAGGTTTGATTATTTTCCCATCCATAGCCGTCACCGTCGTGATCCAGAGCGGTGGAACTACACTCAGGAAAGCCGGTAACAGGGTCGGTTGCCTGTGCGGGAGTAGGTGCCGGCGCAGGCGCAGGTGCTGGTGCAGGTACGGGCTCAGGGGCTGGTGCTGCAAAAAGCAAATCAAGGTTCCAGGTAGAACCTGTTTGTTGACAGCGTGAACCGGTGTAGTCGTTGTTGCCACGAGGAATACCCGGACATACTGCTTCATCAGGAGCATTGTTAGCTGGACCATGCCCACACTGAACCGTGTTGTAGTACACGCGATTTTGAAAACTACCGTTGCCAAAATTACTGGTAATAGCCGCGCATACTTCGCGAACTGTTTTTCTGCCATCGCGGGTATCGACCGATACCGAGTTTAATCCGTGATCGAAGTTCGTATCACAATAGCATTGACCACCAACTGAGTAGGAATCACTCCATGGAGTTGGTGAGCTTGGCTCTACTATTGGAGCCTGATCAAGAAACACAGCGGCGAACTGGTCCACTGTTGCAATTCTGTTTCTGCCAATACCCAGAATATGCAGCAATTCAACGGTGTCGGAGAAGTCGAGTTTGGTGTTGGGATTGAGGTATTCGAACGCGGCGTTCCAGGCACTGCCATGTTGACCAGCTCTGGCCATGGCGACGAAGCTTGCGCTGCGTGTGTTTAGGTCGGCCGTAGCATTTGCAAAGTTTCCATCTTCTATTCTTATATAGTCAGCGTTTGCACGCGTGTAGCTGAGATCTCCCTGGTCTGTCATTCGTTCATTCCAGTCGCTATGTTGAACAACATGGATGCGATTGCGTGTATTGATGGCAGGATTGGATCTTCTAATACTTCTTATAACGTCGGAAGTGAAATCCGATTGTCCACCTTCGGCTACCCAGATATCGCCGCCGTTTAACATCGTGTTAAGCCAGCGAGATGATGTCGCGTTTACCGACGCCTGATAACTGCCGTGTGCGTCAAGCCATGCAGAGCCCCAGGCTGCACGCATGACCTGTTCGGCTGGCGGTTGATACAGTGCTCGGTTGTTACCGTAGGCACCGCTGACTACGTGTGGTTGAATTCCCAGTGCGGTGACAACTTCGAGCGCTGCAACTGTGGCATGCCCGTCGTCTCGGTCCGGTGCGTGGTCGTAGTGTAGTGAGATCAGATCTCGATCCTGCACATACATAGCGTGTGAGGGGGCGCTGGATACGACAAGAAATAAAATAGCGAAGAAGTGACGCAGCATTATTTAGTTTGTCCAATCTATGGGAGAGCTTGCCGAGGTTACCGACAAGGTATTTTCCCGGGTTTCGAGTGGACGCTATAGTGCCGAATTTGTCACAAAATTTTCGTGCACAGTTCACATTCGCTGGCCTGTGAATGCAAAGCTCTGTTACCCGACTGAAAGTAAAAACCGGGGGGCGTGACGGGATAGTGGTTTTTACGCACTCTGCCCGGTATCGGGCAGTTCTGAGGGAGGGAATTTTCTTACTATTTCTTCATCTTTGAAGGCGACACAGAGATAAGTTCTGCTCGCCTAGAAGTCGTGTTGAGTTACTGCGCTGGAAATAGTTTCTGACAGCAATGTTGTTGAGTCATAGATAGTTTTAAACTGGTCAACCTCACTGAGGTCAGTGTCTCTGAATAGGTATTCAAGGTGTCCGAAGGCCAGCGGTTGATAAACCAGGTTCGCAGAAATATTGTATGTACCACTTACACTAACCGGAACTTTGTATTCGAAAATGTCTATACCGGCATTGAAGTTGTTGTCGAGAAACGCTTCACCAGTAACAGCAACATCACTACTGACAATATTTTTATCGAACCCAACAGGTGTTAAGCGGTTGTCTTTGAGGTGGCGAGCCGCTTCGATTAATGAGTGTGTGACGTTACCTCTGGTGTCGCCCATGATTGATTCAAAAATCAAAACCTGATCTTCGCTTACTATAGAGTTGTAGTGTGGTTCGTACTGACGGTAGCTTTCGTCTCCATCAGCGCCAACAATGCTGCCATCAGCGTTCATCTTACCTGATTCGAAAATAATGGTTCCGTCGGCGTCGGTCACAACGAAGTGTACAAAGACACGTCTTGACGGATAGCCGCTCGGTAGTTTGTGACCGGTGTTATTTTGTATCTTCAGAGTTGCAATTATATTGTTGCCTTCGTTACGCGTACCGGTAATAGTCAGATCAGCAGAAGTTTTTAAGAACTCTCTGTTTCTCTCAATAGCCTGTTGAAATCCCTGAACCTCAATACCAAGCTCTTCGCGATAGTTTTTGAACATATCGAGCATCACGGTGTTTGCACCGAGGAACGTGTGTTCTGAGAAGTCAGGTCTGCGAATATCGGTACCGGAAGAGGCAAGTGTCGCAGTGGTCGATATTCTGGGCATATGGCACGACTGGCAGTTTGCATCTTTGGAACCGCCTTCCCGATAGTCACTGTTTTTCCATTCTGTGAAAGTTTGTTGTTCCGGAAATCTGTCTTCTATAACAGCTGGAATGATCACACCGTCGCTGTCTACTGTGGGAGTTTTCAGGTCGTGGCAGGTGCCACAGACTGATGACTCACTCATGTGGGCACCGAATACCGGTGTGAAATCAGAGTTAGCTGTCATGTAAGCGCCAACCGGGTCAACGTATTGCGCGTATGCAGGTCGGTTTTCTCTTTCTTCGGGTGGTAGTTGTTCGACAGTGAAGTTGCCGGACATTGATGCAATAGTGCCAAGACTGCCAGTGTCCTGGATTTGATGGCACAAAGAGCAGCTGACACCGTCCATCGCATGATCAAAGTATTCATTGGCAGGGTTCAAAAATCCGTCAGCGAATAATTCGGGCTCAACACCGTCTTTGCGCGCAGCGTCATTGGCCATTGGCGCGTGGCATCGGGTGCAGGTGTCATTTACTTCGTGCTCAAGATGCGGAAAGTTTTTGATTGTTGCCGCCGCTTTGGCGCGCCAGTACGGATCCCGCGCAGCATTAGCCATGGTGCTGGTTTCCCACGCGGTTCCAATTGATACATCATTGCCATCGTCGTCGAACAGCTCGTTGTGACAGACTCCACAAGCACCGCTGCCTGAGTAATGCTCTCCTTCGAACGTGTGGTCGGAGGGCGGCAGCGATGGGGTTGTACCGAAGCCAACCGATGCAGGGGGGATCGTATTCTGGATCGAAATGGAATCCGGTGCGGATTCAACTTGCTCCTTATTTTCTTCCTCGGATCCACCGCAGGCGCAGAGCGCAAGGGCTGCCAGAAAGGCTGTGGTTAGTTTGATTTTTCTCTGTCTGGCCGACATAACTTAATCACCGCGCACTGTGGAGCTGTAGTTGAGTATTAAAAAACGTATCCCGGATTTAACGGCTGATTTACGCCGATCTTGAGATTGACCTGGAAGCTGATACTGTGAATTGAATTCTAAAATCTGCATACATGCAGTCAGACTTCGCGGGGGTTGCCAAAAAATTGTGTAAGCGGTTGATTATGCTGTAGCGGGCAAGAGAAACGTCTGTGGATTAAAGTGTCGTTTGAATTACATGGAAATCGGGATATTGAAAGCGATATGAGTCTTTCCCGATCGACAGATTGAATCTGTGGCAATCGCTGCACACTTAGCGGGAGCGGTTTATAATTGCCACGTCAAAATGCCAGATTCTGCACAAAAAATGTTTCGAAATTTCGGGCGATTATCTTTTATTTTTTCGGTGGCTCTGCAAAGGTACGTTGCTTTTAAAATTTTCAATCGGGTAAGACTATCCGGGAGCATTATGAATATCAGTGCAGACTATAAAGTCTGACACATGGATTCTCCCCCTCACAGGTATCGAGCGCTAATCGGTGTATTGAGCCCATGTATAGTGATTCTGGTTTTACTGCAGGCACTGAAAAGTCGTAGTTTCCGGTTTGCACATCAGCGACTTGGCTTTGGCTATACAAAGAATAGTGCTCAGCCTGTCTGGGTACACTGTGCTTCGGTAGGTGAAGCAACAGCAGCGCTGCCACTAATTAAAAAATTGCTGCAAAAACAACCGCAACAGCTGCTGGTGGTGTCAACAACTACACCGACTGGTGCTGCGACAGTTTCAAACTGGGATCTCGCCAATGTGCGGCATCAGTACCTTCCTGTGGATTTTAAATTTTCAGTAAAAAGAGCAGTAGCTGCAACCAGACCGGTTGCGCTGATCGTGATGGAAACAGAGATATGGCCGACTTTGATAAATACTTGTACAACCCACGGTGTGCCTGTCGTTGTTGTCAACGGACGAGTAGGTGAAAAAACTCTGAATAGTCCAGCCTGGATGCGACGGGTATACTTTCAGGCACTCGGTAAAGTGGAAAAAATTCTCGCTAAATCTGAAATAGATAAAGAAAGATTTCTCAAACTGGGTGGCACGAATGTCAAAGTGATCGGCAATATTAAATTTGCCGCAGTGAAAAGCAATAATAAAGACATAGAAAATGAAAAGCCTGAATGTGAAATAAAAAGACCCTTCTGGCTTTTGGCTTCAACGCACGAAGACGAAGAAGAACAGATATGCAGGCGTTTGGATAGTTACCCTGTGTGTGATAAAAAGTTGCTCGTCATTGCACCACGACATCCTGATCGCAGCAATAGTCTACAGCAAATGCTGAAACGAACAGGGCTTGTCTATGCCGTCAGAAGCAAAGCACAAACGGTTGACGAAAGAACGCAGGTATATCTGGCTGATCAGCTTGGTGAAATGATGATGTGGTATTCGCACGCACAGATTGCGTTCATGGGCGGATCGCTGATACCTGTGGGTGGTCACAACTTACTGGAGCCTGCGGCCGCCGGAGTGCCCATTGTTTGTGGACCGCATTTGCAAAACTTTCACGAAGAAGCTGAATTATTACGCTCCGCTGATGCGTTGTTACAGTGCGATACAGCCGATGAAGTATTGTCGCAGGTAAGTGAATTGCTTGGTGATGCTGACCAGCGGCAACGTATCGGGCGAGCAGGGCGAGAAGCTATCGCGGTCAACAGCAACGTGGCTGATCGCTATTTTGATGAGTTAGAGCCGTATATTAGGGTTGATCAGTAGCCTCACCGTCGTAGTAACCGATGAGAATCTGTTGCCACATTGATTCGTTGAAGTGTTGAATCTGATTTAGTTGTTGTAATTTATCTAAAGATCTTTTGAGTCGCTTAAGGTTTTTCTGTTTCCAGTGTTCTCCTGTTCTGCGCCTGCAACGATCAAAGTCAATTAGTTTAATCTGTCCGTGATTGTCTATAAGAATATTATGTGCATTTAGGTCACTGTGCCAAATGTTGTGCTGATGTAATCTCCTGATGGAATTACCTGCCGCACTGCAGATGTTTTTATTGAGTGTGGTCGTTGACAGCATCTGGGCCATGGTCTGGCTATTCGGGTAAAGGCGGGTAATCAGATCGCAGGTGTAGTAGATGCCGTGTTTTTTCACTCTGGCACCGAGTGGTTCGGGTACTGGCAGTCCCTGTGCAAACATCCACTCGCACAAACGGTATTCTGTGATCGCACGAGTGCGATTGATGCCGGTCCACAGAAACTGATCGTCGGCTATTTTTGCAGCCATGCCACCGCGATGATAGTGCCGTAACACCGCTTGATCCGACTCTGTGATATTGAAAAACCAGGTTGTGGCGCGACCATTACTTTGGTGTCTGGTTGTGGTCTGCTGCGCCAGGTATTCAGGATCAAAGTGGACACATTTGAGTGCTGCCTGCACAACAGCGGAGGTAATGAGATAACAATCATTGGCTCTTTCGCCATTGTTTTTGGTTATCTTTTGAATGACAGCAGGCATCGGATGCATCACTTCGGTTAAACCATAGTTTAACAAACCCGGTTATAAAAGCGTGGCGGTGTTTTTTATGACGTGATCATCAACGCCAGAAGTCCAGTCTGGCGTTATCGGTGACTTCTTTCATTACAAAGAAACTCCGAATCTGGCGTACACCTGGGAAGGCTATCAGCTGTTCGCCGTGCAGCTTGTTAAAATCTGCCATGTCACGTACCCGTATCTTTAAAAAGTAGTCAAAATCTCAGGCAACCAGGTGGCAGTCGAGTACGAAGTTCAGTTTTTTGATTGCAGCCCCAAAGGCTGCAAAGCTCTCGGGCGTTGAACGATCCAGAACAACACCGACCATGACCAGCGATCCGCGATCAACGCTGGCAGGATTAATCATTGCTCGAAACTCTGAGATATAACCCTCGTTGATTAAACGCTGCATTTTCCGATGACAGGTTGCAGCACTAACGTTGATCTTTTTTGCAGGATCGGCGTTTGTCAGCCGCCCGCCAGCCTGCAGAACCTTGAGCATTTGTCGGTCAGCGCGATCGAGATTATTGTTGTTGGGCGATTCTTCCATATTAATTTGATTATATGGTCTTCATCGAAAGAAATTGCAATTAAATGTGCTTTTAATTAGCTCTGATGGTTAATTTTTGAAAGCACCTTCCATGTGCTTTTGAGTAATCTTAGGTCGTTCCTCAGGCTTGATTCGGATAAGCAGCGATGAATTTAAACAAATTTGAACGTTTTCCACTCACCTTTGGGGTTACTCCCATTGAGCATTTGCCGCGACTTTCAAAAGCTGTTGGCGGCAAGGTGGAACTATACGCCAAGCGTGATGACTGCAATTCGGGCCTCGCGATGGGTGGAAACAAACTGCGGAAGCTTGAGTATATTGTGCCCGATGCCATTGCCTCAGGTGCAGACACGCTGGTATCCATCGGCGGTGTGCAGTCCAACCACACACGCATGGTGGCAGCGACTGCCGCAAAAATCGGCATGAAGTGCGTCGTAATTCAGGAGAGCTGGGTGCCCCATGAGGATGCGGTGTACGACAGGGTCGGCAATATCATGATGACTCGTCTCATGGGTGCCGACAGTCGATTTGTTGATGAAGGATTTGACATAGGTATTCGCAAGAGCTGGGAAGATGCGATGCAATCGGTCCGTGATGATGGTGGTATTCCCTATGCCATTCCTGCCGGTGCATCAGTGCATAAATATGGTGGTCTGGGTTATGTGGGGTTTGCCGAAGAAGTGAGAGCGCAGGAAGCAGAGATGGGTATAAAGTTTGACTACATCATTGTCTGTGTGGTGACCGGATCCACTCAGGGTGGAATGATCGTCGGGTTTGCTGCCGATAATCGTGCGGATCGTGTTATAGGCATAGATGGTTCCGGCACGCCGGATCAGTTAAGTGAACAGGTACGGGGGATTGTGGATAACACGGCAGAGTTAGTAGAACTGGGCCGCAGTGTTCGTGATGATGAAATTGTGATTAATCCGGATTACGCCTATCCTGCCTACGGTGTTCCAAGTCATGAAACCAATGAAGCGATTCGACTGGCGGCACGTACCGAAGCGATGATTACTGATCCCGTCTATGAAGGTAAGTCGATGCAGGGAATGATTGATCTGATCGACAAAGGCTTTTTTCCTGATGGGTCTAAAATTCTATACGCCCATCTGGGTGGTGCGCCTGCGCTTAACGGTTACAGTTATACCTATCGCAACGGCTAGTTGTATAGGTGGAGTTAGTTTTATAGTTGGAGCTTAGCTTCTCATACGTTCTCCATCAGGATCATACAGCGGCGGACCCTGCACCACAGCAGGATAAAACTCTCCGATTATTTCTACCTCGAGCTGGGTGCCCGGTGTTGCGTAAGCTGACTCAACGTAGCCCATCGCCATTGATTTTCCGACATAGTGTGTATAA
>CAYLZS010000492.1:0-9388 GCA_964388065.1 uncultured Granulosicoccaceae bacterium
GTATATGACAATAAATATTATGTACAGAGCACCGAGAATAAGTCCTGGAAAAAGCGCTCCCATAAACAGATCGCCCAATGATATGGCCAGCTGGTCACTCATAATCACCAGCATAATTGAGGGTGGAATAAGAATGCCCAGTGTGCCTGACGCAGCGATAGTGCCTGTTGCCATTGGTTTGCTGTAATTTTGCTGAAGCATCGCAGGCAGGCCCATAACACCCAGCAACACTACTGACGCACCGATGACGCCGGTAGATGCTGCGAGAATAATCCCAATCAGCATGACGGTCAGTGCCAGTCCTCCTCGCAGAGCGCCAAACAATACCTGCATTGCTCGCATCATGCGTTGGGCAACACCCGATTGATCGAGCATGAGTCCCATAAAGATAAACATCGGTAAAGCAACCAGTACCGGGTTTTTAATAATGCCACCAAAGAAACGGCCACCGTTGGCAAACATTTTTTTGTAGTTGATACCAGTCCGCTTAAACTCGATGTACTCGGATATTATCTTGCGGTGTTCATCCAGGATGTGCTCGCCAATCAATACAAATATGAGGCTCACACCGATGAGCGCATAGGCCACAGGTATACCGATAAAAAGTAATACTATAAATACCAGAAACATGGATAAAACCATCCACTGGTTTAAATCCATAAATTGACCAAGCCAGGCGAGCAGTTCCATTTATTGTTCCTGCCGTTTTCGACCAAAAAGCCACAGACTAATGATCACCAGAATGAGTAATGCCAGCGCAGTCAGGGTGGTGTATTCCATTATGGGCTCTTTGCTAATTCGACGTGGTTTGATGTCAGGGTTAGTGATGCGGGTAAACCAGTAGAAGGTATGAAAGATCAGTCTGTCTGCTACAAACCAACAAAATGGAAACGCGCCCAGTACGCATTTGAGGGTGGTGACATTGGTAAATTTATTCAGATTGCGTTTGAGCATGGACCACCCTGCAAGCGCTGCGATAGCAAGTAGTATTGGCAGGGAAATTTTCAAAAGATACAGTCGGTGCAGACCGTTTGGACTATCAGAGCCCTCGCGCGCTATCCATGATGCCCAGGCGTATTGCGACATAATATCCACCATGATTGCTATGAATGGCAGAAGTAACCAACCGATCGAAAATATTTCGAGCTTTGCTTTTTTTGAGGCTGAAAAATTCTGGTGAAATATATCTACCCGTACGTGGCTGTCGGTAGTAATGGCGTAGGCAAAACCGGTAACCATCGCAAACCCGTATAACCACCATTGACCATCATCAAGCCATGCCTGATTGTTGCCCAGCTTGCGCATCACCACCTGAGATACGATGGCCAGCATCAGTATCGGGAATATCCATGCCACCACATTGCCGACGCCGATCACAAACCGGTCTAAGGTGTAGTGTTCACTACGGTGTCGTTCACCCGGATCTGAGATGGCGACTGATGCGCTTGTATCTGCTGGTGTCCGGGAACCAGCTTGTATGGTGTCTGGTAATGGGTTGGGCATCTGAAGTTCCCCGGGATTTAGATCACTTGCTGCACAAAAAAATCTGTATGTCTTAAAGACAAGGTGGTCAAAAATAACCACCTTCGTCTTTACACAATCAAATAACTGAATTTACTTACGTGGCAGGTAAATGTTGCCTGACCAGGTGTTGTAACCTTCACGATACTCAGTCAGATCGTCCCAGACCTTCTTAAAGTATGCATCTTCTTCTGCGAGCTCTGTTGCAACTTCGTTCCAGGTGCTTTCGAATAGAGCGAGCATTTCATCGTCCCACTTCTTGATAGTGACACCGTTGTTTTCGGTGTTGTCAATCATTGCCGCATAGTTGGTCGCTTCACCTTCGGCAAGACTTGTGGTGATGTTTGCCTGACAGGCTATGTTGATCTGATTCTTTGCTACATCAGACAACTCGTCGTAAATGTCTTTGTTGATCAACAGTTCGAATAGCGTTGACGGCTGATGCCAACCGGGAAAATAGTTGAACTTTGTGATCTTGTGAAAACCAAGGCGTGCATCGATTCGTGGCATAGAGAATTCTGTTGCATCGATAGCGCCGCGTTCTAGAGCTGGAAAGATATCACCACCCGCAAGCAGTGAGGTAGATACACCTAACTTTTGCATTACTTCAGCCCCCAGGCCGAAGAAGCGCATGTTAAGACCTTTGAGGTCTTCTACACCGTTAATTTCGTTTTTAAACCAGCCAGAGGTTTCAGGTGCGATGATCCCACACGGGGTTGTAACTACATCATAGCCTGCCTCGTCGTACATTCCCTGCCAGAGTGCTGCGCCATCATCGTAGTATATCCATCCCAGGTATTCGCCAGCTTCAGGGCCAAATGGTACTGCGGCAAAAAGAGATGCAGCGGTTAGTTTGCCTTGCCAGTAACCAGAGGTTGCAAATGCAGCATCCACAGAGCCATTTGATACAGCATCGAGCGCTTCGAGTGTGGGTACCAGTTTGTTGGGATCAAAGAGTTCGAACTGCACCTCACTGGATATGCCGTTAATCTTTTCCACAAAATCAACGCCGGCGGTGCCCAGGATTGGCAGATTTTTTGAGAAAGCGGATGTTAATTCCAGGCTGTCCTGCGCTGATACTGCGCCGGTCATTAAAAGCCCGGCCAGAGCGGTTGAGATAGTAATTTTCATTGTGTTCTCCCTCCATTAGGAATTGTGAGTATTGGCCCTTGCCGGGCCGGAGTGCCGGATCAGGATTTCTCCAGTAACGGTAAAATATATTTACCAGTTAAAATGGTCAAGTAAATTTACCGTTATTTATGAATTTGCGCTGTATTTGCTTAATGTGGAATTAAAACGAGACTCGGGAGACAATGGTTTCCCGGCAACTCTGAAGACCTATGCGCCCAAAGAACGCACCCAACCGCCTTTTCGACCCGATTGAGAATGAATCCGTGTCGATCGCTGTAATTGCCCAAATTGAGAATTTGATTCTTTCCGGGGTTTTACAGGAGGGCGATATGTTGCCGGGCGAGCGGGAACTGGCCGAACAATTTGGCATCTCCCGTCCGAAAGTTCGCGAAGCATTGAGCCAATTGGCCGACAGTAATTTGATTCGTGTAGTCGCGAATGACGGGGCTTATGTGGCGCAATTAGGTGGTGTGGTTATGTCGCCTGCAATGATTGATCTTTTTAATCGCAGCTCGTCGGCAATTCGTGGCAACCTTGAGTACCGTCGTGAAATTGAAGGTTTTGCCACCAGGCTTGCAGCACAACGTGCAACCGAACATGATCGCTTAGAGCTGTCACGAATAATCGAGGCAATGCGAGCGGCGGATGAGAATCAGGACTCAACGCGTGCTTCCGAACTTGATCTTGAATTGCATCACACCATAGCATTCGCTGCGCATAACCATACACTCACACATATGATGACGGCGCTTTACACCCTGAATCGCAGCTCACTGTTTTATAACCGCGACGAACTACTGAATATTGGTAAAGTGGCAGAGACTCTATTCGAACAACACTCAGGCATTGTTGACGCTATTTGTCAAAGCAAACCAACTGCGGCCGAGAAGTTAGCGCAAAAGCATATCGACTATGTTACTTCGTTGATTGAAACAGCTTTCGAACATCGATCGCGTGAGGCGTTGTCTACTAAAAGGTATACCAACAAAAAAGTTTCAAACTAGAAGCAAGTTAGACCTGTTGCATTGTAAAAAAATCAAATAGATTGTCTGTTGGCCAGCCTGTACCGAAGGTGTCTGCCCTAGAGTTATAAGCAATTGCTAACAGGTGAACCTGTAGCCGTTTTGGTAACCAGCTTTACTTATATCCCACAAGTGGTTCTCCCTCAACCGTGATCCTGTGCATCAGGCGTGTTTCTGTCGGGTAGTCATTTAGTGCACAATGCCATGTTGCACGGTTGTCCCAGAATGCCACCGATCCCTGCTGCCATTTAAACCGATGTGTAAACTCCGGTCTGACGGCGTGACGGTATAACATTTCAAGTAACGGCTTACTCTCGTTACTGGCCCAGCCTTCAATACCGATAGTAAATTCGGGGTTTATATACAACGCCTTTTTTCCACTAATAGGGTGACTGATAACCATTGGATGGGCTGCATCCTGAGTAGCGGCGTCCGCATTGTCAAATCGTTCGACACCTGCCACGCCGCTGCCAAATACATGTCTGCTGGAGTGTATTGCCTTTAGCTGTTGCAGTGTTGCCTTAAGACCGTCAGACAAATGCTCATAAGCCAGAAACATATTTGAAAACACTGTGTCACCGCCGCGTTTTGGCGTGGTCCGCGAAACGAGTATTGACCCCATGGCCGGAATTTCATCATAGGAGTGATCGGTATGCCAGGTTGCGCCAATGTTTCTGCTTTGTGTCGGTTCTTTTTTTACCTGCGCTATTTGCGGGTGGTTGTCTACGGTTGGAAAAAAGCGGTTGATATTGATCTTGCCGAATGATTCTGCAAAAGCAATATGTTGTTCAGGTGTGATTTGCTGCCCGTGAAAAAACAACACACCATATTCGCCCAGTGCATTTTTCAGTACGTGTGTGTCATGGGCGGGAGTTGTTCTGCATAAATCGATATTGGACACGTACGCGCCAACGCCGTCGGCAGGTTCGATAAGGATTTTTTTTGTGGTCATATGTGTTCTTCCTCGCGCCTGCTCTGCGGATGGTATCACGGCTTCATCAGGGTGCCGTAGTTGTGTATTTCATTTTGAGTACAGCAATCCCCGTGGTGCAGTCGCTGTTACAGCGTAGCTTACAATGTACGCAGGAATGCTGGTGCGCAGTGCTATTCGTGGCGTGATACTGGCATATTGGCGGCATACTTTGATGCCCGAAATCCGGCCGGATGAAATCCTCGAACGTGTCCCCTCGCAAAACAACAAAAACTCGACGCTCGATATTGAGCCCATTGAAGCGATCCCGTGCAGCGGCAACCCGGTTGCGAGGCAGTTTGGCGACAATGGTGATTTGTCTGTGTTGTTTTGGCAACACAGCGATTGCCGCCGAGTTTAAAACGCTTGCTTTTGGATCGTGCAATCATGGCCATCTGCCGCAGCCAATGTGGTCGGTAATCGAGTCACACCAGCCGGATGTATTTTTGTGGACGGGTGATGTGGTCTACGCCGATACGACCAACCCCGAAAAGATGAAGCAAAAGTACAGGCAGCAGCTTGAGCGACCGGAGTATCAGCAATTTACATCGAAAATACCGGTGGTTGGTGTTTGGGACGATCATGACTACGGTATCAACAACGGGGGTAAAGGTAATCCGGTAAAGGTGCAGGCACAGCAGATATTTCTCGACTTTCTCGGTGAGCCAAAAGATTCTGAGCGTCGAAAGCAGGAGGGTGTCTACACCTCTTATACCTATGGCGAGGGAAGTAACACGGTAAAACTATATCTGCTGGATGCACGCTACCATCGTGACCTGACGGGCAGCGGACGTGCAGACATTTTGGGGGAGCAACAATGGAAGTGGCTTGAAAAGGAAGTTCAGCAAAGTACTGCATCAGTGAATATCATTGTCTCTGGTATATCAGTCATGTCGCCGCAGTTTCCTTTTGCCGAAGAGTGGAACGACTTCAAATGGTCACGCAAGCGATTATTTAATTTGATTAACGATAACGATTTGCCCGGTGTTCTGTTCCTGACCGGTGACAGACATTTTTCTTCACATTTAGAGGGTAAGGTTAAAGGGCAGGTATATCACGAATTCATGAGCAGCGGTCTGACTCACTATATGAATCGCCAGGCAGTGTCGCGAGTATTCAAAATTGTTTATGGCACGACCAACAGCTACTTTAACCGCAACTTCAGTAAAATTACCTTTCACTGGGATCGCCAGCCTTTGCAATTGACCTTCGAAGTGTTTGGGGTCGAAAATAAGCAGCGAGTGGAAAAATCGCTCAGCCTGGTAGATGGCTTCTGGTCTGATCGTGTGCCACGGTAGCCCGCTGACTCTGAATAGTCCACTAGTATAAGTAACGCCTGACGGAATAGCCGGTCGGCTTTTTCCGTCCTGAATCAACATAAACAGTTGCAGTGAAGGGTCACATCGGGAAAGCCTCGGTGTGCAACACGGTGGTAGACTTGGGTCCAAACATAACACCATGGCTGGGCTCAATGATTCACAAACGCATACGACCTTTCAATACAAAGGATACCTACCCGGAGCAAAATCTGGATAATGACCTTTGTCATGCAGTAGTTGCCGGCAATACAGTGTATTTGCGTGGGCAATGTCCACAGAATCTGGATGATGCGGTAAATATCACCAGCAATGATCCGGTCGAGCAAACCCACAAAGTCATGCAGAACATAAAGCAGCTCATAGAAGAGTGCGGTGGTACTATGGAGCATCTGGTGAAGGTGGTTGTGTACATCACAGATGTCCGGCACCGTGAAGCCGTCTACCGTACAATGGGTGAGTACCTCAAAGGTGTCCATCCGGTCTCAACCGGACTGGTCGTGCAGGCACTGGCGCGGCCCGAATGGCTTGTTGAGATTGATGCAACAGCCGTTCTTACTGATGACTAACTCACAAAATTAATTGCAACTTCAATGACAAAACTGATCAAAGCAAAAGCGCTTGACCGCGTTGAGCCACCTGCTGCTATTGTGATCACAGAGCTTGGCAGAAAGCTGCGTGCCGAGGGTAGAAGTATCGTATCGTTAAGTATCGGTGAGCCTGATCTCGGCACGCCGGAGCATGTCACTGAAGGTGCCTATAAAGCTGCGTTAAAAGGCGAGACAACCTATTCGCCTATTGGTGGTGTTCCCGAATTAAAGGATGCGGTTCGAAATAAATTCAGTCGCGATAACCAGCTAACATTTGCAGATAATGAAGTCACCGTTAGTGCAGGTGGCAAGCAAGTGCTCAGCAACGTGCTGTACGCAACACTCAACCCGGGCGATGAAGTGGTTATACCAGCACCCTACTGGCTGGCTTACTCACAAATGGTGCAACTGTATGAAGGGGTGCCGGTAATAGTAAACACTTCGGCTGAAACAGGGTTTAAGGCAACCCCGGAATCGCTTGAAAAATCGATCACCGATAAAACCAAATGGGTAATGCTTAACAGTCCCGGTAATCCTTCGGGCGCTGTGTACTCCGAAAAAGAGTTGATTGCACTTGCGCAGGTTTTATCCCGTCATCCGCATGTCTGGGTGCTGTCAGATGATATGTACGAGCATCTTATCTACACCGATGCACCGTTCAAAACGATGGCACAGGTAGCGCCTGAACTGAGTGATCGTACACTCACGGTCAACGGCGTATCCAAAGCATACGCCATGACTGGCTGGAGGGTCGGTTTTGCCGGTGGCCCTGCAGAGTTGATTAAAGCCATGGAGATGGTACAAAGCCAGACCACCAGTGGAACCAGCCGGATAAGTCAGTGGGCAGCGGTGACCGCTTTAAACGGACCACAGGATTCTCTGGCGCACAATCTTGAAATCTACCGAAAGCGCAGAACACTGGTAGTGGAAGGGCTAAATGCTATTGAAGGTATTAGCTGCTTGTGGCCTGACGGTGCGTTTTACGCTTATCCGTCCTGCAGTGCTTTTATTGGTGGTACAACTGCTGAAGGGACAAAGCTTGTTTCTGATAAAGAATTCAGTATGGCGCTATTGCAGGAAAAAGGGGTTACCACAGTACACGGTACAGCATTTGGCTTAAGCCCGCATTTTCGTGTTTCCTATGCGGCTTCCGAGGCCGATATAAAAGAGGCTGTTGCACGGATAGCGGATTTTTGCGGTTCTATCAAGCGCCGTTGAGCAGGGATCCAGGCTGCTACCTATTGTTTAGGCTATTGTGTAGGCATAACGTCTAGGCAGGCATCGCTTCTTCAACCAGTTGCACCCAGTAGGAGCAGCCGTGCGGTATTGCTTCGTCATTAAAATCATAGTCCGGATGATGCAAGAGCGCAGTATCTCCGTTACCGATAAAAATAAATGCACCCGGACGGGCTTGCAGCATGTAGGAAAAATCTTCGGCACCCATCACCGGTGCGGTATTCGCGTCGACGTTGTCTGGCCCGGACACTTTAGTAGCAATACCTGCAGCGAAACCCGTTTGTTCTTCAGCGTTTACTGATACCGGGTAACCGTAGTGGTAGTCAAATGATGCGGTAGCATTCATCGCTTTAGCGGTATGCTCGATAAGTGTTTCCATCCGGTTTTTGACCATATCGCGTATTTCTGTGTCGAGTGTGCGGACCGTACCTTTGAGGCTGACAGTTTGTGGTATCACGTTATAAGAGATGGTATCCGTATTAAAAGAGGTCACCGATATCACGGCATTTTCAAGCGGATCGACATTTCTTGAGACGATCGACTGCAGTGACAACATCAGTTGTGAGGCGATTACGGTTGGGTCGATTCCCTTGTGTGGTGCTGCCGCATGACCACCTTTACCGGTTATAACAATATCAAACTGATCGGCAGCTGCCATTAATGGTCCGGGTCTTATTGCAAACTTGCCGATATCCATGCCGGGCCAGTTGTGCATTCCATAGACTTCTTTTATGTCAAAGCGGTCCATCATGCCATCTTTGACCATTTCATCGCCGCCGCCGCCACCTTCCTCAGCGGGCTGGAATATCACCGCTACACTTCCGTTGAAATTGCGAGTCTCGCAGAGGTATTTTGCTGCACCAAGCAGCATAGCGGTGTGGCCATCATGGCCACAGGCATGCATCTTTCCATCAGTTTTGGAGGCGTGTTCAACACCGCTGGTTTCATGGATTGGCAAGGCATCCATATCGGCGCGCAATCCGATCACATTGTCTGAGCTGCTGAGCTTGCCTTTGATAACACCAACAACACCAGTGCGGCCAATGCCTTCTACTACTTCGTCGCAGCCGAATTGCCGTAGCTTTTCGGCCACCACTCCGGCAGTGCGCTGTACATCGAAAAGCAGTTCCGGGTGCTCGTGAAGGTCGCGCCGCCAGGCGGTGATCTCGGGCAGCAGATCAGCAAATCGGTTCACTAGTGGCATAGGGATTACCTGCGCAAATGGATCTGTCGTTAGAATGCCTGCCAACCATGCAAATCGCAAGCGCGGGGAGGGAGTTGAAAAGTGTGGTAGTAGTCGATTTGCAGGCTTGGTGATTTATGGTTGCGTGTATTTTTTCGTCTCGCGTATCTTGACTCTGTTCGACTTAAGCGAATATAGCCGATAGCATGTAACGTCCCGGCGGAGAATACCTATGGCGAAAATCGTAAAAGCAGAACTGCTGATGGTTGATCTGAAACCAAAAGTCAGGCGCACTGATGCGATACAGTCTTTTGATAGTCAGCAAACTCCAATAGTCCGATTGACAGATGGCGATGGCTTCACCGGTATCGGTTACAGCTACACCATTGGTCAGGGCGGGCAGGCCATTATGTCTTTGC
>CAYLZS010000493.1:0-9554 GCA_964388065.1 uncultured Granulosicoccaceae bacterium
CCGAGTTAACGGCGGATAGATTGGCGGAGAGGGAGGGATTCGAACCCTCGATGGAGCTATAAACCCCATACTCCCTTAGCAGGGGAGCGCCTTCAGCCACTCGGCCACCTCTCCAGAAGCAAGAAGCTTATCTTCTACTCGAATAAAGTCAAACCCTAAACGCAGAAACCGCCGATCAGGCGGTTTCAAAACGTTCACGTGGCGGCCAGAATAACAGCTGGAAAAAGTCGGCCAGCCGGTGTGAGGGCTCTTTATCAGTCGGCCAGTCGGTTAACCAGCGACGGTATTCTGTGTGGTATCGTCGAATGCAGCTTCTCCTGAGTCACCAGAATTATCTGCAACATTCTCTGCAGCGACGTGCGATGTTTCCTGCTCACGCTTAATACGATCGTAAATTTCTTCGCGGTGCACTGCTACCTCTTTCGGAGCGTTTACCCCGATGCGCACCTGATTACCTTTGACGCCAAGCACAGTTACTGTGACTTCGTCACCAATCATCAGGGTTTCACCGACTCGTCGGGTTAGGATTAGCATATATGCTCCAGGGTTTTTCTACGGCAACGGTGCCTTAGGTACGTCGGTTGAAATAAAGTTCGACACTCGCAACGCACACTCGCAACGTATGAAGCTAACCTTATTCCAACTTCAGATTAAATGTCGGCAGTTTGCAACGCTTTTCACAATAAGTAACATGTTTATTGCAATCCAATGCAATAACAGTAGCAAACCAAGTAGTGTCCAGAACGCACTAGAATAACTCTATCGACTCACCATTCTACCAAAGACTCAGTGTGTATGCTTCGGTAAAATGTAGTTATCGTCGGCATAAAATTGTTAAATTCTATGTCGTGTCCTGAGCAAGTTCAAAAGCGTCATGTAATGTTCTTACAGCCAGCTCAAGATACTTTTCATCTACAACGACCGAAATTTTTATTTCTGATGTAGATATCATCAAAATGTTGATCTGTTCTGCTGCCAATGCTGCAAACATCTTACTTGCTATTCCCGCATGGGATCGCATACCAACACCCACAACTGATACTTTGGCAATATCCTTCCTGCCAGAAACATCAGCACCACCCAACTCCGTTGCAACCTTGTTAACAATCTCACTAACCTGATCATAATCTTTTCTGTTTACTGTAAACGTAAAATCCGTAACGTTGTCACCGGATATATTCTGCACAATCATATCAACTTCAATATTTGCATCCGCAACAGCGCCAAGAATTCGATAAGCTATTCCTGGTGTGTCTGGTACGCCACGTACAGTTAACTGTGCTTCATCACGATTGAAGGCAATACCTGATATCAGCGCTTGTTCCAAACCATCTTCCTCATCTATGGTAATAAGTGTGCCTTCTCCTTCTTCAAAGGATGAAAGCACTCTGAGTGCAACATTATATTTACCGGCAAACTCAACAGATCTTATTTGCAGTACTTTTGATCCAAGGCTTGCCATTTCCAGCATTTCTTCAAAAGTAATTTTGTCTAACTTGCGGGCATTGGATACAACTCTTGGGTCTGTTGTGTAAACGCCATTTACATCCGTATACACCTGGCATTCATCTGCCTTAAGCGCCGCCGCCATTGCTACCGCAGAAGTATCCGACCCGCCACGCCCGAGCGTTGTAACATCACCTGCATTGTTAACTCCCTGAAAACCCGCCAATACCACGACGTAACCATTGTTTAGATCTTTCATCACGGCATCTGTTTTGATATCGATGATGCGCGCTTTGTTATATGAGTCGTCAGTGAGTATGCCCGCCTGCCTTCCCGTGTAGGAACGGGCAGCCTGCCCTAACTCTGACAACGCCATGCAAAGCAATGCAGTGGTAACCTGCTCTCCGGTCGATACAATAACGTCGAGCTCACGTGGCAGTGGCTTGTTACTGATTTCGTCAGCCAGCCCAAGCAGCCTGTTAGTCTCACCGGACATCGCAGACACCACCACCACTACCTGATGTCCCTGCTGCACAGTCTTAAGCACACGCGCAGCTACAGATTGTATGCGCTCGACACTACCGACTGAAGTACCACCGTATTTTTGAACAAGTAAACTCATGCTGACACTGGATATGTAGAGATAGAAGACCCGGGCGACGCTGAACATCTGCAGGTCAGGGAAGGCGCTTTGTAGTCTATAGCTTTGGAGTGATCCAGTCAGCTACGCTTTCAAGCGCAGTCGAGAGGTTCTCAGGCTGTGTGCCGCCAGCCTGTGCCAAATCAGGTCTGCCTCCACCCTTACCACCCACCTGCATGGCGACGTGATTCACCAGCTCCCCCGCTTTGACGCGGCTGGTGACGTCTTTACTGACACCTGCGATCAGGCGCACTTTGTCGTCTTCAATCGCTGCGAGAACAATAGCTGTCGTGCCGAGCTTGTCTTTGAGCTTATCCATCGGAATCACGCAGACCTTTGGCGTCGGTGTTTTTAAGCTCGATAGCAAGAACCTTAACGCCATTAATATCGACTGCATCAGAGCTTAGGGTATCACCGGCTTGTGAGGCAATAATCTGTTTTAAGCGATCGATCTCACGGCTGTATTCACGATTCTGCTCCGACAATCCTGCAACACGCTCTTCGACTTTATCGAGAGGTGCTTTCAAACCTGCAGCAATTTGCACCAGTGTGTTGTGCTCACCCACGGTCTGACCGATAGCAGCACTGCCTGTTACCGCTTCAATTCTGCGAACACCGGCAGCAACTCCGGTTTCACCGATAATTCGGAACATACCAATGTCACCACAGCGCTTTACGTGGGTACCACCGCAAAGCTCAACCGAGTTCGGACCAAGCTCAACCACGCGCACTACTTCGCCATACTTTTCGCCAAAGAGTGCCATTGCACCTTTTGCCACTGCTTCATCCATCGACATTTCACTGGTGGACGCTTCAGCATTTTCCATTACTTCGGCGTTAACCCGGCTCTCGATTTCGGTAAGTTCCTCATGACTTACCGGTGCTCCGTGTGAGAAATCAAAACGCAGATGACCGGGAGTTACCAGTGAACCTTTCTGTTCCACGTGATCACCAAGTACCATCCTTAAGCTTGCATGCAGCAGGTGTGTAGCAGAGTGGTTTTTCAGTGTCGCACGTCGACGGTCAGCGTCTACCGCGGCCGAAAGCTTATCGCCAATAGCAAGTGAGCCCTGTGCCAGAGTGCCGAAGTGCAGAAACGCACTGCCTGACTTGCGTGTGTCTGCTACCTCAAAACGAACACTGCCACCGGTAAGCAAACCACGATCCCCGACCTGGCCACCTGACTCACCGTAAAACGGTGTTTTATCCAGAACGATCACAAGTGGCTGCTCAGCAGTTACAGAACCAGAGTCGATTTTATCTATCGCTCTACCATCGAGGAAAATTTCTGCAACAACGGCTGTGTCTTCAAGAAGATCGTAGCCTGTGAAACTTGTAGCGGTAGTACTCGATATCTGTGCGGCCCCTGCACTTGCAAACTGACTCGCCGCCTGTGCCTGTTCTTTCTGCTTTTGCATGCATGCATCAAAACCGCTCTCATCAACGGTCAGGCCACGCTCGCGTGCAACATCTGCAGTCAGATCCAACGGGAACCCGTAAGTATCATAGAGTTTAAAGGCAGTTTCCCCGGGCACTGTTTTGCCAGAGAGTTTTGCAAGATCCGCTTCGAATATTTTCATACCCTGAGTCAGGGTTTCTGCAAAACGGACTTCCTCAGCAAGCAATGCGGATTCAACACGTGCAGCGGACGCTACCAGTTCGGGAAAGGCTTCACCCATTAACTTTGCCAGAGGGCGGACCAGCTTATGAAAGAACGGTTCTGTTGCACCAAGCTTCTGACCATGACGTGCAGCACGCCGGATAATACGTCGCAATACATAACCGCGGCCTTCATTGGAGGGCATGACACCATCAACAATCATGAAGGCACAGGAGCGGATATGATCGGCCACAACCTTCAGTGATGCGCTGTCTTTGTCTTTAGCACCGGTTACTGTTTGCACCTCTTTTAACAGATTGGCAAACAAATCAATTTCGTAGTTACTGTGCACATGCTGCAGCACTGCCACAATACGCTCAAGCCCCATCCCGGTATCAACGCTCGGCTTAGGCAACGGGGTTAATGTACCGTCTGCTGCACGATCGAACTGCATGAAAACCAGGTTCCAGATTTCTATGTAGCGATCACCGTCTTCATCCGGTGTACCGGGAGGGCCACCAAAAACTTCCGGACCATGGTCGTAGAATATTTCTGAACACGGACCACAGGGACCTGTATCACCCATTTGCCAGAAGTTATCTTTGGCACCAATGCGTGCAATGCGATCTTCCGGCACACCCACTTTCTTTGCCCAAAGATCATAAGCTTCATCATCTTCTTCAAAGACCGTAATCCACAGTTTATCTGAAGGCAGGCCAAGCTCCTCGGTCAGAAAATTCCATGCGTATTGAATAGCGTCTTCTTTAAAATAGTCACCAAAGCTGAAGTTACCCAGCATTTCAAAAAAGGTGTGATGCCTTGCGGTATACCCGACGTTTTCAAGATCGTTGTGCTTACCACCGGCGCGCACACAGCGCTGCGAGGTGGTTGCACGGTTGTAGCTGCGTTTCTCTGTGCCAAGAAACAGGTCTTTAAACTGCACCATGCCGGCATTGGTAAACAATAACGTCGCGTCGTTACCCGGCACTAACGGGCTGGATTTAACAATCTCGTGGCCGTTGCTGCTAAAGAACTGCAGGAAACGGTCTCTTACTTCAGATGTGCTTAACATAGGGGTCGCTGTCGGTATTGCCCGAGGTCACAATGATTTGTCGCTTGTCGCAATGATTTTTAGGGTTTACTTTTTAAATTTCGGCAAATCGAATTCTGCTACGAATGTGACGCTGTAAAACCATCCATAGCAGATCTGATTTGTTCAGCCTCAAATCCGCGCTGGTACAAAAAGCGCTGCATTCGGGCCAGTGTTTTTACAGAGGCCTCAGAATTGCTGTCGAATTCGTTAGCCTCAAATTTTTTACGCAGCGCTTTTGCCGCAACTTCAGTCCAGTCGGTGCCGGAATCGCTGATCGCCTCTTCTACAACAGACTGTTCAAGACGACGCGACTGTAAATCTGCTCTGACTTTATTTGCGCCGTATCCGCGGTCGCTTCGCATCCGTGTGTACGACTCTGCAAACCGAATATCACATTGTAGCCCTTCTTCGGCCAGCTGATCCAGAACAGAGTCAATCAGATCCTGCGGGAGTTCACGTTGCCGGAGCTTCTTCTCGAGTTCTTTTCTACCGTGCTCACGATGTACCAGCAGTCGCATGGCACGCTCGCGAACAACCGCATGGGTGATGGGTGGTGGTTCCTGCGGGGCCGAGGATTGCTGATAGGGGTCAATTTCGGGAAAATCAGCACCGGTAAATTCGGTGCTGGTCGGAGTCTGCACGTCAGATCCTGAATCAGGATCGGCAGGGTCGGAGGCTTCGGTCAGATCTGCATCGATCTGACGGCCAAACTCTCGCTGTGGGAACTTGCGCCTCCGCGAGTTGCTGAGGTGCGAGCCGGACTTTGCCAGGCTTGATTTTCTAGGCTTCTGGCGCTTCAGCCTCATCCTGCTCTTCTACTTCTTCTGCGTCCTTCCTGGCAACCGGCTTCAGTAGTTTGTCGCGCAGCGCGGTTTCGATTTCCTGAGACATTTCAGGATTATCCTTCATATAATTACGGACGTTGTCTTTGCCCTGCCCGATGCGGTCACCATTGTAGCTGTACCAGGCACCGGCTTTGTCGATCATGTCATGCTTGACGCCAAGCTCAATCAGCTCGCCTTCGCGTGAAGAACCCTCGCCATACAGAATTTCGAACTCCGCCTGCTTGAACGGTGGTGCCATTTTGTTTTTCACCACCTTAACGCGGGTATCGTTACCAATGACCTCGTCGCCTTTTTTAATTGCTCCAATTCGACGTATATCAAGACGCACAGAAGAGTAGAACTTAAGCGCATTACCACCGGTGGTAGTTTCAGGTGAACCGAACATGACGCCAATTTTCATACGAATCTGATTGATAAAAATGACCAGTGTATTCGAACGTTTGATATTGGCAGTCAGCTTGCGCAGTGCCTGAGACATCAGACGTGCGTGCAAACCCACATGAGAATCACCCATGTCGCCTTCAATTTCTGCCTTTGGAGTAAGTGCTGCGACTGAATCAACAACAATCAGATCAACAGAACTGGATCGAACTAACATATCGACAATTTCAAGCGCCTGATCACCTGTGTCCGGCTGAGATACCAGCATGTCATCGACATCGACACCCAGTTTTTCTGCATAGCCCGGATCCAGTGCGTGTTCTGCATCGACGAATGCGCAGGTGCCACCGGCTTTCTGACACTCTGCAATAGCCTGCAGAGTCAGTGTGGTTTTACCTGAAGATTCAGGTCCATAGATTTCCACCACTCGACCCTTAGGCAAACCACCAATACCCAGCGCGATGTCGAGCGTTAGTACACCAGTCGAGACAACATCTATATCCCGGTTGATTTGCGCATCACCCATGCGCATGACAGCACCTTTACCAAACTGTTTTTCGATCTGGCTTAGTGCAGCGTTAAGGGCTTTCTTTTTGTTGTCATCCACGTTTGGACACTCCTGATTTACATCTATAGTCGGCCCGTAATCGAAACTATCTGGCGTAGCGGCGAGCGGACCGGCGCGGTTAGCATTAAACGGCCTGTTGGCCTGCCGGAATTATCGCATAAAGGCCTTATCTTCACAGCCGAATTACAGGCACCTTGCGCCTATTGATGATCGTGTAATGAAAACTCAGCATGAAACAGAATCGATACAACTGATCAATAAATGCACAGAATTTTCGACGGTTTGTTGTCGCACAGATTGCCGGTCACCAGCAAAAATAAAATGACTTGCCGTGCTTGCAAAGCCATCACCCGCGCAGCCGATCCAGACCGTACCGACAGGTTTTTCTGCACTACCCCCGGTGGGTCCGGCGACACCACTGACCGACACGGCAACATTGGCATCACTTCGCGCCACCGCTCCTTCGGCCATGGCTATAACTGTTGCCTCACTGACTGCTCCATGTGCCTGCAATGTCGCATCACTCACTCCAAGCATCTGTTGCTTGGCGTTATTGCTGTAAGTTACAAAGCCTCGGTCGAACCAGGCAGAGCTGCCAGAGATTTCGGTACAGGCAGCTGCAATCAGCCCACCGGTACACGACTCCGCAGTCGCTATCACGCACTTCTTATTTATTGCAAGTGTCGCGAGTGCCTGAACTATTGCAGTCATGTCTGTCGTCATCATCGACACAGTGTATCTCTGTCACTGCACTACCACTATCTTTAACTTAAGAGCCAACACAAATTAACCGGGGCGTGTCTTTGTAAGAATCTCACCAGGCACCTTCGATACAATAGCCAAATGAGTACCGCAAATAAAGCTCCCGCCACCCCGATGATGCGCCAGTATTTAGGTATCAAGGCGGAATACCCGGACACATTGGTTTTCTACCGCATGGGAGATTTCTACGAACTCTTCTTTGACGATGCCAAACGAGCAGCCGAACTACTCGGCATCACACTAACCGCCCGCGGTACTTCCGGTGATCAGCCAATTCCGATGGCCGGTGTACCCTATCACTCAGCAGAGGGCTATCTGGCAAAGCTCGTCAGCTACGGTGAGTCAGTGGCAATCTGCGAACAGACTGGCGACCCTGCAACCAGTAAAGGCCCGGTAGAAAGACAAATTGTTCGCGTCCTGACCCCGGGTACTGTCACCGATGAAGCAATTCTTGACGACAGAAAATCCTGTCTGCTGGCCGCCCTGTGCAGTGACGGTGACAACTACGGTGTTGCAAGCATTGATCTGGCAGTCGGTACCATTTTCGTCACTGAATTCGAATCAGAAACCTTGTTGCAGGCAGAACTTGCACGTTTATCACCCAGTGAGCTTTTAACCAGTGAGCTCAATGGCGCTAACAATACCAGCTCTGCTGCCTGGCTAAGCGATTTACAGCAACGCTACACAGTGCGTGAAAGACCCCCGTGGCACTTCGACACCACCACTGCAAACGAACAGTTGTGCGAGCAATTTGGAACCAAAGATCTGCAGGGATTCGGCTGTGAAGATTTAAAACTCGCCACTGGTGCTGCCGGCTGTGTGCTGCAATACGTTCGCGAAACACATCGCGGTACGCCGCCACATTTAGAAGGTATTACAACAGAAGCACAAAGCGATGCAGTAACACTTGATGCCGCCACCAGACGCAACCTCGAACTCGACTCAAGCATCAGCGGACAACCAGGAGCAACCCTTAAAGCCATACTGGATAAAACCTGCACCAGCATGGGCAGTCGACTACTATCGCGCTGGCTCAACCGACCACTGCGCAGCCACAAAGCGCTAAACGCACGCTTTAACGCGATCGATATTTTAATTGCAGATGCAGCTCTGCAGGATGTACTCACCGAACAGCTTACCGGCATTGCAGACATAGACCGAATTCTCGCGCGCATCTCTATTGGCAGTGCAAGACCGCGTGACCTGCTTGGCCTGCGCAACAGTCTGCGTCGTCTGCCCGAGTTACACAGTGTGTGCAGCAAGGTAACAGATAACCTGCTAAACGGAATCTGCGACTGCCTTGACGGCTTCGATCGCGAACGCACCCTTCTTAACGACGCGCTCAACGATGAAGTACCCGCCACCTTAAAAGACGGTGGTGTTATTAAAACAGGATTCGACAGCACACTGGATGAGCTCAGAAACCTAAGTGAAAATGCCGACAACTTCTTAACCGAACTTGAAGCACGTGAACGCAAGCGCACCGGCATTGCAACACTTAAAGTGGGCTACAACCGGGTACACGGCTACTATCTTGAAGTATCCAAAGCAAGCAAAGGTGAAGTGCCACAGGAGTACACACGCCGCCAGACACTCAAAGGTGCCGAGCGCTACATCACTGAAGAGCTTAAGGAGTTTGAAGACAAAGTCCTGTCTGCTCGTGAGCGATCAATGAATCGCGAAAAGTCACTCTATGAAAAGCTTCTTACCGATTTATCCAATCACTTACCGGCACTCAAGCAATGTGCCCGAGCTGTTGCGGAACTCGATGTGCTTTGCAACATGGCAGAACGCTCAGTCAGCAACCAATGGTCACGCCCGACTTTCAACAATGAACCCGGCA
Source organism: uncultured Granulosicoccaceae bacterium (assembly GCA_964388065.1). Classification (GTDB taxonomy): domain Bacteria; phylum Pseudomonadota; class Gammaproteobacteria; order Granulosicoccales; family Granulosicoccaceae. Next base: position 9,179 of record CAYLZS010000493.1, read on the forward strand.
TTCGCTACAACGCTGGTCGACACCCGGTTATAGAAGCCACACTGAAAGATCCATTTGTGCCGAACGATCTGCACCTTGACAGCAAGCGACGAATGTTCCTGATCACCGGCCCCAACATGGGCGGTAAATCAACCTATATGCGGCAGACGGCATTAATCGTTTTGCTGGCACATATCGGCAGCCATGTACCCGCCATGACCTGCAAACTGGGGCCGGTAGATCGAATCTTCACACGCATTGGTGCATCAGACGATCTCGCCAGTGGTCGTTCCACTTTTATGGTTGAGATGACTGAAGCGGCCGACATTCTGCACAACGCCACATCGGAAAGTTTGGTATTGATGGATGAAATTGGTCGCGGCACCAGTACCTATGA
>CAYLZS010000494.1:0-5916 GCA_964388065.1 uncultured Granulosicoccaceae bacterium
TTTCATTGCAAGATTGGTGGCGCTGATTCCGAAGCCGAGAGTGAACCTGGCGCGCTACCATGGGGTTTTCGCTCGGGGCGGCCTTCCGTCGAACAGACGCTGGCGTGATCAGGTGACGCCGGGAAGCAGGGGCAACGGGGCTGCGGTTCAAACAGAGCATGAGGAGGAAAGTAAGGCGAAGCGTCGGGGAATGAGCTGGGCGCAACGGCTGAAACGGGTATTCGGAATAGATGTGGAAGTTTGCCCGCACTGCGGAGGCGGTGTGAGGATAATCGCGTGTATCGAAGACCCGGTGGTGATCAGGCAGATCCTGTCGCATGTGGAAGCAAAGCAGACGTGTAATCGACAGCAGGCGGGAGACTTGCCACCGAGTCGAGCGCCGCCGCCGTTTGGGTTATTTGGGTAAAATCGAGTTCACGGATTCCATCGCTGGTATAGAGTCGCTTAGCTGGCAGGCGGGGTATTGTCTGTTGGGTGTGTGGAACCGGGAATTTGGAGGCTATTTCAGAATGCTGCCGGTGAAAATCCGCAGAACAGTGTGCGAGCGAGGGAAATTCGACGAAATAACAGGCTCAGATTGACCCTTGCAGCTCGTCGGTTAGTGCTGGTGATGGCGAAAAATAGCGTTTATGCTTCCTATACTTAAGTACGCCGTCGCTTTTTTTAGGAATTCATTCTCCTCTTCAAGATCTTTCACCTTACGTTCGAGTTCACGAACTCTCTCTGATTCTTCTTTAGAGTAATCTACGCCATTCATGCTGTTAAATTGTTTCTCCGACAAGCGTTTATATTGACGTCGCCAATTATAAATCTGTCCAGGATGAATGCCGAGTTCCTTTGCCACTTCAGCAGCAGAGGTGTCAGGACCCTCAGAGCGACGTACTGCCTCTCTACGAAAATCCTCTGTGTAATGATTGTATTTATTCTTTCGTTTCTTAGCCATTGTCAGAACCTCAGTTAGTTAATAATGAGGTGTCCGTTTTTCATGGGGTACTTGGTCTTCGAACGCCTGTTCATGGCAACGGCTCAGTGTATCGAATCGTTCGTTGTCGACAAATACACCATAGAGAAAAATTGGGTAAGCTACTCAAGCACAAATATTATTGCTATATGCAAGGTGTGCCATATGCCCAACGCGAGGAAATGTCCGTTCACTTTCGCAACCACTATGGTGAAGACTGTGACGACAGTAATTGCGCTCAGCGTTTGTCACTGGTTTTCAACACTAGCCTTGGCAGACGAAGGCAACTATGGTGATAGACCGGCGCTGGTGTCGAAAGCACGAGTAGTTACCGGGTCTGCTGGTGAATCAATAGGCAAGAGTAATCGTGTCTGGATACCACGAGCGCGGCATTTGTATTCCAAAGTACAAGCCTGGAACTGTGACGAATCGCTGTTATGGGTCAGCAACTGGGACTCAGCCGGTACTCAGGTTTTCTTATCTGGAAATGGCAAAGATGTTATCTGGGTTCACGATGCGCCGGGCCGCGAAATGCGCTGGATGCCAGATCAGCCATCCAAAATGCTGTATGTGGGCAATACGTATTTAGGGGTCTGGGACGTCTCCACCGGACAAAGCACAAAACTACTCGACTTTCCATTTCTGGTTGAAATGGGCATAGGTCCGTATGAAGGTAATCTCTCCAGAGATGGTAAATGGCTGGTTGTTACCGGAATCGATACCAGAAACCCTGACAGGCGTCTGCGCAGCAGCCTGATAAACCTGGAAACCCTGTCGGTTAAATCGTCATTATTGCACCCCGAAGATATTGCCCTGGACTGGATTAGCGTGTCTGCCTCCGGACGCTATATCGTTTGAATGGTAGACTGGCACCAGCACTAAATGATGTTACTCAAGTGTACGATCACAGTTTTAATTCTGTTGGAGATCTGTGGGCGGAATACGGGCGACCCAGTCACTACGACCTGGCTATCGATGCTGATGGCGATGATGTTGCGATTGGTGTCTCCAAATCCAAACCGGATGATGGAAATTTGATCTCCAGAAGATTAAAAGACGGTAAAATTAAGTCGATTATTCCGGATGGGTATGCTCGGCATACGTCGGCGCGCAGCACTGTAAACAGTGCCTGAGTGCTCGCTACCTATGAAGGCGATTTAACCGAATGGCCTCCTTTTAGCAATGAAATTGTTGCTGTGAACATACACAGCTCAGAAGTTCGTCGGCTGGTGCATTACCAGAATGCGTCAGCTGAATATTTTAGCCAGGCGCAAGCGGTTATCAGTCCATCCGGGCGGTATATTGGATGGGCGCAGTCAACCAGCGCAGCTGACGTCGGATTTGCAGTTTATGAAACGGGTGGTCTGGGAGCCAATGAGATCATCAATACGTGTGTTTCCAGCAAGCCTGAATCCACACTAAGCGACCCAAAAAGAAGCGACTCGGTTGTAATAGATTAAGACCGGAAAAAAACGTTGGCCACTAAAGTGCTGCTGCAATCATCGAGATCATGAAATTAAAACGTTCCATAGACATTATCGTGGCTTTGCTTGCACTCATTGTTACGTCTCCGATATTACTTATCACAGCGCTGTTAATACGCTTAAAGCTGGGTTCACCAATACTGTTTTCTCAAGAACGCCCCGGTTTGAATGGCAGGATTTTCCGACTATATAAATTTCGTTCCATGCTGGATTCAGCTGGCCCTGATGGTGAGCAGCTACCAGATGATAAACGCTTAACACAATTTGGACGTACCCTAAGGTCTACCAGTATTGATGAACTGCCCGCTCTATTAAATGTACTATTTGGCGATATGAGTTTAGTTGGTCCGCGGCCCTTGCTAAAAGAGTATCTTCCGCTGTACAGCGAAGAGCAAAGTCGCAGGCATGATGTTAAGCCAGGTATAACCGGCTGGGCGCAGGTTCATGGCAGAAACTCGATATCCTGGGAAAATAAATTTGAATTGGATGTATGGTACGTAGATAACCAGAGCTTTAGCCTTGATTGCAAAATTCTGCTTAAGACCGTTTTCAGCGTTTTAAACAGAGACGGTGTAACACTTGAAAATCGTGCTACACCAACAAAATTCCAGGGTTCTTCTAATATCGGTAAATCTAATGCAGACATGTAAAAAAGAGGAAGCTATTACATGTGTGGCATAGCCGGCACGGTTAATCTGCTTTTAATGCCGATCAGGCCCTGGCCTCAATGAGCCATCGTGGCCCTGATGCACAAACCACGGCTACTTAGCACAACGTGCAGCTTTTACATGCTCGTTTGTCTATTGTTGACTCTGTTGGCGGGGCGCAGCCGATGCGACGTGCCAATCTACTTGTCTCCTACAACGGCGAAATTTACAACCATGTGCAGCTAAAAGAGCAACATCAGCTTCGTTGCGAGACTCAGTCTGATACTGAAGTTTTGCTTGCCATGTATGAGCAATATGGCCTTGCGTGCTTCGACATGATCGATGGTATGTTTGCTGTTGCCTTATACGATGCAGACAAGAAAAAACTGATACTGGCGCGCGACAGAGCAGGTGAGAAACCGCTGTATATTAGCCAGACAAAAAATCAATTGCTGTTTGCGAGCGAGCTAAACACGCTAGCGACTATGTGTCGTCTCAAAGTCGATGATGCTGCGATAAATTCATATCTTTCGACCGGCGTGTTTTTTCGTTCCGGTACACCCTATGAAAACGTCTATGAATGTCCTGCCGGATGTTATATCGAAGTAAATACCGAAAGCTTAGAGACCAAACTAACGCGCTGGTTTGATTTATCGAAGACAGCGGAGGCTTCCGATCCGTCGTTTGACGAATCAGCTTTAATTGATCAGCTGGATTCTCGATTACATGAGTCTGTAAAAAACCGATTGCTTAGCTCAGATCTTGAAGTTGGCGCATTTTTAAGTGGCGGAATTGATAGCGGATTGGTTACCGCAATCGCCTCACAGTACACGGATGCATTAAAAACATTTAATGTGTCATTTGAAGGGCAGTTTGATGAGAGCGCACTGGCTGAGTCTGTGTCTGCCAAATACTGCACCCAGCATGAAACCTTGCGAATTGATTATGGCAATCTGGATCAGAACATAGAACAGATACTGCTTAATTATGGCGAGCCTATCTGCGATGATTCGGTTATTCCAACCTGGTATGTCAGTCAGGCTGCAAAGCAGCACGTTACTGTGGTTTTAACAGGTGATGGAGCAGACGAATTATTTGGTGGTTACAGGCGATACGTGCCATTCTCAAAATTTGATCTATTCAGTTCTGAGAACAGAAAATTCAATCTTTGGAAACCGTTACATCGCGTTTTGCCACGTCCCACGAATAAAATGAGCTATTACAACTATGGCTATCGTTTAGTTGATCTTATGAAAAGCTCTGGTCTTGAACGGTATTTGGCCACGACGATCAATGTCAATAGTGAAGGTTTAGCTCATGTGCAGCGATGTGGAGAGCTGTCTCAGTTCTATAAGGCATTAGCTCAAACCAGTAACAGCAGCTTGTCAAAACTAATGCTGATGGATTTCCATACTTTGCTGCATGGAGCCTTATTACCCAAAATGGATATCGGCTCGATGGCTCATTCTCTGGAAACCCGAAGTCCGTTTTTATCTTCCGATATTTTATCTTTCGCTCATTCCCTTAACGACAAATATAAAATTCGAGGTAATACCACTAAGTATGCACTGCGAGAACTGGCTCGCCGGTATCTGCCTGAACAAGTGCAATCCGCACCAAAGCGGGGGTTTGAAACGTCATTAGAAAATATCGTATCGGTTCGATTAAAATCGATTATCCACGATTATTTATCGGATAGTAACGCTTATGTGCGCCAGTTTTACAAGCCAGGATTTGTAGATGCTTTGTTGTCCGGTTCAGCGTCAATGAGTTCGACACAACGCGCCAGGACACTATGGATGATATTCTGTGTAGAGGTCTGGGCAGCCCGGGCAGCAATCACGTCGCAGTCTGTATAGCACGCAAAAAAGTCTCTTTAGCTAAGTTATTTTTTACGTACTGCCGGCACACCTGCATACATACCGTTTTCCACTGTTGGTTTTGTAATGCAGGCGCCTGCGGCGATAATTGTGCCGTCAGCTATGTGTAAGGGACTCTCTGATGTGCCTTGGATAATATTTGCACCTGTGCCAATAAAAACACCCTCGCCAATATCCACATTGCCTGAAATATGTACGCCCGGTGAGATTGTTGTGTAGTCTCCAACACGAGCATCGTGCCCGATGGTACAGTCCAGATTTATTTGCACCTGCTGTCCAATGCTGACATTTGGCATGATCAGATTACCAGCGCAGATGATCGAGCCTGTTCCGATTTCGGTGCTTTTGTGGATCATGACGGTGTCGTGCACTATTGCACGGAACTTCAGATTTTTTTCCAGTGATTTCTTTACCAGAATTTCTCGCGTCGCTGGATTGCCAATTCCGATTACAAGTTGTGCATTGGGGTAACGTGTACTGGCCTCATCCAGTGTATAAACCGGCTTGTCTTGCAGTATTTCATTGGGCTTAGCATCATCCTTAATAAAACAAGCGCATTTATCAATAGACGGGCTGGACTCTATAAGCCAGTCTACCTCACGAGCAAACCCTCCAGCACCGTAAATTAGCAGCGGCCTATCCTCATTTGTCATGTGTATCTCTACTTAATTAGTCTTATACAGACTCCCCCTACGTCAAGATAGTTGCACAATTATTCCGGAAATCCACACTGGGGCGGTTGGAGCAACAAAATGGCACGTTATTCACCAGAAAGAAAACACGCTGTATTAGCCAAATTACTCCCTCCGCATAGCCAGCCGGTGACATTGGTTTCCAGATCAGAGGGAATCAGCGAACAAACGCTATACAATTGGCTATCTAAAGCGAGAAAAGATGGGGTCCCTGTGCCAGGTAGTCGAAGTAAAACCACCGATGACTGGAGT
>CAYLZS010000495.1:0-13964 GCA_964388065.1 uncultured Granulosicoccaceae bacterium
CGCGGGCGCCTGACCCGTCGCCAGAGCCTGGAGCGGCACCGGAGCCTGAACAGGCACCAGCGTGTGAACCTGCACCTGCTCCTGCACCTGCACCGGAGCCTGAACCTGCACCGGAGCCTGAACCGGCACCAGAGCCTGAACCGGCACCAGAGCCTGAACCGGCACCAGAGCCAGCGCCTGAACCAGCACCAGCACCAGCACCAGCACCAGCACCTGAGCCAGCGCCAGAACCAGCACCAGAACCAGCGCCAGAGCCAGAGCCTGAACCAGCACCAGAGCCAGAGCCAGAGCCAGAGCCTGCGGTTGATCCGGATCCGGCAACCGAGCCTGAGCCGGCAGCTTAACCAGAATCAGAGCCGTAATAACTTGTACCTTGCGCGCGGACGCACTCTCGCAGTTTTCAGAGCGAGGTTAGAGGTTCTGGATTTGTTACGATGGACGCTGAGCTGATGCCAGCGTAGTTACTTTCACCAAGTGGAGTTGGTGGTCGGTGGTTTTAGCCAACTGCATAGATTGAAGGCGGCATCAGTGGCACTGAGATAGCGACGGGCGGTAACACAATGACGGGCAATCTCGGTGTAACAATAGTGACGCCTCTATTACGACTAGTGAGTGATAGTGTCGATAAGAGAGTGTCATCGTTTGTTGACTGCAATTGCAGTGAAAGAGGTGAGCTTCCGGGTAGCGCTAACCCAATCCAATATTGAACTGAACCAGATCAAATCCGCGTATCGCGATAATGATAAGCGTGATCAATGCGGCACCGCCCAGTAAATCTATTCTTTCCCTTCTCTCTACCAGCAACAGTTCAGAGCCGTACAGGATAATTGCCAGTACCACGATAAAGATATTGACATTGAAGGTGCCGAACAAAATAGGGTTTTTAGCAAACACCAATGCACCGACAATTAAAAATAACAGCAGCCAGTCAAAAGAGGTGACTTTGAATTCTTCTTTTCGTCGGCCTGGTGAAAATCTGATTGCAAGAAAAATCGCAATGCAAACACAGGTATAAAACAGCCACTCCAGTATTACTGCATACTCGTTCTGCCATGTAATGCGATCGATCGTCGACAGATAGATTGCGAAGACCACGGTGATATAAATGATGCCGCGACGAGCATTAATTTTAAAAGGATGAACATTGAAATTTTGCAGTGCGAGAAATACCGCAAGGAATGCCGCCACAATACCGAAGTCGCGTGGTATTTCATTAATCCATACCGCCAGCGCGATCAGGTATCCGGGAATTGCGATTTCGAGAAATCTTCTGGATCCATGCATGAGTATCTGGTTTTGCTCTATTGCATTCAGTCCGCTTGAAAGCAGCCTGATTGCTTTGGCATCCCCTGGTCGCCAGTCTTTACCCTCTGCATGATTCAGCAGGTAGTAAGTGCCGGCGCACATAATGATGTAGAGGCCAGTGATTAACCAATCGCTGGAAGTTTGCAGCCAGATACCGCAACAAACCATCAGCGTGTGGATACTGTAGATAACTACGACGGACTCTTTGTGTTCAAAGCCCACCTCAAGCAAGCGATGGTGCATATGGTTGCGAGTAGCGCGAAAGATATTTGATCCGGACATTGCTCGTTTTTTAAGTACCGTCAAAATATCGATGACTGGCAGGCCGAGCAATAGTAAAACGACTGTCTTGCTTATCTCTGTGTCCGATTGCTCCACCAATATGACTGCCAGAAAGCCAAGAGTAAAACCCAGAAACTGACTGCCACCGTCGCCCATGAAGACAATAGCCGGGTGTGTGTTGTAGCGCAGGAAGCCAACCAGACCACCAATGGAGGCGAGTGCGATGATAAGGGTCAGGTTGTCACCGGGTGTCAGATACGCAATCAATGCGATCGCACCCAGTGAAATCAGTGTTTCGCCACCTGCCAGACCATCTAATCCGTCTGAGTGGTTGATTGCATTGATCACTCCGATCATCGCAACCATGGTGAAGCCCTGCAGGAACCAGGCTGGAAATTCGTAGCTGATGAAAGGCAGTGCGGTGACATGCAGATCGGCTAAAAAGATCATTGGGATAACCGCGATGATCTGGCCGATAAATTTGGTGTAGTGGCCCATCTCCCGCTTGTCGTCCATAGCGCCAAAAAACAGCAGGACAATACAGCCAAACAGGTAGCAAAGTGCTGTCTTGTCCAGTTCTGCGAGGGTGATGACCGGTATTAGTGCACCAATGATGATGCCCCATCCACCAACGCGCGGGGTCGGTGTCGCGTGAACCTTCCGTTCTTCATCCGGAATGTCCATCATACCGAGCCGAGGTGCAAGCCTTACCATAATGGGTATGACAGCAAGGCTGATCATCGTCGCGGCGGCGATTAGAAATAAAAAATTCATAGAATCAAAAGCAGCAGCGAGCGCTAGTGCATCCGGTTAACTCTGAGGGACACGTAAAAGCGTGCGTTTGCTGCCAACTGTGCCGGTGGTATTGATCAACTGATGTACAGTCTAAACAAAGGAAGAAGGTGGCGAGTTTAGCATTTAGCGCCCGGATCGTCTCGGTCTTTACATTCTTGCTTTGCATGCTGATCTATTTGGTTGCGGATTTCGAATCACGGGTAATTTTGGTCCATTCAAAGCTCTCCGGATCGAACTCGATTGTGCCGTCCAGGTACCTCGCTTTGAGGGTATAAATTTCAGCAGGCACCGCTAAAGTTGCGTCTTCCCCGAGAGTTTCCGGCTTACTGCTCGCGGGAATTTCAACGTTTTGTCCGCCATTGTTTGCAGCGGCAATGGTTGTGCCATCATCCTGAGAGCCAAGCCGGTGTTCGGCAATTTGCTGTCTGGCGTCAATGATTGGCTGGTAGCGGTCGCTGCGCTCGCGCAATTCGGGCAAGCCATTAAGAACGTCGGCGAGATACTGTCCGTAGTCGTCTCCAACAAAGCTTCTGGCCTCGACCAATACTGGCATTTTTGCAGAAAATTCGCTGAGTGATTTCGGCTGTATTCCTGCTTCAAGTAAATCATTTGCGGAAGCTTTGTACTCTGATAAAGACAGTGTTTCAAAGCGATTTTCGGCAAAAACTATAGCGGCAGGACGCTGCTGGTAGGCGACAAAAGCGCCGTAACCCAATGCTGCGATCTGGACCGTTGCGATCGCTGCCATATCGAATTTTATGTTTTTCTTCCACGGCCGGTAGAAGCAGAGCGTTAAAGCAGGACCCAGAATCAGGTCAATCGGTGCGATGAGCTGCAATCCCTGCCAGCCGCCATCCATAAAGAACAGGTCTCCCGGGTACCAGATGATTCTCATCAATGCAGCCAGGACAATGAAAATTAGCAGGCTTATTCCGAAGTGAATAAGGAAAGCCTTCTTTACAGAAGGTAAAGTCATTTTTTTGCTCGCCAAAAAGGTGGTTATTAGCGAGCATTGCAAAAACCTTTCCACGCCGGGCCAGACAGGGAAACATTGCGAATTGTCACGACAGACCAGAGACGCGGATCTAAGACCGGTCAATCAGGCGATCAGCATCTCCAGCAACGCTTTTTGCGCGTGCAACCGGTTTCCAGCTTCCTGCCAGACAACGCTTTGTGGTCCGTCGATGACAGAGGCGGTTACTTCCTCGCCACGGTGAGCCGGCAGGCAGTGCATGAAGATGGCGTCTTTGGAGGCGATTTGCATCAATTTATCGTCAACCTGGTAGGGGATGAGCAGTTTTGAAAGTTCTGCAGTGTTGCTTTCCTGTCCCATGCTGGCCCATACGTCGGTGACTATGGCATCTGTGCCTTCACAAGCAGCGTTGACGTCGTCAATCAGATGCACATGTCCGACACACTTTTGCATCAGTTGATTGTCGGGTGCCAGATCTGCCGGACAGGCGATATGTAGTGTGAAGCCCAGCAGCTTTGCCGTATTGATAAATGAATTACACATGTTGGTATTGCCAGCGCCAAGCCAGGTGATCGTAGCACCTTCGATGCTGCCGCGAATTTCATAAAAAGTTTGCATGTCTGCCAACAACTGGCATGGATGCAGTTCGTCAGACAGTCCATTGATCACCGGTATGGAAGAGACATTGGCAAATTGTTCAATAGTGTCGTGTTTGTGGGTTCGGAGCATAGCGACATCTACCATCTCTGAAAGTACCCGCGAGGTGTCTTCAATCGGTTCACCACGTCCAAGCTGTGAATCTGCGGGTGATAAATTTATAGCGTGACCACCGAGTTGCACCATACCCGCTTCAAAAGAGGTTCGGGTGCGGGTAGATGCTTTTTCAAAAATCATGGCCAGTGTGCGGTTCTGCAACGTGTCGCGTATCTCACCACGCTTCCATGAAGCTTTCAGTTCGATCGCATTTTTGATTAACGTAAAAAACTCTTCACGGGTGAGATCGTCTTCTGCGATGAAGTGTCGTACCTTGCTCATGTATTGGTGACCGGCTTTTTGGTTTCGCAGAACTGCACAATGGAGTCGGTTACGCGTCTGGCTATTTCACTGGTTTCTGTTTCATTGAGATTGCATGGCGGCAGCAATCGCACGGTATTGCCTGCGGCTACATTAAATACCACGCGATTTTCAAGACCGGTATTAACCAGTCCGGTGCAATCGGCATCGATCTCGATGCCTATCATCATGCCACGGCCTCTTATTTCTTTAACCTCTGGTCGGTTGTGTAACGCGTCGCTGAGTTTGGACTTAAGAATATCGCCAGTGGCTTTTGCATTGGCCGGTGTGTTTTCCTGCTCCATCGTTTCAAGCACTGCAAGGGCTACTTTTGTTGCAAAAGGATTGCCGCCGAAGGTAGAGCCGTGGTGGCCGGGCTGTATTAGTGTTGCGGCATTTCCGTGTGTCAGGCACGCGCCAATAGGAATGCCGTTGCCCAATGCCTTTGCAGTGGTAAGGACGTCTGGAGTTATGTTGTCTACGGTGCTCGCGTACCAGTGTCCTGTTCTGCCAACACCAGTTTGTATTTCATCGCAAATCATTAGCCAGTCGTTTTGGTCACAGATGGTTCTGATGGCACGCAGGTAACCTGCATCAGGAACGACTATGCCACCCTCACCGAGTATGGGTTCGACCATTATTGCAACGATGTTTTTATTGTCGGTGACATTTTCAATAGCTGCGACATCGTTGTAAGGTAAATGTAGAAATTCACTGACCAATGGTGAAAAACCGTCGTGTACTTTTTCATTGCCGGTGGCTGCCAGTGTTGCCATGGTACGACCATGAAAACTGCCGTTAAATGCAATTACTACCGGGTGCTCAATCTGTTTTCTGCGCGCATGTAATCGAGACAATTTGATTGCCGCCTCATTGGCCTCTGCACCGGAGTTACCAAAAAAAACAGCATCCATCCCGGTTAAATTGCAAAGTTTGGCTGCAAGGTTTTCCTGATGGGTGATCGAAAACAAATTAGAGGTATGCAGTAAGGTCTTTGCCTGCTCGGTGATTGCATCGGTGATGGCCGGATGACTATGTCCAAGCGCGCATACTGCAATACCACCCAGCGCATCCATGTACTCATTGCCTGACTGATCCCACAAGCGTACACCCTCGCCACGATCAAACGACACGGGTAATCGTGCATAGGCCGGAATAAGCGATGAGGTCGAGCTGTTGGAGGACATCAATTTTCCTGATGATAGTGTGATGCGATAGATGGAGTAGTTTGCGATTACCGGTCGGTGGCCAAATTAGCTTTGCGAGGAACCAATTTGTGCAAACAGTAGCGCGGTGCAGGGTGTATTTGTACTGCGATTTTGGGCTTCGGACTTTCTCTTTTGCTCTAGACTATGGAAGAACAGGATATAAATCAAACCGAACCACCTGCACGCAATCCCGTGATGAACTGTGATTACCTGCAGAATTGCGGTGGCTGAATCTTGAATCCGGTGAAAAGTTACCCCATGCTTGTGCGATGATAGCCGGATGATCGATCACAGTATTGAATGGTCGACGCTGTCCGGACTACTGGCCAGACAACAAGCATCCGAACACCAACAATAGAGAGAAGACCTGATGGACGTGAACGAGAGAAACAAAAACCACATCGAATCAAACCCGGTCTTATCGTTCATGAAGGGTACGCCTCAGATGCCGATGTGCGGTTTTTCCAGCCGAACCTCCCAGGCGCTGAAGGACATCGGTCGTGAATTCGCCTACGTGAACGTTATTCTGGACTCTGAAATCCGCGAAGCGCTGCCTGCCTATTCCGACTGGCCTACTTTCCCGCAGCTCTATGTCGATGGGGAGCTGGTCGGCGGTTGTGACATCGTGATGGAGCTCAATGAAAGCGGAGAATTGAACCGAATGGTTGAGGCGTCAGCTAAGGCGTAGTTTGCTGACGGTTTAGCTCTTCCCACTTGTTAATAACAGCGCAAAATAATCGCGCTGTCATTTCGGTGTCATAGACCGCGGAGTGAGCATCCGCGGTGCTCCAGCCCAGGTCAGCAGTTTGCGCCGCGCGAGCCAGCACAGTCTGTCCGTAGGCCATGCCGCACAATGATACTGTGTCGAAGTTACTGAACGGATGAAACGGGTTGCGTTTGATGCCGTTGCGTTCGACGCAGGCGTTGATAAAGCTCAAATCAAAAAACGCATTGTGGCCAACCAGTATTGCGCGGTTGCAACCGGCTTCTTTTACCGCTTTTCTTATGGGTGTGAAGATATGCCCAAGCGCGTCCTGCTCCTTGCGAGCGGCGCGCAGCGGATGATACGGGTCAATACCGTTTATCTCCATTGATTTTGGATCCATGTTCGCACCGTCGAACGGAATAACATGGGTACTGACCACAGGTTCAGGGTAGAGCATGCCCTGATCGTCCTGTGCGATGATAATAGCCGCTACTTCAAGCAGTGCGTCTGTCTGACAATTAAAACCACCGGTCTCGACATCGACCACCACTGGCAGAAACCCGCGAAACCGGGTGTGTAGCGGGGTTTTGCCACCAGCTGCGTATACAATTTTATCTTCAGTCATTTAACGCATCGGCTAACGCATTGGCGGTTCAGCGGTTGTGGAATAACTAAGGTGCCATGGTAACACCGTTGCCGCCTTGTACTCGCTCAAAATAGTTCGCTCATGCAAACTGTGGGTGAAACAGGTAACCGTATTGCAGCAAAGCACTAGTGTCGGAAAAGCAAATGCACAGTCTCAATCATATAGTCTTGCTGTTTTTTCGGGTAGCGTCATTTAAAACTCCACCGCAGGAACTGCCTGCGACCGATAGGGTGCTGGCCACTGCAATAATGTTGTCGTTGCTGGTTGGGCTGTTGCGATATTTTATTGTTGGCGGGGAATACTATTCGATCTTCCGCGTGGTGATTGAATTGCTGGTGCCAGGTGTACTGATCTATCTGTTGCTGATGATTTTTAAATTGCAGAACCGCTTTAGTCAAACGTTTGCTGCGGTGTGCGGTAGTGGTGCAATCATCTATGCCTGTGCGCTACCGGTATTTCCGTCCTTTCATGCTGCTGCCGATGACGCTCAGTACGGCTTGTCGGTCTACATCATTATCCTGCTCGATTTGTGGTCTGTGGCGGTACTGGCGTTCATATTAAAACATGCGGTTAATGTTGGATTTGCCACCGGTATCAGTCTCGCTGTGGCGCTGGTGCTGTTAACGCTGTTGCTGGTGGAAGGTATCTCTCCATCGAGATTGCCATCCCGGGATGGTGATCAGCTTTCGTTTAATTCGGCTGTGCCACCGGGCCAGTTACCCGGCCAGATACCGGGCCAGATACCGGGCCAATCGCGGGCCCAAACACGCTACGGGTGCGATTACACAGCGAAATTTAGCTTCGAAGGTGGCACAAAAATTGATTCAGTGGCGACCGCATCACCAACAGTGAATGCGAATCTGCAGGAGTTGGCTGGTAAATCCGGACCTCTTTGTATGTCAAAGGGGTCATTTGAGCCTGTAGATGGTCAAATATTGTCTATGCTTGTATAGAGAAGAAGAACGAAAGAAGAATATTGATGGCGCAAAATACTTCCCAGGCACCTCAGAGTGCTGCACAGGTTGATTTCGAGGTACCGGCGAAAGTTGGTAAATACCAATTGCTGGAGCGCATAGGCAGTGGTACCTGCGGTATCGTCTATCGAGCCTACGATGCAATTCTGTCCAGAGATGTTGCGATCAAGATCTCGCAGGTTGGAACGCTCGATCAGCAGTCTGGCAAGATGCCAGGTGCTCAGAAGGCCTTCATCACCGAAACCTTATCGGCTGGTCGTTTGTCTCATCCGAACATTGTTACCGTCTACGATGCAGGCATTGACGGACCACTTAATTATCTGGTGATGGAATATGTCGAAGGCGTATCGCTGAAGCAATATGGCCGCGGCAAAGAACAGCTGACGCCACACCGTGTGGTGAGTGTTATCGCAGAAGTGTGTAAGGCGATTGATTTTTCACATCGCAAAGGTATCGTTCATCGCGATATTAAGCCGGCCAATATTATGATAGCCAACGATGGCTCAGTGAAACTGCTCGACTTTGGTATCGCAATCAGCACCACGGCCGATGAAGCCGCCGGTACAGGTCGCCCGGCCCTCGGTACCCCAAATTATGTATCGCCGGAGCAGGTCAGCGGGTCAGAGCTCGGTCCGCGCAGCGACATATACTCTCTTGGCACAGTGCTTTTTGAAATGTTGACCGGCCAGCAGGTCTTCAAGGCAACTGATGTAAAAGAGCTGTTTAAATCAATTTTGAATGATCCGGCACCGAGGCTTACGTCTGTTCGGTCCGACCTGCCAGCTGATCTTGAACAGGTGGTGACAAGAACTCTGGCCAAGAACCCCGACAAGCGTTACTCCAGCGGTGCTGAAATGTCTGAAGCACTTGAGGACGTACTGGATAAAATGGCACCACCTGACATGGTCTCTCCTGAAATGTCTGGCTGGGTGCCGGTGATATCGCAGCTTAAATATTTTTCAAAGTTTAGCGAACGCAAAGTTGCCTGCTTTGCATCGGTGAGCAAGGTCGTACGTTTTAGTGCAGGCACAACAGCGTTGCGCAAAAGCACTATAGACAATCACCTGTATGTGATCATTGAAGGGGTTGCAAGCATTGCGGGTTATAACGGACTCAGTGCGGTTATTGGCCCGGGTGACTGTTTCGGGGAATCAGGCTTCCTGCACGGCAACAAATGCGACAGCGATATTGAAGTAATGACAGATATTGTTGCACTTAAAGTAAAATCAACCGACGTGCAGGCATTGTCTGAAGCAGATCAACTGGCTCACTACCAAATGATTGCTGACAGTATTGTACAGCGTAGAAATCACACAGAAGATCTGATGCTGGATCTTGCCTTGTAGCAGACAAGACCTTTGGTTTATCTGTGTATAGCATCTGTTGATAGATCAGAGTCGCAGTAAAAAACTGCAGGCAAAAAAATACCGCGCATAGCGCGGTATTTTTCGTTATGGAATCAGGCGTTATGACTCAGGTGTTAAAGTTCAGGCTTTTTGTCGAACGCTGATATTTAAGCCACCTTTTGCTTTTCCAGTAAATGCTTTTCCCAGTTGATTGCAGTGGCTACTATCGTTTCCAGGTTATCGTGCTTAGGAGTCCAGTCGAGTGTTCGGTGGATCTTGTCAACGTTCGCGATTAGCTCTGGCGGATCACCAGCGCGTCGTGGGTGCTCGACAATTTTAATATCTTCTCCATGTACCTTTTGTACTGTGTTAAGCACATCGCGAACGCTGTAGCCATGACCGTAACCACAGTTAAGACGAGTAGATTCACCACCTTTGCGCAAATAGTCCAGTGCGTGAATGTGGGCTGATGCAAGGTCTGCAACATGAATGTAGTCCCGCACACCGGTGCCGTCTTCTGTTGGGTAGTCAGTACCGTAGACATAAATTTCCGGACGCTTGCCAACCACAACTTCTGCAGCAACTTTAACCAGCAGAGTTGCACCAACGGTAGATTGTCCGATCTCACCATCAGGATCGCAGCCGGCAACATTGAAGTAACGCAGTATGACGTGCTTCATGTCACATGCTTTACCGAGGTCTTCCAGCATATATTCAGACATCAGCTTTGACATACCATAAGGGTTAATTGGTGCAGTCGCTGTTTCTTCTGTGCAAGGGTTACCGTCGCCGATGCCATATGTTGCAGCAGTTGATGAGAAGATAAAATTCTTAACGTTATTGCCCTGGCAGCACTCCAGCAAGTTACGTGTGCTTGCAGTGTTGTTGTTGTAGTACTTGAGTGGATTTTCGACAGACTCAGGTACGATTGTGTGCGCTGCAAAGTGCATAACCGTGTCAATATTATGTTCTGACATGATGCGATCTACCAGTTCCATGTCACCGGTTTTGCCTACTACCAGCTCACCGAACAGAACGCTCTCTTCAAAGCCGGTAGAAAGGTCATCAAGCACAACGATCTTCTCGCCTTGCTGACCGAGTTGTTTCACTGTATGGCTGCCTATGTAGCCAGCACCACCAGTTACGAGTATTGATTTAGACATTTACTTCCGCCTTTTGTATTCGAATTAGGTACGTTGTTACGCATCTTGAATTATCTTCGCAATTGCAGCAGCCTGAGCTACCGAATATACCCTATGTGTCGCACCACTAGCCAATCTGGTAGATTGGACCGCAGACGATAATCGCTGTTCACCTGTCGTGAACTGCCAGCAAATCACCTGCTCATTTCCGGACGCCCGAGATATCGGCCGGAAACGGAAAACCTTTATGGAACATGAATTCTGGCATCAGGCCTGGGCAAAAGCTGACCAGCCCGGATGGCAACAGAAAAAAATCAATCCCTACCTCGTCAAACACTGGGCAGACAGCGGTGCGCTCCCGGGTGAGGTGGTTTTCGTGCCGCTGTGTGGCAGAACGCTTGATATGCAGTGGTTGCACGAATACGGCCATCACGTGATCGGGATCGACCTCAGCGTGACTGCGCTGCAGGATTTTTGTAAACAACAGTCAATAGATGCGGTCTGCGAGCGAGACGGCGATCTGACAGTATTTCGCGCACCAGGCTGGACTCTGTATGCAGGTGACTTCTTTAAGCTGCAGCCTTCGCAGATCGGCAGAGTCAGTCGCGTATACGACCGTGCTGCTTTGATCGCGTTACCTCCGGACATGCGTAAAGCCTATGCATCTCAGTTGCAGGAAATATTGCCAGGTGGTTCAGAAATATTTGCTATTACAATAGCTTATGATCAAAAAATGATGAAAGGACCGCCGTTTTCAGTGTCCGATAATGAGGTGCTCGACCATTACGTCGGCGCTTATGACGTGCAAACGCTGGAATCGGCCAGTGGTCCGGATCAGGTTGGCAACCTCGGCGCGCGTGGTCTGGAGACACTCACCGAAACCTGCTTTTTAATGCGACCAAAAGTGGTTTCTGAAACCTGATAAAATGGACAGATAGCTAGTAAGACATACCTGTTAAATCTCCCCGCTATCGCTTGAATACCCAAATACGCGTCCGCACCTAAATTTACAGGTTTGAAGTGGATCAGAATGAATGCCTGAAAAATTGAAAAAAATGATTGGGGTGGTAATGCTCGTTTGCTCGATTGGCGGAGTGTCCTGCGTCGGTGCGCTTGGTCCGTCGGTTGACAGGGTTTTGAACTCCGGATCTGACGTAAAGGTGGTGAAGTGAGCCAGCTAAAGCGCGGTGGTGCAAAAAAGTACGATCCTGACAATGCCGCTCGCGTGCCTGTAGCGAGTGGCTTCCTGTTGTATCTTTTGCCAATGCCGATGCTGTTTCTCGCGCTCTGGCGAATGCTGGGTGGTAACAGCAGCAGCGCATTTGGTTTTGCCGTGTGTTTTGCGCTTTGCATGCTTGCAGCAACTCTGGTGCGCAAGGGCGTTGGCATAGAGCGGGAAGCAAAACGTCGCAAGATTGTCCGCCGCAGCAGTACCGTGCCCTACAAAGCTATTGGTGCGGGTATACTGGGCGTCGCAATTTTTATTGGCGCATTGCTCGGTGCAAAAATAACATTGTTTAGCAGTTTGCTGCTCGGCCTTGCATCATCCATTGGGTCAATTTTTACCTATGGTGCAGATCCTTCCCGTAACGCACCGGATATGTCAGCAGTAGGCGTTACTTCTGAAGAAGTACTGGAAATCCTCGATGAAGCGGATCAGAAAATTCTGGCCATTGAAGCGGCCCGTGATCGAATCCACAACGTTGAAATGAAAGACAGGCTAAAAAACATCGTTGTCGGTGTGCGAGAAATAACTGATATCGTCGAAGAAGATCCGCGAGATTTAAGGCGCGCCAGAAAATTTTTAAGAACCTACCTCGATGGTGCCCAGCGCGTTACAGAGGGCTATGCCAATACTCACAAGTACGGCGACAATGGTGAGTTGGAAAACAACTTCCGCAACGTACTGGACACAATTGAAACAGTGATTGAAGAACAGAAAGGCAAATTGTTGGAAAACAACCTGACCGAGCTCGATGTTCAAATAGAAGTTCTGCAGATGCAACTCGAAAAAGAGGGCGTATAAGCCGTGAATTGCAGTGCAACAGCAAGGCAAACATGTCGCCATGCACCATGGCCTGGTTCAACAGGTTAATACCAGAACAGTTAACGGCACCAAATTAAGGGGAGTTTAAAGAGTTATGTCTGACACACAGAATAGAAGCATTACAACTACTTCGGACGAGTCGTTGAAGGAAGATGTTGCCAAACTGGAGGCGATGCTGTCACCGGATCTCAAGTATGAGATGGTCACAATGGAAACCGCAGACCAAACGGATCGCAGCAGAATCACAGAGTTGATGAACGACATCGATCTTAAAGATTCCAACAGCATTTTGTTCTACGGCAGCAATGCCCAGGAGCAGCTCACTACAATCAGTGACAATATGCTGGAAGGAGTACGCAATAAGGATGTAGGACCTGCCGGACAGGATTTAAACGATATGGTCACCGTGCTGCGTGGCTTTGATGTCGCGGGAATGGATCCGACTAAAAAGCAAGGTTTCTTTGCACGCCTGTTCAGACGCGCATCCCCTGCAGTGCAGTTTGTACAGCAGTATGAAGGAGTGCGCCGGCAGATCGATGTGATCACCGACAATCTTGAAGATCACAAAACCAAACTGCTGACAGACATTGCAAGCCTTGATCGACTCTATGATGCCAATCTTGACTACTACCATGCGCTGGAACTTTATATTGCAGCCGGTGAAGAAAAGCTCAAGCAACTCGATACTGTAGATTTGCCGGCACTTTCGCAAGCGGCACAAAACACAGACGACGTTCTCAAGGCACAGGAACTGCGCGACATGCGCACCGCTCGCGATGATCTTGAACGACGCATTCACGACTTAATGCTTACCCGTCAGGTAGCAATGCAAAGCCTGCCGAGCATTCGCATGGTGCAGGAGAACGACAAAGGCCTGGTGTCAAAGATCAGCTCGACGCTGGTAAATACCGTGCCGCTATGGCGGCAACAGCTTGCTCAGTCCGTGACGGTATTCCGTTCACAGGAGGCCGCCAAGAGTGTAAAGTCAGCGACCGATCTTACCAATGATTTACTTGAGAAAAATGCAGAGACACTGCGTACCGCCAACCGCGAAGTTCGCGAGCAAATGGAACGAGGTGTTTTTGATATTGAAGCCGTTAAGCGCGCTAACGAAAATCTGATTGCAACGATCGAAGAGAGTTTGAAAATTGCAGATGAAGGTAAAGTGAAACGGCAAGAAGCCGAGCGCACGCTGCAACAACTTGAAAGCGATTTGAAGGGCAAGCTCGTATCTGCGAGCTCGCACGCCCGCGCAACATCCACAGGAGCATAAGTAATGGGCTTGTTTGACACACTTTCTGGTGAATTCACTGACATCATTGCGTGGACTGATGACACCAATGACGCGATGGTATATCGCTTTGAGCGGTACGGTAATGAAATCAAATACGGCGCGCAGCTGACGGTCCGGGATGGTCAGGCGGCAGTGTTTGGTAATGCAGGGGAGGTTGCCGACGTTCTCAGCCCCGGGATGTATGAACATGTAA
>CAYLZS010000496.1:0-2276 GCA_964388065.1 uncultured Granulosicoccaceae bacterium
GGGCTCAGCATGGGTAGCTGGATTGCCACCAGCTTTGCGATGCGCCATCCACAGTTGCTGGCGGGTATTGTGCTCGCGGGCGGTTGCACCGGTATGTCGGAAGCGAATGCTGAAGAACGCGAAAGTTTTCTTAACGCACGCCGCAAACCACTGGCAGCGGGCAAGACACCGGCCGACTTTGCCACAGATGTCGTTGAACTCATTGCCGGACCGTCAGCGACCAAAAAACAACGTGACATCCTGCACCGTTCAATGGCAACTATACCCAGTGAAACCTACCTTGATGCACTGACCTGTTTTACCAGGCCAATGGAAAAGTTCGACTTTTCAAGAATTGATTGCCCGGTATTGTTGATGACCGGAGAGCATGATCGGCTGGCACCGCCTGAAGAAATTCGACGGATCAGTTTGCGTTTGTTTGATGAAGTAAACAGCGTGGGCAAACTGCCGGATATCTGCTTTGAAGTTATTCAGGATGCAGGGCACTTGTGCAACCTTGAAGCACCTTCTGCGTTTAACACACAGCTAACTGATTTTCTTGATCGCGTACCCGGTGCTGCCATCAGTAAGTCACCCGGCAGACAATCCATGCGACAGGCAAAGACAAATAGTATTCTGGATGCGGCTCTGCAGGAATTTAGTGCGCAGGGCTATGACGGCGCTTCAATGAATAAAATTGCCGAACGTGCCAGCGTCTCCAAGCCAACGCTGTACCAATACTTCGGTGACAAAGACGGGCTCTTTACTGCGGTATTGCAGGAAGGCTGCGAACATATTATTACGCCGCTTTCGGCACCCGATGGAAAGCTGGTAGACAGACTCTGGAACTTCAGCTGGGTGTATGCAGATTTTGTATTGCGTACAGACATGTTGTCGCTGGCAAGACTGGTATTGGGGGAGGCATCAAGAAGACCGCAAATTGCTGAAACCTACCATAAGGCGGGCCCTGGCAAAGCGTTTACGGGGTTGGTTAAGTTTATTGAAGAGTGCCATGCCTCAGGTGAGCTTGATGTAGACAACGTCGAATATGCCGCACAGGAGCTTTGGTCTTTAATTTTATCCGGACCACGCGATCATCATTTGCACTTTGTCAACGCGCTTCCGGACAGACAGGAACTGCTGAGTTCTATCAGTCACGGCTTGCGCAGTTTTTTAAAAATCTATTCAACAGATTTGCAAAACGATCTGGCGTTACTGACGGAAAAAGTCGACAGTTACAAAAAGACATCACGATCAATTGGTGAATGAATACTTATGGCAAACCCTAAAAAAGCAGACCCTAAAAAGTCAGGTAACCAAAATCGATTTGTGACCATTGCCATCGCAGATACCAATGGACTGTTAAGAGGTCAGAAGATTGCCGAACGGGGTCTTGAGAGTATTCTGAAAAATGGCATGGGAATGGCGCCTGCGCAACTGGCACTTGATCCTACTGATGAAATTTTGCCAATCCCCGGCGTCACCGACGATGATGCTGATTTTCATGATTCTATATTGCGGGTGGATACAAACAGTCTGAGAACAATGCCTTTTGAACGGGAAGAAGATGCACAGCTTTATCTGGCTGAATTCAGCGGAGATGCAGAGGGGCTTTGTCCACGATCAATATTGCGAAAACAACTGAATCGTGCAGAGTCAATGGGTGTACAACCGTTGTACGGTTTTGAACAGGAATTTACTGTATTCAATGAAACCAGTGAAACGCTGGCAGCCAAAAATTTCGATAATCTTGTCACTGCAACAGCGCATCCAAGCCATGACTTAATCATCTATCAGTCCATCCAGTCTGACCTGTACGCAGAAGTTGCAGATATGTGCGAAACCATGGGTGTACGGCTTGCCAAAATGCATGAAGAAATTGGCGGTGGTTTTATGGAGTGTTGCATTGACGCGAATACTGATCTTGAGTCGGTCGATCAGCTGATATTGCTGCGCAACTTTCTAAAAGTGCTGGCTGTGCGTCGCGGACAAACCATATCCTATATGCCGCGCTGGTCGGAAGAGGCGGACAGTCAGTCCACTCATATACATGTGTCGCTGCGCGATAGTAAGGGTACGCCGCTTTTCTTTAGCGCAAGTGATGAGCAAAATATGTCTGACACTTTTCGGCATTTCATCGGCGGAATGCAGCGATTCCTGCCAGAGATGATGCTTGTTTTTGCACCGACGGTAAATTCATGGCGCCGTTTCGCTGAAGGTACATTTGCGCCTCCTGCATTTACATGGGGCATCGAGAATCGTACCACCGCCTTTCGTGTTGTCGGTGAAGGCGAGCA
>CAYLZS010000497.1:0-23016 GCA_964388065.1 uncultured Granulosicoccaceae bacterium
CACAATACTTATGAGCGAAACCCCATGTCAGGATCGGCCAAACGAACAATAGACCGGATGGACATTCGATTGCCATCAAACGTCAAAGCAAAGTTGAAGAAAGCTTCCGCGTTGACCGGCACTTCGAGTCTGTCTGAATACGTCGTGAGAGCAGCGGAAGCTGATGCTGATCGAGTACTCGCCGAAAACTCATCGATGGTGTTGGAATCCGATGTGTTTGATCAGTTCATGGCAGCTTGTGAGAAAGCCACACCGCCGAATGCTGCGCTACAAAAAGCCGCTAAACTTGCGCGAGAACGCGGTATCGAATGACGCCATCGTACATGTTTGTTGAGCTTGATCGAGCGCTCCACGATCGGGCGTCGTTTAGTTGTGGCAAGCCTTCGCTTGATCATTTTCTAAAAGCCCGGGCGCTCCAAAACAAAAAAGCGGGTACAAGCACCACGCTCGTTTTACCAGGCGAAGAGAAGGGTGATGATAATAAATTTCCAATCGTCGCTTTCTTCGCAGTCTCATTTACCAATATCGAGCGCTCAGCGCTGCCAGAAAGAATGCGGAAGAAATTACCGCACTATCCTGTGCCCGCATTTTTGATCGCGCAGCTCGCGGTCAATGAACGCAGAGCAGGGGAGGGCTACGGTGGGATCACACTCGTGACTGCTATTCGTTACCTCTGTAAGGTCAACGAATCCCTCCCGGCGGTTGCTATCATAGTCGATTGTCTGGGCGATGATGCGCAGCGCTTCTATGATCACTTCGGCTTTGAATTTCTCTGCGAAATTCATGGCCGTGCTCGCTTGTTCCTGCCAATGAAAACTGCTCTGGTGGTGTGATCAGCAGTCTGTAAACTGGCAAGACACGATTCTCTAACTGAATAACATTGTGCAGACAGACACTGGATGGGAGCTTCCCGGGCTTTGAGGGGAAAGGCACTGGAGAGATATTACTCACTTTTTACAGTATCAGTCCCCTGCGTCCTTCATTCCTGCTCCTCGTCTTCAACGGGCTGTACCTGAATAACAGATATTCAATTCCCATCACCAGCAGGTAACAAAAAAGAATGCTACCAATAATTCCAAACGTTGGAATTAGTACAAACGTTAAACGGATTCCAACAAAGACGAATAGCGCTAAAACCATCTTCGCAACAATGTGCACACTAAATGTGCTGTGACAGGATTGACAACCAACCTCTTTCAGGTACAACTTACCTGTTCGGATACTCCGAACGCCGCATTGGAGGCACGACCTATAGAACAAGGACTTCAAAATATTGGTATTCCAGAAAGACTTCGTGATATCAGTTCCCACTCCATCCCGAACAACGTCGTTGTAGTGTGTCACCGTCCTTCCATAAGACAGTATCACAAAAGGTAGCAATTGTACGTTGACTGTATTTATCAGCCTGCGCATAACGGCCCCCGGATAAAGCGAACAACACTTCGTGTTCAAAACTCCTCTATCGATATTATTAATACAACGATTTCGTCGAGAGGGCCTCTAACTAAATCAATAGTCAAACGGATCTTTTAATGCGGGAAGCAACTTCCCGAGGCACTCGCCAAAACCGACTTTGTAACAGCGCGTCGTTTGCCGAATAGTCGAACTAATAATCGGCTCTTACGGGGACAGGCATTGGATAATTGGTCAGAGGACGAGCACCGGATAAGAGCTCTGGATTAGCGATAGGCCTCGCGGCCACACTGCACAATAAAAGCCTCTTTCAATCTCACGATGTTTTCAGTGCAATCTGATTTGCTATAGCCGGGTCAGTAATCTTATCGTCATCAGCCAGTAGAAAGGCTTTAGACAGCAAAACTGAAAGCGCGGCATCACCTTCAAAAGGTAAAAACAGTCGATTAAGATTTTTATCTTTTCCACCACCGGGTACAATACAAAGATATATATCATTCGGTGATATCAGTATGTTGGTGCTGCCAATATGTATCTTGTAGCTGTGATTTTTACCTACAACCACCAGATATTTTCCATCTATACTGGCTACGTCCCTGATCTTTAGCTTTGGCAGTAATTTTTCAAGTACTGTTTTACGTGTTTTTGCAACTTCTGTAAGCTCACCAAAAGAATACCCTTGCCAATAGCGTCTATATACCTGACGCCTGGTTGGCCCACCGTCTTCCCAGGTAGGATCATTGCCGACGCTCGCCACACCAACAAACAGATCTGCATCTCGCATAACCTCTGAGAGTATTATTGGGGGAACGTCTGTCAGGGCTACCGGTTCATCTGCTTCAGTACGAAATCTTACCTGGTCTGTGGCGACGTAGTTCCAAATACCAGCCTCGTTGAAGCTTTGCGTGTCATCGGATACCTCGTTTATCAGGTACTGGGCATTTAACTGGTATGCTTTAATAGGTTTACTCGCGATTTCTCCATCACGTCCGTCGTCATAGGCTCCCAACAGTGAGTATTTCCAGCCGCGAAGCGCTGCCAACGAATTAAATTGATGTTGCTTTAGAAAGTGTGCCGCCATGCGGTTGGAATACACTCGAGTTTTAATCTCCGCATCTGTCAGTAAGTATATTTCCCTGTGAGCTTGTTTAAAAGGTTGTTTTATTTTAAGTTTTTCTAAGCGATCACGCCATTGCAACGCCACATTTGGTTTTGAATTTATAGGATGCCATAACTCAATTTTGGCGATTTTTTTGGTATTTATACTTTTACCCGATACATCCTGCCATACTTCCTCATGAAAAATTCCCGGTGTTTTGTCTAAACACCAAATCAGCTTTTTCGCAATATGACCCACCAGGCCATGCTGTAGATAATATTGATTGAATGTATCGAGATCCCAACTAAGATTCTCCACGTACAACCGGTCAATTCGGTCTCTCTGAGCGGTTGAAGCCTGTTTAATTTGTTTCGCCAGATCACGTATTTTCTTGAGGTTGTCGCTATGCTTTGCATTAGCCTTTACAAATGCAGGAACCGTTTTTTGACTATTACCATCTGGCTTAAACCATTGTATTTCCGTTTGACCAATGTCGGTTTGTAATAGTCGAAGTGTATAATCGTCAAATTGTTCTTCTCGCATGCCATCTTGTAGTTCGAAATCTGGAGCCGCCAACTCCTCTACCTGTACTGAACTTATACCCAGTTTTTCTGCCTGCTCATCGATGTATTTTTGTATTATTTTCTGGGTGTTATTCTGGCGAATTCGCAATTTCAACCGCGATAAATGACTTATACCATCCAAACCTTTCGACTGCGCAAGTGTGTATATTGCAGCGTTTCCAACAGCTGCCGCAGCCGGCCCTTTACCAGGAATTTTTTGAAAACACTTCTCCGTTATCGTTGCAAGATTTTTCAACGTTTCCTGGTCATGGAATCGACTCAGAGACCAACACATTCCTTTTAGCAGACTAAACACCGAGTCTTCTATATACATTGTTGTTGTGTGTGTGAATCCGGTTGTGACAGATGTATGTTCTATTTCTGTGATCGGGAGATTTGCGATTTCACCCAACCATTGGTTCACTTTTGCTTTGTATTTTTTGGTTCCGATATCATCAATTAGTGGAGGTGTTTGTTCTATGAATTTGTTTGACGGTTTAGAACCACTAGCCGTTGCCAGATGATGGAAAAGGGCATGCCACTTGTTTTTGTCTTTTATTTTATCAAGGTCTGTTTTGATAATACTGGCAACCATATAGCTACCAAATTCATAAGGTGGCAGGCTATCTTCGCCCTCATCAAACACCAATACTTTAAGCTTCTGCACAGACTTCTGAACAGCCGCCTCCCATCCGCTCGTTTCGCTTATAACCTCTAATTGAGGTTTAACCAGAGGGTGATCCAGAATAATGTTAATTTCATTCCTGAGTTCATCATAAATTCCATACTGCTTGATGTGCTTTTCTATTTGACTAACAAAGAGACCAAGAGGTCTTCTTGAAAGACCAAACCCGGTATCAGAAAATCTTGTACTGTCATACAGCTCGCTAAACAGGGATGAAAATTTGTACGCTTGTTTAAAATCTAGTTTGGTTCGGAGCACTGCGTCCAGTAACCCTGAATAACAGTGATAACTGTTGGTTACACCACTGCCATCATGTTCCTCTGGCCATTCGTAATAGTTTCCTCGACGAACCACCGAAACCAACATTTTAATTTTCTCATCCGCTGGCAATGATTTTAACGTCTGATAGGTTTCACAGTCCTTAAAAGGCGGCTTCCCGTACATGTTGTATTTTAATGCCGCAAGTTCTGTTTCGATCTGGTCGAGGGCCGGACTAAACTGGTCTTCTACAAGTTTACCTCTTTTTGGTTTGGTCCTGGTTGACAAAATCTAGCCTCCAACCAATGGAGTTAATTTCACAAATGATATTGAGGAATCGGCAGTGACAGTCACCTGATCATCCAGGCTCTCTAGTTGCTTATTGTTCACCAGTATAAAAAAGCCATTTCCTTCAAACGCTTCAAGTGCAATGGTAAGTTGCTTTTCGGCATCTACTTTCTTTCGTTCAGGCTTGTTATTGAGTAGCTTCTCCATTTTACGTGGAACAACCAAACCATGCTGATAGTCGATTGACTTCTGGTTGTACTTTTCAACCTCATGAAATACCCGTTCAGTGATTATGTCCCGCACGGATACCGTGGCCTGATTGAACTTTAGCTGCAGTGTGTGGTGGATTTTACCGAGTTCATTTTCATCGCGTACTAGCAGTACGTTCTCCTGCATAGCTGGTTCCTCAATTTATCTAATAAAAAACAATATTACACAGAGCCGAAAATATTATCCGGCGTTTATGTTCGGTAATTGTTACTACTTGATAGCACACCTACGCCCCAATTCAGGCTTTAATACTCAGATAAATAGAGAAACACCTCGCGGGAGGTTTGCGCAGACAGGCATAGGGGCTTAGCGGGGGCAAAAGAGGCTGGACAGAAAACCCCCGTCTGAACCCCTTCACCGAGGCACTGGAAGGCTTTGGGACAGGAAGGCTTTGGGGAACAGGCACTGGAGGGATCGAAAGACTGCGGTGATCATTCTTAGCATATTTTGTAACTATAATCGGAAATATTTCGATTATTTGTGCATTATTTGCTAAAATAGCCTCATGTTACAGCGATACGAACAGCAAGTAATCTCACATTCTGCCCTTTTGGCAGAACTGGCTGGCTACGCCCGACCGAATGACAAAATCAGCGAGTTAGTGCGAGTCGGCACACTCACAAGATTAAAAAAGGGACTTTACACATTATCTGATAACCCGCAGCTCTCAAGAGAATTAGTAGCCAATCACTTACATGGGCCGAGTTATGTCTCCAGTCACTGGGCTTTGAGCTATTACGGCTTGCTACCAGAGGGGGTCGCAGGGGTGTCATCAATATGTATTGATCGTACACGGGAATACAGTAACTCACTGGGCCGATTTACCTACCACCCGGTTCCAGCGAACTATTATAAATACGGATTAACCAGCCGGGGTTTAAGCAGCGAGGACAGGAGGCTGTCGGCTTTTATAATTGCAACACCGACAAAAGCGTTATGCGATCTTTTAGTCACTACCCGACTAATCAGGATTCAATCTAAACGTGCGATGCTCGCGTATCTGTTCGATCATTTGCGCATGGATGAAGCTGATGTAAGTGCCTTAGACCTTCAGATAGTTAACGATTGTCTGAACGCCCAATACAAAACACAAATACTTTCTAACTTATCTAAAGCTATTGAGTCAGTGTCATGATTGAATCAATGCTTACCAGGTACAACATAAATGATAACGACGATTTTCATCGTGCGATTAGAGAAATTATGCAAGAGATAGCTCTTGCCGGTCTCTATCGCAGTGGATTTTTTGAAAAAGCAGCATTCTATGGTGGTACAGCATTGCGCATATTCCATGGAATAGATCGTTTCTCCGAGGACCTGGATTTTAGTCTGCTCACCGATGACAACGATTTTGTGCTTGACCCCTATTTCGCCGCAATAGTAAAAGAGTTCTCTGCATTAGGCATTGAGGTGCAAATTGCAACAAAAAACAAAACTAAAAAGACTACTATTCAGTCGGCATTTTTGAAAAGTAATACGCACGTTCACGACCTGACTCTGAACGGAATTGAGGTAAGTCAATGGTCATCATCAAAACCTGTGAAAATTCGCTTTGAGGTTGACACCAAACCTCCAGGTAACTTTGATACAGAAGAACTGCTTCTTCTTCAACCGTTTTCGTTTTACGTTAAGTGCTTTCGACTGCCGGATTTATTTGCAGGGAAGCTGCATGCGCTGTTGTATCGAAACTGGAAAAACCGGGTTAGGGGGCGGGACTGGTACGATTTTGAGTGGTACATACGCCATGCACATCCGATTAGCCTTAAGCATTTCTTAGCTCGCGCACAACAGACCGGTGCATTCGATGGAGTGGAAACACTAACAATCGAAATGTTACACGAAGCCTTACATATGCGTGTTGATGAAGTTAACTTTGAACAGGCAAAGGCTGATGTAAAACCGTTTTTATCAAACGTTGATGGACTGGATTTTTGGTCAGATGAGTATTTTCATCAGTTGGTGAACAAAGTCGCTGGTGTGAGTTCTTAGTGAACAGTGCCGTGTACAGTATCCTTCGGTGAATTCAACACGCCTACATGTCACAGGCATCGTACAGGGCGTGGGATTTCGGCCCTTTGTACGGCGTCTGGCGTTGCGACTCGACTTACCCGGGTATGTGCGCAATTCGGCAGATGGTGTGTGCATCCAGATACCCAACAATGCCACCGACTTGTTTCAGCAACAGCTTATTGCCGAACAGCCAAGGCTTGCGCGTATAGATGGCATTGTTTTAGAAAACTGCGACGATGAACTTAGCTACCCGTTTGAAATTCGCACAAGTTCGACAGGAATTGTCACAACGGGTGTTGCACCAGATGCTGCGATCTGTGCCGACTGTACTGCAGAACTTAACGATCCGACAGACAGACGTTTTGGCTACCCGTTTTTAAACTGCACCAATTGTGGACCGCGGTTTTCTATTGTTCACGGTATTCCATACGATCGTTCAAACACCACGATGAATGCGTTTGAACTTTGTAACGCATGTCAATCAGAATACAATGATGTGAGCGATCGTCGCTATCATGCACAACCGGTGGCGTGTCCCGATTGCGGCCCGCAGGTTTGGTTTGAAAGTAAACCGGATTCTGAAACGAAGAATAGTCATGAGCAGGCTTGTGCTGCAAAAAATGCAATACAGCAGGCAATTGAGCTGTTGCAATCGGGCGGCTTGTTGGCGGTGCGCGGCATAGGCGGGTTCCATCTGGCTTGCCTTGCAAGCAATGAAGAAGCGGTTGCTAAATTGCGTTTACTAAAGTCACGGCCTGCAAAGCCGTTTGCCATTATGGTCCGGGATAGTGATGTTGCTAAACGTTACGCGCTGATTGATCCGGGCATTGAGAAGAAAATCGATGCGCAATTGTCATCACCCGCTGCACCGATTGTTTTACTGCAACTAAGGATAGGTTCCAACTTAGCATCGTCTGTGTTGTGCGGGCTGGGTAAGGTTGGAATCATGCTGCCTTATTCGCCGCTACATCTTTTGTTGCTCGATGCTTTCAACAAACCGCTGGTGATGACCAGTGGCAATGACAAAGGTGCGCCGCAGGTGACTGGCAATGAATCCGCTCGACGCGAATTTGCAAATATTGTCGATGGGTGGTTGATGCACAATCGAGAAATAGAAAACCGAATTGACGATAGCGTGGTGCAGATATCCCGCTCGAATACTTCTGAGACAAAGGCAACCCAAAAAAACACAACTAATGTAATTACAACACAGGTTCTTCGGCGCGCACGTGGACTGGCACCTCACTTAATCAGTTTGCCAGAGGGGCTGAATGATCATCCCGATGCCATCGCATTTGGAGCAGACTCAAAAAATACGTTCGCACTGGCCAAAGGCGGACAGGCAATGTTGTCGCAACACATGGGTGATCTCGGTGATCTTCGTACTGCCAAAGATCTGTTAGAAAATATTGAAAGGTTAACTGAGCTGTTCGATGTTAAGCCGGGTGTGGTGATGTGCGATTTGCACAATGGCTATCATTCGACACGCATGGCACATGAGTATGCGAAAGCACGTGATTTGCCGATCATTTCTATACAGCACCACCATGCGCACGCCGCGTCGTTAATGGTAGAACACCAACTGCATACTGAAACAGAGATTATAGCGCTGGTGCAGGACGGTACCGGGTTGGGACCGGACGGTGACATTTGGGGGGCTGAGGTGTTACGCGTTAAATACGACCATGCCGTACGAATCGCCACACTGTTACCTGCAGCAATGCCCGGTGGCGATGTTGCAGCACAGGAGCCATGGCGAAATTTAGTAGCGCGACTATATGCGCACTATGGTTTGCATGAGTGCTGGCCACCGGAATACTCGACGATGTTAGCTGACTACCCGGTACAACCAGTTTGTGCCGCGATCGAGGCGGGCATCAATGCACCATTCGCATCCAGTACCGGCCGGTTATTCGATGCAGTAGCGGCGGCTCTTGGCTATGCACCAACGCGTCTGTCCTACGAGGGCGAATCTGCCATGCGGCTGGAACATGCCGCAGTTAGCTATATAAAAGACCACGGGCTTCCCGAGCCACTGTCATTGTTGTGCATACCTGCCGGTGCGACTCAGGATGTCATGATGGCAGACCCGGCGCCGTTATGGGATGCCTTGCTGCAGGAAATTCAAACAGGTCAACCTCAGCGTGCTGCTGCGAGGTTTCATCTGGGCTGGGCTGATATTTGGGCACAGGTGGCGTTACAACAGGCTGATGAGACGCCAATCGCACTCAGTGGTGGCAGTTTTCAAAATCAATTGCTTTCCAACCGGGTAGCCGATAGGCTCGAAAAGGGAGGCAGGCGTGTAATTCTGCACTCTGCCGTGCCACCAAATGACGGTGGCATAGCGCTCGGTCAACTCGCAGTGGGGCTGTCACTCTCTGGCGACTATCCCAATTAACCACTATCAGACCCGGTGTTTGATAAAAACAGGCATGACCAAGGCTGGAATATAAATGTGTTTAGGCATACCAGGAGTGGTGCAGGAGATCACTGACCGTGAAGCGTTCCTGGCGGAGGTAGATGTCTCCGGTGTTCGCCGCAAGGTCAACGTGGCTTGCGTGGCCGCTGCCGATGAACTGGATGATCTGGTTGGGCAGTGGGTGCTGGTTCACGTCGGCTTTGCCATGGGTATTGTCGATGAGGCCGAAGCACAAAAAACACTTGAGCTGCTGCAGGCGCTCGGTGATGTGGCTGAAGAGCATGCGGCCATGCTAAACAGCCCGCAACCCTGACTGTCGATAAGGCTGCCGATCAATGAAATACGCTGACGAATTTCGAGATCCGGTAAAGGCGCGCGCACTGATTGATGCGATAAACGTAACACTTAAACAAGTGCCAATCCCAGATGATCGACCGCTGCATGTTATGGAAGTTTGCGGCGGACATACCCATTCAATATTTCGTTATGGCCTGCAACGTATGGTACCGGATACCATTGAGTTCGTGCACGGGCCCGGGTGTCCGGTGTGCGTACTACCCATGGGGCGGGTTGATGATTGCGTAACCATTGCACAAACCGAAGGTGTTATTTTCACTACCTTTGGCGATGCGATGCGTGTCCCCGGGTCGAAGGGTAGTCTTCTGCAGGCACGGGCGGCAGGTGCCGATGTGCGTATGGTTTACTCACCACTTGATGCACTGGCGTTAGCAGAAAAAAATCCTGATAACGAGGTTGTGTTTTTTGCGCTCGGGTTTGAAACCACCATGCCGTCAACCGCGATGACTATTCTTGAAGCAAAGCGCCGTGGTGTAGGTAATTTTTCAATGATTTGTCAGCATATAACTATCATCCCAACCCTCAGGGCGCTGCTTGACGATCCGCAAACAAAGATCGATGGTTTCATTGGCCCCGGGCACGTCAGTATGGTCATCGGCAATCGGGGTTATGATTTTATTCCGTCAATTCATAACAAGCCGTTTGTGGTGTCAGGCTTTGAACCACTTGATCTGTTGCAGTCGTTGTTGATGGTGTTAAAGCAACTGGCGGAAGGGCGTGCAACTGTCGAGAACCAGTACGCGCGCATTGTACCTGAGAACGGTAATACCGAGGCGATGCGTGCAATAGGTGAGGTGTATGAAGACCGAGAACAATGTGACTGGCGAGGTCTGGGCAGCATCGAGTCATCCGGAGTGCGCTTTCGCAAAGCGTATCATCACTATGATGCCGAACTTAAGTTTGGCCTGGTACAGGCGCAGGTAGCTGACCCTGAAATTTGCCAGTGCGGTGATGTAGTGCGCGGCATCATCAAGCCAACCGATTGTGCTGCCTACGGCAAGCAATGCACACCTCAAACGCCACTGGGAGCCCTGATGGTTTCATCAGAAGGCGCCTGCGCCGCGTACCATCAATATGATGCAGCGGGCATTGATCATTGACCCAAAGCACCAGGCCTCAAAACAAGTTACATGGTTCTACAGTTACGCTGGCGCATGGTGCAGGCGGTCGATCAATGCAGGCTCTCATAGATGATATTTTTCTCGCAGAGTTTGGCACAAAAAGCCTGTCAGACTTAAATGACAGCGCTCGAATCTACACAGGCTCCAGCCCTCTTGCTTTCACTACAGACAGCTTTGTTATAGACCCGATATTTTTCCCCGGAGGCGATATTGGCAAGCTTGCCGTGTGTGGCACCGTGAACGATTTGGCGGTATCAGGAGCGCAACCTGTGGCGTTGTCTTTCTCGGTTATTGTTGAAGAAGGTTTCAATATCGCGGACTTAAAACAGATAGCTCACAGCGCCAGAAAAGAAGCCGATGTTGCAAACGTGAGTATTGTCACTGGTGACACAAAGGTAGTTAACCGCGGTGGCGCTGATGGTATATTCATTAATACAGCAGGCATTGGTGAAATACAGTCGGGATTAAACCTGTCGCCGAAAAATATAAGTGCCGGGGATCGCGTGTTAGTTTCAAACAGCATCGGTGAACACGGTGCCGCTATCATGGTTGCACGCGGTGATCTTGGACTTGAGACTGAACTGGTCAGCGACTGTCGCTGTTTGGTTTCACTGTGTACATCATTGGCGCAATCGGTTCCCGGCTTAAAGGCCATGCGCGATGCAACTCGTGGAGGGGTCGCAGCTGTACTAAATGAGTTTGCTGATGCGTCGGGTAC
Organism: uncultured Granulosicoccaceae bacterium; assembly: GCA_964388065.1. Taxonomy (GTDB): domain Bacteria; phylum Pseudomonadota; class Gammaproteobacteria; order Granulosicoccales; family Granulosicoccaceae. Next base: position 11,202 of record CAYLZS010000497.1, read on the forward strand.
TGCCATCTTTATTGATGAGGCGAGCTTACCGTTAAAACCGGAAGTTAGAGGCGTGTCTGAAATTCTGGGTCTTGACTCATTGTACCTTGCGAATGAAGGTACGTTTGTCGCGGTGGTTAGTGAAGCAGACGCCGACACCGCTGTTACCGCGCTGCGAAACTTACCCGGTGGAGAAAGTGCCACCCTCATCGGTGAAGTTCGAGCTGATCCACCCGGTGTACTGGTCATGAATGCTTTGCTTGGTGGTCAGCGACTGGTGGATATGCCAGACGGTGAACAAATGCCGCGTATTTGCTAATTAACCGTAGTACTGAAATCTTATGAAAACACTTGCCTATAAAGATGTCGACGGACCCATTGAAATTTCGTTTGATGACGTAAAAAAATATCACGGAACACGCAGCCTTTGTGGCCTTACCGTTGGATACACCGTGTTAGGTGCTGCATGGGCTAGTCTCTCAGATGGTGAACCACTTGATCGCAACGATATTACGGTAGAAACGGCCTTTGGCGGACCTGGTGCACGCGATGCTGTGGAAATGGTTACCCGTGCAGTAAGTCGCGAAGCCTTTCAACTTGTTGGCAACAAACAACCAGATGAAAATATTGCCGAAGCCGCTAAGGGAGCTTACTGGTATAGAATTACTGCTAACGGCCGGGCAGTTGAGTTAGGGTTAAAGCAAGACATACTTCCAAAAGATTTTATAAGGCTGCGCCGCAAATCGCTGGCCGGAGAGGCAAGCGCCGAAGAAATGAAAACCTTTAGAAGTTTGCAAATCGAATTATCGAATCGGCTGTTGTCCATGGATCCGTTGAGTGCGTTTAACGTGCTGTCAATCACCGACCTGTGATGTTATAGAACTGCCATGAATTTAAAATACCCTTGTCTGGTAGGTCGTTTGTTATCACCTTATGTGCGTCGTATTGCGGTAACGCTCAATCTTTACAATATGCCATTTGAACGGCTGATAATTTCTGCAATAGACGATGAAGCAGTGCGCGAACGAATTAATCCGGTCGGCCGGGTTCCGGCGTTTGTCTTGTCTGAGTCAGAAACAATAGTCGACAGCAATGCGATACTCGATCATTTAGATGAGCTTGCAGGCTCCGATTCACTGACACCGCAGTCTGGTTTTCCTCGCCGCCAAACTTTGCATCAACTTGCGCTGGCAACTGGTGCGATCGACAGGGCAATGGGCGCTAACGCAGAACGCAGACGTAAGCCACTCGATGACGATCGGTTAAAGAGGCAACTTCGCCAATGTAACAATGGTTTTACCGCGCTTGAAGCGTTGCTGGATGCTGATGTCTATTTTGGTGGAGATAAGATCGGGCAGGCGGATGTGACGATAGTAGTCGGCATGACATTTATCGAACACATTTTTCCGGGCACACTGCCAGTGAATGAACTGCCAAAGCTGCATGCGCTGGCGGCGCGGCTTGAGTTGTTACCAGCATTTAGCGAGGCGCAAATTGACTAAATTCTGCCGGTAAAAACTGCGTTCAATTGCAGTCGAACCTGTTTTTTTTTAAATGAGTCTGTCAAAATGTTCAGGCAAAGCACGGATTTGAACACTGGAGGAATATTAAAATGAAACCCCTAACACTGGCAAAACTGCTGATAGCAGCGATTGCCGGCACAGCAGCGTCTTTCGCAGTAGCCGACCCGATCACTTTTACCGATCAGCGCGATCGCACCGTGACAATAGATGGCGTCGCCGAACGAGTAGTGACTATTCCAATTCCCGCCGCATCTCTTTTTATATCTGTAGATGGCGGTACCGATAAACTGGCTGGTATGCATCCACTCTCAAAGACTGCAATAAAGGGCCAGATACTCGAGACTTTTTATCCCGATGCATTGTCGATTCCCTCGGATGTTGCAGGACCCGGTTTTAACTTTTCACCCAATGTAGAAGCGCTATTGTCACTCGATCCTGACCTGGTGTTTCAATGGGGACATCTAAATGATGACATCATCGATCCCTTAACCAATGCCGGGCTAAACGTAGCTTTGATAAAGATCGGAAAAGAAGAGTTTACCCGCCGCTGGCTCACTATTATGGGTGCCATAACAGGCAATGAAGAGAAAGCCGCAAAAATGATTTCGTGGCGCGATGATGTAAAAGCCGAACTACAAACCGAGACAGATAAGATTGCCGCCAGTGACAAACCACGCGTGCTGTATTTTATGAACTACCTGTCCAAGCTGAGAGTTGCCGGTGGCAAGTCTTATAATAACTTCTATATCAATTTAGCGGGTGGGCAGAATGCCGCAGCCGAGCTTGGAATTTTTGCTGAAGTAGGTCCTGAACAGGTCATAAGCTGGGATCCTGAAGTTATTTTGTTGAATGGTTTTGAAAAAAAATTATCACCAAAAGATGTTTACGACAATCCGCTTTTTGCTGATTTGTCGGCAGTTAAAAATAAACGTGTCTATAAAATGCCACTGGGTGGGTATCGATGGGATCCACCAAACCAGGAATCACCACTTACCTGGCTATGGCTTAGCATGATCTTACATCCGGATCGTTTTGACTGGGATTTGTCAGAGCGTATAGATGCAAACTATAAGGTTATGTACGGGCAGGGTGTCAAAGACGAAGACGTTAAAAAGATCCTGCGCTTTGCAATGAATAAAGATGCCGCTAACTACGAGATCTTTGCACCGGACAAGCCCTAGCCAGCTATCGAGCGGCAGGGCGGTGATGAAGGCACGCAGGCGAGCAATTACGTGACGCAAAATATTCTGGTGGCAGACGTTAGTCTGCCACGCGTAAGATCTGCTTTGTTTATCGTGCTGGTTGCTATTTTGGTATTGAGCGCATTGGTATCGCTCGCCGTTGGTCGCTTTGAGGTGCCACTATCACATGTTGGCGGAATTCTGGCGGCTAAGTTCCTGCCCATTGATCCCTGGTGGACATCTACCGAAGCACGGGTAGTCGAGCTTATTCGTATCCCGCGTATTCTCATGGCAGCACTAGCGGGTGCCGGCCTTGCAGTGGCGGGTGCAGCTTTACAGGGTATTTTTCGCAATCCCCTGGTTGGCCCACAGATTATAGGTGTGTCATCTGGTGCGGCATTTGGCGGAGCCCTGGCTATTTTACTTTCTGAAAGCCGTTTTCTACTGATCGGTTTGGCGTTCGCCTGTGGAATGCTTGCGATGGTCATTGTCTACAGCATTAGTCGACAGCAAGGGCGTGCGTCTATTCTAATGTTAGTACTGGCAGGCATTGTCACCAGTGCTTTCTTTTCAGCCCTGGTATCCGTCACCAAATTTGTTGCCGACCCGGATGACAAACTGCCGGCCATTGTATTTTGGTTGATGGGCAGCTTTGCTTCAGCAAGCTATGACAAAGTCTGGCTTATGGCAGTGCCGGTAGTGCTTGGTAGTGTTGTTATTTATCTTATGCGATTTCAGATAAATGTTTTATCACTGGGTGACGAAGAGGCACAGGCTCTGGGTGTAAAGGTTGAACGCACGCGCTGGATTGCATTGATCGCCATTGCGCTTATCAGCTCGGCAGTGGTTGCAGCTGCAGGTGTTATCGGTTGGGTTGGCTTGGTGATCCCGCATTTTGCACGAATGTTAACCGGCCCCGATCACAAGGTGCTTATTCCTGCAGCCATGCTGATTGGTGCAAGTTACCTGATCCATATAGACAATGTAGCGCGTACTGTAATTGCCGCTGAAATACCAGTGGGAATTATCACCGCACTTATTGGCGCACCAATATTTGGTTTACTTTTACGCCGTGCGGCCAACAAGGGCTGGACTTCTGAATGATTGAAGTACAGGGCCTTGGCTTTCGTTACGGTAAAATCTGGATATTTCGCGATATCAGTTTTTCGCTTCCGGCTGGAAAGATTGCAGCGATCCTTGGCCCTAACGGTCAGGGAAAAACAACACTTTTAAAATCAGTAGTTGGCTTATTAAAACCTGCCACAGGAACTGCAAAACTTGACGGTCGCTTGGGTTATGTTGCACAGCGAACCGAGATCGCTTTTTCCTACAAGGTAATCGATATCGTTGTTATGGGCCGTGCTGCACACGTTGGAATGTTTCAGGCCCCGAGGTCCAAAGACTACGAGCACGCACGCAACGCACTGGCAAGGCTTCGGCTTGAGCATCTTGCAGATAAACATTTTAATCTGCTCAGTGGTGGTGAACGTCAACTGGTGATGATCGCACGGGCGCTGGCATCTGAGTGCCAGGTACTGATACTTGACGAACCTGCCTCAGCACTGGATTTTCGCAATCAGGATTTAGTGCTGTCTACATTACGTGAGCTTGCAAAAGACCCGGGGTTGTCAATATTGATGACCACTCATTTCCCACAGCACGCAGCGCATATTGCAGACTATTCACTGCTGCTGCAAAGCGTGGATGAATCACACTGGGGGCTGTCTGAAGAAATGCTTTCAGAAGAAAAGCTGGAGCTGCTTTTCGGCTTGCCGGTTAAAAAGATTCAGCTTGATCGGGGTGAGGCAAGCCATTCAGGAATACTGCCTCTTTTTTCCTGATGATTGGTGGCAAGTGCCACCAAAACCACGATAATATGTCCGTGAACAACACATTGGAGTGAGGTCAATGAAGCTGGCAACGGTAGGCAAAGGCGGTTCGGGTAAAACTACAGTGGCAGGTACTCTGGCGCGCATTTTTGCAGAAGAGGGCACCCCTATTCTTGCTATAGATGGTGATCCAAACCCCAATCTGGCGCTCACACTGGGTATGTCCCGCGGAGATGCTGACAAAATAAACTATATTCCGCCAACCATTATGCGCCTTGTCAAAGACGATGATGGCAACACTTTCGTACAGCAAACAATTCCGACAGAAGAAATAATGGATAAGTATGCGTCGCAGGTTGCCGACAGCATCAATCTTATTGTTATGGGACAACCCAGGCATGGCACGGCAGGTATGGGTTGCATGTGCGGATCTCACAGAGCAGTGAGAGGGTTAATTGCTGAACTCACCGCTATTGGCGACCACACGGTAACAGACATGGAGGCGGGTTTAGAACATTTGCGTCGCGGCACTGCACGACATGTCGATATGATGTTGGTTGTAGCTGAACCTTATTATCGTTCACTCGAAGCAGCCAAGCGAACAGCTGATCTGGCGACGGAGCTTGGCATTCAATTTGTTCGGGTAGTTGCCAACAAAGTCAGACACGAAGACGATCTGGCCGCCATCGAGACATTCTGCAAGCAAAATGGCATGACCATTATTGGTCAGGTCCCGCATGATGAAACATTGATGGATGCCGAACGCGATGAAAAATCGCCTTACGATTTTGCCCCACACGGTCCCGGTGTTGAAGCTATCAGGAAGATTGCTGCAGAAATTGAGATATTGAATAAATCAGTCGTGGTGCCACCAAACCCTGGTAATAATTCACCTGGTCTACGCACTTAAGCTGCCCTTAACAGTCAGCACAATGTAAAAAATCCCCGGCTTTGCCGGGGAGATCTTTATTACTACCGCGGTAAACGCGGGACTACTGGCTAAACCAGCTCGCTTCTAGTGTTGAAGAAACGCTGCCATTGGGGGAGCTACAAGTAAATCCACTATCTCGCCCTGACGAAACACTTTAATTGAATAGGTTTCGTCTGTATTAAGCTTGGCCAGAGAATCATTGATTAGTTCGAAATCATGTGGTGCTTTACACGCCAAACCGATGATTTCTACAACCAGATCTCCACCTAACAATATACTTTGGCCTGCGATTTCAGCGCGAAGATTGCCTGCGTTTAATCCCGCGCGCCCTACAGCAGATTCAGGGTTAACACGTTGAACGAGGAACCCGCGGCTCGGTAGATTCAGCGCTTTCGCAATTTGTGTGTTAATCATTACGCCTTCAAATCCGGCTAGTACGCCAGGGCTTGCAAGCAATGCTTCCCGTGCACTATTGGCTGATGTGGCAAACCCGACACCGTCAAAACCACCACTTTTAGACAGTATGAAGCTGACTATTCCAATTACTTCTCCGCGAGTGTTAAACATTGGTCCACCCGAGTTGCCGGTATTGATTGACGCATCTGTTTGCAGAAACTCGATTGGAGCACCTGCTGCCATAAAGCCTCTGTTCATTCGCCCTGAAAGATGTCCGACGCTCAGTGTTTGTGATATGCCAAACGGCGCGCCAATAATAAATACTTCAGCGCCGACGCCTGTCTTATCTGAATCAGCAAGTGTAGCGATTGTGGGGTTGGGGTGACTTTCCCTGAGTTTTAACAATGCTATATCACTGCTACTTACCAGGGATAAAACATCTGCATTAATGCGTTTACCATCGGTAAACAGAATCTCGATTGTTTTTGCGCCATCCACTACATGAGCGGCTGTGATTATCTGGTCTTGTTCTATCAACACCCCTGAACCGACGCTGTTTTTACTGCGTGGTACGTTATTTTCGAATGAGATGCTTTTGGTATATACCGTTACGACGGAATCGGAATTTTCTGCATAGAGCTTTTCAAAGTCTGCAGCCAAAACAACAGAGCACGAAAGTAGTAGCAATGCAGCTAGCCTAATTAGTGTTTTCATGTTGATATTCCCTTGTTTGATTTGTCATGCGACGCAGTATTGCGTTCCCATGACTCACCATCGGGCATCAAGTTTTCAAGGCTTTTGCTCGAAATATACCTTTTTGTAAAGTTCTGATGCTGTTGACCAGACCACCAATGTATTTTCAAACGTACAATCAGGCGTATCAATCTGGAGAAATCTGCCGTACATTATTACCTGACTGGTCCTATCTTAGTGCATAACCTTAATGCATTAACTGGGTACCAGAGGAATCGATGACTTGGTCTGTATGTTGAGCGAGCTTATGCCGCAGTGACTGACAGGCAGTATCATTAGCTTTGATTTGCTTGATTGATTTTTTAAAAGTGCCACGTAAGTAAGGTTTTAGTTCTGCGGTTGCACGGCTTGCAGGTATTTCTTTGAGCAGTGTAAACAAGGCAAGGGAAAAAACAGCTTCATTTTCAGATAACGCTGCTGATCTGTTGGCTCTCGCATCGTAACAACTCGCACAACTTCCTCTAAAGGTGTAGGCAGAATTAGCCACCATTACACCAAAGCCCATAAAGATGCTGATGATTTCAGCTGTCTCATTAAAGCTTTCAGGGCCAGCAGGTGGTGTTTGCTGCGATTGTAACAAGTAGTGTTGTGCAACCAGGTTGCTCATGCTCGCTACCAAATCCATAGGTTTTTTCATCATGGCGCTGGAATATGATAACAACAGCTGTTCAGCGCTATTGTCTGATATTTCTTTTTCGGTTTCCGCATCAAAAGTATAAGGGCGTGTGCTGCAATCAAGTGCTAACAACGGTGGTTGTTCCAGATGAAACTGATCCGGCGGCACCATCTTGAATGGCCAGTGTGTTAGACCGGAGTATTCCAATATACGATTGCAAAGTGTATTTGCCATATCAAATTCATTGTTTGTTTTATCCGGAAAAAAAGCCGAATTTGGCAAAACGAGCTGGGTATAATTGATAAAAGTTGTGGCATAAAAGTTATCTATCAGCCAATGAAAATATTCGAAAATATTATCAGCCGTACCGGCATCAATAGCGTCTGGTGTTTTAAAGAAATTATGCACGTGTATTCCTTCATAAAGTTATAAGCGACTTGGAAAGACAGGTGCTCGTAAGTAACTGCCGCAAATCGATTCGTTGACCTGATAATAGCATCTCGCGGGTAGAAATAAGGCCCCCACAGGAGCTGACACCTCACAAAAGAGACAGGTAGGGTTCAAGCGATTAAAAACAACGATATAATCGCCCGCACAGGGCACTGTTGCTCTGATCCGTGTATTGCACTTAAACTTACTGCATGATCGCACAAGTTCGCGTTTGCTTTGAACTGCCCGAAACCGCCAGACCCCATCGCGGATTTATCTGCTGTGTATTAACGAGGGTCCTGCTACTGTTCTTTTGTGTATTGATCTGTACCGGAGCTGAGGCTCAGACCCTGGATCGCGAAACACTCGCAACCAAAATTGAACCACCCAATGAGCTGGGCGATCAGCTTTCAGACAATGGCCTCTGGTCTATTCGTGATCGCACCGGGAAAGATTCCGGTTATATATTTGAAACAGGGACGCTGGCACCACTACCCGGTTTTTCGGGCGCACCCATCAATGTACTGGTGACACTGGATCGCGACGGTAGATTTCTGCGTGCCGAGTTGCTTGAGCATAACGAGCCGGTCTTTGTGTCCGGGCTTGGAGAAGCACCATTCCACGAATTCGTGCGTCAATATCGCGGGCTTTCAGTGTTCGATTCGGTCACTGTGGGTGTGCCCTATGGTGCTGCTAACCAGGACGGCTCCGGGCAAATCTATCTTGACGGGGTCACTAAGGCAACTGCGTCTGTGCGCATTGCTCATGAGTCTATTCTTGCCGCCAGTCTCGCGGTGGCTCGCGAGCATGTGCAGGGATTGACCGGTGGTCCGTCTCCACGACCGAAGCGCGGGGAGGAAGGTCCCGCGCTAGACTGGAATGCGCTTGTAGAGCAGGGCATAGCCACCCGCCGCATCATTTCTAATAACGAGTTGCAGGCTGCTTTTGCCGACAGTTTATGGGAAGACGACGATGCCGAGGCACTGTCAGATCCGGAAGGTAACTATATGGATCTGTGGGTGATTGATATTGGCCCGGATGCAATCGCCAAAGCAATCCTCGATGACGAAACACTGGCTGAGCGCGATGAGTTACTCAGCATTGCTGATCATTCAGAACCGCTGCTGTTACTTGCCAATGGTCGTCACGGGTTTGTCTCTGAAGAGTTTGTACCTAACACATCACCTGATCTGCTGCTGGCTGAACAGAATGGCTTGCCTATCGCGTTGCGCCATGCAGTTATCGATGTGGAAACAGCTGAGGGTGTACCCGAATTCGAGCATCGCATGATCATACGAACCGACCGGCGTCTGGGTTTCAATCCAACACTCGAATGGGATCTCATCATTCGAGCAGTTCGGCTCCACGGATCATTTATGCCTGAAATTGGAGTACAGGAATTTCGTGCAACCCAATCAACCTCCGAAGAGTTTTTTGATGTGCCGGTTGCTGCGGTGATACGCCCGGTCTGGGTTGAGAGCGCACTGGCGCGTCGGATCGATCTGGGTGTGTTAACAGTATTTTTGATAGTACTGACCGGTCTGCTGCTGTTCCGCCAGCACTGGGTTGCGGTAGCCAGGCGCCTGCGACCATTCAGGCTGGGTATTCTGGCGTTCACACTGTTCTTTATAGGCTGGTGGGGGCAGGGACAACTGTCTGTTGTCACTGTGATTGGCACGTTGCGCGCGGTGGTTGAGGGAACAGGTTTTTTGTTTTTGTTGTACGACCCGTTCTCGCTGCTGGTTTGGGTTGCGGCAGTTATTGGTTTTGTATTGTGGGGGCGAGGTTTGTTCTGCGGCTGGCTGTGTCCATACGGTGCATTGCAGGAGTTTGCTGATCGACTCGGTCGAATACTCGGCATCAAACGCTGGCAAGTGTCAGAACGTGCAGACCATATACTCAAGCAGCTAAAATACATATTGCTTGCCCTGTTGATCATCACAGGTTTTACAGCACCGGTACTGAATGATCTGCTTGTTGAAGTTGAACCCTTTAAAACTGCCATCACTGTAGGCTTTAAGCGCGAGTGGTGGTACGTTGCCTACGCTGTCGGCTGGCTGGTGTTGGGGATGCTGTTTTTTAAACCTTTTTGTCGCTATGTCTGTCCGCTGGGTGCCATCATGGCGCTGGGTGGTTTGCTGCGCCTGCGACGATGGATACCACGCAGAACTGACTGTGGCAGTCCGTGTCAGCTGTGCAAAGTTCGCTGCGATTACAACGCTATAGAAAAAGACGGTCGTATTGCATACAGCGAGTGCTTTCAATGCCTTGATTGCGTTTCAATCCATGATGATCCGAAGCAATGCGTTCCACTGATTCTGCATGACCGTCGCAAGGTGCCGGCATGAGTTTTACCCGCCGCCGTTTCCTTGCCTGTATGGCTACAGCAGCGCTGAACGGGTCTGCCTGCAGTAGCGGCCGGATAACACAGCAACGTTTTTACGCTATGGGTGTTGAAGCGCACATCACTCTGTATGGTATACCGCGGTGGGCAGAGGAAGCATTGCTGGCTTGTCGAAAAGAAATCACTGCAATTGAAAGCGCTTTCAGTCTCTATGATCAGGGCTCCATGCTATCGCAGTTAAATCGCGACGGAACTGTTTTAATGGATGCACGGTTCTCCACCTTGCTGAGCCATGCGTTGCATATGGCAGAAATAACCAGTGGAGCATTTGACCCAACCATCCAACCGCTCTGGCAGGCCCTCTCCAGCGGCGATGATGCCAACGGCACAGGTGTTAAACAAGCCCAACAACTTATCGGTTGGCGTAACCTTAAAGTGGCAAATGATAAAGCACAATTTGCACTACCTGGAATGGCAGCAAGCTTCAATGGTATTGCACAGGGTTATGCAGCGGACCGGGTATCTGCCATCCTCAAAGCACGAGGTTTTAAAAATATACTGGTCAATCTCGGTGAATTTTCAGCACAAGGAACAAAGCAGGGTGCGCCTTGGCTTCTGGGCATACAAGATCCGTTAAGCGGACGCATCGCTGCAGAAATAGAACCCACTAACAATGCCATCGCAACCTCCGAACCACGCGGTACGCTGATTGCGGGGCGTTCACATATCTTTGACCCACTGCAACGTGCAGGCGAACGCTGGGCATCAGTAACGGTAGAAGCAACAGAGGCCTGGCGAGCTGACGCGTTGTCTACTGCCATTGCCGCTTCACCGGTTGAACAGGCGGCAAAGCTGCTTGCCGCTGGAAATGCTGCGCGTGCCTGGTTAATAGATGCTTCCGGGAACCTTCAAACCATCTAGGAGTCTGCGCGGCAGAAACTCTGCTACTGCGAACGCGCCACAGCGGTGCGCACTAACCGGATCGTTCGTGTTTCTTCATTCAGATCAATTCTTTATCTGTGCCTTTCCGGGGCGAGACCGGCTTTTATGTGTACCCTCATGCAGTCAGGCACCTATTGTTTGTGCTGGGGATAGTATGCACTTGAATTGGGTTTAAATAAGCTGTTCTGTCGGGAGTTGACTATAGAAGCTGCTTCAGTATATGTGCCAATCTACAGGCGGCTCCAGAGAGCTGACGCCAAAGCTCAGCAGCCAGTTGATTGCGCTTTTCAGATCTTCTACCGAGAACCGTAGCCGTCCGAACGGTTACGATACAGCGGATAAAAAATCCCTGCAGATCTGATATCTGCAGGGACCTTTCACAGGTTAAGTTACAACCCTGACGTTACAAATCAGGGGTCACTTTGACCTATTGCGCCCATTGCTTGATTAATTCCTCATAGGCAATGGTTTCACCCGGTGGCTTTTCGTTGTCGAGTTTAGCCTTTGCTCCACCCTTACCGAGCCAGTCAGATGCCTCTTTCTCTTCGTTCAGGCGTGGACCGCAACCGCCGTATACATCTGCACTTTCATCTGCAGCCTGCATGCGCGCCATTACCTGATCCATTTCTCCAGCGAGTCGGTCCATTGCTTCCTGAGGAGTAAATGCACCTGAGTTCACGTCACCAATTTGCTGCCACCAAATCTGTGCAAGTTTTGGATAGTCAGGGACGTTGACACCAGTCGGGGACCAGCGAACGCGGTCAGGAGACCGATAAAACTCGACCAGACCACCAAGGTTCTCGGCCCGCTCTGTAAAAGACTCATGTCGGATCGTTGTGTCGCGAATGAAAGTCAGACCTACGTGACTTTTTTTCGTATCTACAGTTTTCGA
>CAYLZS010000498.1:0-9302 GCA_964388065.1 uncultured Granulosicoccaceae bacterium
ACTCTGTGGCCAAAACTAACGATAGCACTGGTGTTCTCGATGGAGTGAAAAGTGTGTTGGATAACGATGACATTTCCAGTGACGAGTTCATTATCAGTCTCGAGACCCAGGCCAGCAATGGTGTTGTTGAGTTAAACCCGGACGGTACGTTTTCCTATCAACACGATGGATCGGAGAATCTGACAGATTCCTTTAGCTATCGGGTAACTAATTCTGACGGAGCGTTTAGCGTGGCAATGGTCAATGTGGAAGTTGAACCACAGATAGCCGCGGCATCAGCACCTGTCGAGAGTTCCATTCCGGAAATTGTTTTTACCCAGCAACCGGAATCGAGTCCCGAGATTGTGGTAGAGCACAATACCGAGCAGGAAGAGAGTTCAGAATCGCGAGATTCGCTCTCAGAATCACAGGAAAAACTGGAAGAGGCGCAGCAAGCACAGCAAGAACAATCAGAATCAATCGAGGCATCAGGTGCTGAATCTGCCATCGGTGATGCAGGCGTTGCAGCCCTGTTGGATATAGATTCTGAGCTGACGCAACAAGCGGGCGATCTTGTTCAGGTGAGCGCAGTTCAGACGACTGATACAGCGTTTCCGTCAACGAAAAAATTTGCGTCTGTCGGGAGTACCCATAAAGAAATTGGTATAAAGCTCCACAACGGTCTTGATGACATCACCTTTCAGCAGGCGCAAAGTACATCTAATTTTAATTCGTCTTTTTTAATTGACATCGTCGTACCTGTGCAGAGTGCTCGTGAAGTTATTGAAAATCGATCATTCCAGAAGAGTTTAAAGCAGGCAAGTGAAGCGTTGGAAGGACCTGCCAAAGATCAGCAGCGTCGAATCGAGCTTGGAAAAGATGCAGCGGTTGGTACCTCTATTAGTGTCTCTGTTGGTGCTCTGGCCTGGATGCTGCGTGGTGGAGCGGTGCTTACTGCAATGCTCACCACCACTCCGTTGTGGGGCTCGATAGATCCGCTCAGAGTGATGTCAGCCAGTAGCGGAAAATCCAGTAAAGAGGACTCTGAAGTCGAGAATATGTTTGAAGATTAAATTCTTGGCGGGGAAGCCATTTGAGCCAGTGATTTCGATCGGGTATACGGTCGGAATTGTACCTTGAGAGATTGAACTATATATTAGAATTTCTGCCCAAATGCCTACGCTCTGGTGTGCACTAATTCTATGTTAAATCAAAAAACCAGCTGTTTAACCCGGCTTGTAATCGTCCTATGGTTAGTGCTTCCGAATATTAGCGTCGCGGAGTCGATGGTTCGTGTAGCGGAGTTGAAAGCCTGGCCCGGAGTTTCCCAGCTTATTAGCTACAACGACCAGATCTGGTTTGTGAATAGCCAGCCTTACAAAGATACCAATGTGGCTGATATCTATAGCTATTCTCCAGGTAATAAAGAGCTGCAATACGAGCGTAGCCTGTTTAGTCAGGACGTTGGCAACCCGGTAGTTTATCGGGGATTGCTGCACTGGCCGTTTGAAGACCCTCGCAGAAGTGCGGGCACTGGCGAGTATGCTGTGACCGATGGTGAGCGCTGGCAGTGGCAGTATATGCAGTCAGGTAGTGTCATGCATGTGCATGCGATGGATGAATGCAACGATCAGCTGGTTGCGGTAACCGGTTCCTGGACTGGCCAGTTGCACACTCAACAAGCAGACAACACCTGGCAACTCAGCTATGACTATGAAGCGGGATCTGCCTCGTTCAGCCGATTGGTAAATGTTGATCAGTTTAATGATACCTGCGTTGTTGGCGCAGCGGCTCGTGGAAAAAAAGACGCCAAGCTTTTTAGTTTGGAGAACGCGCAACCCGTTTCATTGAGTGGATGGCCGATCAGTGATCGGGTAGACGAATTGACGGTGCATAAAAACGAGCTATTTGGTTTTACTGATACAGGCGATAACCGGGATTTAATGCATTTTAACGGCGTTGAAACAACTAAAATTTCTCTGCCATCGGGTAATCGCCCGCGAGCACTTCATTCTAATGGCGAGAATCTTTGGCTTGTTTCCCAACATGTCGAAAATAAGGTTAATCACGGTCGGCTGTGGATTTACGATAATGGAAAATTCAATTCTTTAGACGATTTTGATCAGGCTCCGACATCACTAACAAGTTATAAAAATAAAATATACATCGGCACGTATCATCGGAAAGGTGGGCAACTGTGGGAATACACGGGTAAGCAATCTGGTGGAGTAACCGATGAGCCGCAGGCAGAGTTACCTGTAGAAAACAAGGCTGATCGGCTTGACGAATCTTTAGTCAATGCGTTGTACAGCGAACTGTCTGAAATTATCAATGATCCGAACAGCACAGACAATTATTCGCGGGTAATGCGGCGCCAAATCGGCAGGCATCCGAATATAAAGACAGCAGAGTTTGGTGCGGCGGTAACGCAGTTGTTGTCTGATCCTCTTGAGGATGCTGAGGTAACAATGTTTACCCGTCAGCCTCTGTCACGTAAAGCGCTGATCCACTGGTATCTGTTGACAACAATGGCCATTAGCGGACACGGCAGTGTTGATCCCTCAGTAATAACCAATGGCGTAGAATTGAAATCGCACAGCAGTGGAAAACACTTTGATCCGTCGATTGCTGCAATCGTTGCGGTTGGCTGGATCGGACAGAATGATAAACCTACAATCGATGCACTGATGCAACGTTTGAACAATGACTCTGATCCGGCATGGATAAAGTCCGATGTAATTGGTTCGCTCACGGCACTAACACAACAACGGTTTGCTTATGATTTCGCTGCATGGAACAAGTGGTGGGGAAGTCAGTAGTGTTTAAGAGTAGAGTGAGCTTTGCGAGTTGGTGGGTTATCGTTTTCATGATGCTAACTTCTTCTGCGATAGCAGAAGAGTGGGTTGCAGTTCCCGGTGGCACGTTTGTAATGGGTGACAAGCGGGGTGATGACAACGAAGCACCCGTAAGCCGGAAGGTCGCACCCTTTGAAATAATGAAGTACGAAGTAACCAATGAAAAATTTAGCAGGTTTATAGAAAAAACCGGCTATGTCACTGATGTTGATCGAGAGGGCAGAGCGTTTGTCTGGACCGGTAGATGGCGAACCGATCCGGTCGCGAATTACAGACAACCTCGAGGTGCTAAAACATCGATTTCCCAGCTTGATTTGCATCCGGTGACACAGGTATCTGCAAGAGATGCATTGGCGTTTTGCATGTTTCAGGGTGCGCGACTTCCCACTGAAGCTGAGTGGGAGTTTGCAGCCCGTGGTACCGATGGACGTCGATACCCGTGGGGAAATACAGCGCCGGATCAAAGTAAACCAGACCATTTTGCAAACTACGGAACTGATAAATGTTGTGCTCCGTCAACGGCGGACGGCTTTGCCTACACCTCACCCGTTGGCTCTTATCCACTGGGATCATCACCCTATGGCATAGAAGATATGGCAGGTAACGTGTGGGAGTGGACTTCGACACCTTTTCCGGGTAACGCAAGTCAGCAGGTTATTCGTGGCGGGGGCTGGGGCAATAACAATTATTGCTTAAGAGTTAGCTACCGGCATGGCAACCCGCCGGATATTGGCCTCGACATGGTAGGGTTTCGATGTGCCCGATAACAAACACTGCGCTACACACAACCGGTTACTGAGTACAAAATTTTAGATCTATACCACCGGAGGTTTACAGCAGACGTCGTTGTAGGGGTGGCGTTGTTTTAGTCCGCCGGCGTATTGATAAATATCAAGTGTTGCCTCATAAGCACTATCAGTTATTTCAATATGAGGCGACCAATTCCCTAAGCGCTGGTAGGTGGCGATGCAATCGGTTAAAACCTGGTTGTCGATCTCCGGAAAGTACTCCTGTTGAGCGCGTGCTATTTCGGCAGCGTTTTCCTCGTTCATATAAATTCGTGTTTTTTTATAGGCACGAATGAATGCTGCCGCCATGTCGGTAGCAAGCCAGTCTGTGGATGCCGCAAGACTTGAAAAACCGCAGAGTCCGATCTGTGTTCCCACTTGTGCGGCAATGTGTCCGAGTCCGTCAGCTTCGAGTTGCTGTGGAAACGGTCCCTGCTGTTGAACGTAGTCGGCCTTTCCTTCGCGAAAAGCTGCATCCATGGCTGCTGCACCTCCGACATTGATTACATCAATTTTGTCGAAGTTTATTCCCGCTTTATGACAGGCGTACTTAAACATCACAAGTGGCTGTCCGCCGCCAAAAAGAATCACTTTAGCGCCTTCGAGTTTGCTCCAGTTAAAATCAGTGTCGGGGTTTTTTGCAGTCAGAAAAAAACCATCCATTTCATTGACCTGGGCAAAGTGACGAATGTTGCTTTTCTGTCCTTTTTCAATTGCAGTAAAACCCTGACTGAGCGCAGACTGCACAACATGGGCTGAGCCGTCTTCAAGTGCTGTAAGTGCCGATGTACCGGCGGCAGCTACCGACCACTTTCCGTCCAGACCTTCATCCTTTAAAAAACCACCGGAAAGAGTGGCGATCAGCGGCGAATAAAAAGCCGAGAACAAAGTGAATTGAATATTAATAGTTTCCACAGTCAAGCCGCCCGGGTTTAAGTATTAACCAGTGTCTGATACTAACTGACTATTTTTGCGGCTGGTAGCTTGCGGGAAAATTCGCGGTGGCTTAAGAAAGCAAACCCGGCAGTGTGAGTGATATTGCTGGTACGAAAGTGATCAGCATCAGGGCGACGAAAATTGCCAGATAAAACGGCCAGATAGATCGCACCGCTTTTTCCATGGGCAGTTTGCCAACTGCACAACCGACAAAAAGACACGAACCAACGGGTGGGGTGCAAAGTCCGAGACCAAGATTAACCAGTAAAATCATTCCGAACTGCAGGGGATCAATGCCTAGCGTGTTCATTATTGGCAGGAAGATCGGTGTACAAATTAATATCAGTGCCGCCATGTCCATGATCATACCGAGTAACAGCAGCACGGCGTTTATCATTAGCAGAATCAGAATCGGGTTATCGGTGAGGCCGGTAAGAAAATCAATGGTCAGGTTGGGGACTCTGAAGAACGTAAGCATGTAGGCGAATGCACCGGCACAGGCGATTAGGATCATCACCATTGAAGTGGTGCGTACGGCTGAAACGACAGCAAGCTTGAAGTTCGTCCAGGTAATGCTGCGATAAACCACGATGGTTACCACAAAGGCGTAGAGTGCACCGAAGGCACCGGATTCGGTCGCTGTGAATACACCTGAGAGCACACCACCGACAATAATTACCGCGGTCAGGAGGCCCGGAATAGCACTGAAAAAACTCAGTAACAGTACAGTCCAGCCGGGAAATTTCTCCGCACCGTAGCCGCGCTTTACAGCAATGACATAAGCTGCAACGGCAAGGCATATACACATCAGAATGCCGGGCAGAACTCCTGCGAGAAAGAGCTTGGATATCGATACCGCACCACCAGTTGCCAGCGCGTAGATAATCATGTTGTGGCTTGGTGGAATAATGATCCCTGCGATAGATGAGGTCACAGTGACATTTACTGCATAGTCGGCGTCATAGCCCTTGTCTTTCATTACCGGCACAAGGATTGACCCCAGTGCCGAGATATCTGCAATAGCGGAGCCTGAAATACCACCAAACAGCATTGACGAAAAAACATTCACAATGCCAAGACCACCGCGCACAGCACCTACCGCGTTTTGTGCAAAGCGCACCAGCCGCATCGCGATACCGCCATGGAACATCAATTCACCGGCAAAGATAAAAAACGGAATCGCCATCAGTGAGTAGACGTTGATTCCCGCAACAATGCGCTGGAAGACAATGAGTAGCGGTATACCCTCATGAAAGAAAGCGGCCAGTGCCGCGATGCCCAGTGCAAAGGCTACCGGTAGCCCGATGATGACACACAGGGCGAAAACCCCGAGGAGTAGCAGAAGTCCCATGATTTTCTCTTATTCTATGCTATCAACACGCTTGTCCTGACCGAGCAGTAAGCGGATGAGATGACCCATGGAGAACAGAAATACCAGTGCACCGCAGATGGTAAGCGGCAGCGAGCGTAAACCTTCCGGAACGCGAATTAACGGAACAAGTGTCTTCCACTTAAATTGCGTCAGTTCAAGTCCGTACCAGAACATAAAGCCGCCGAAGCCTGCCATCAGTACATCGGTAATAAAAACGAATACGGTTCGTACCTTCGATGGCACGACACTGCGGAACAGAACAACTGACAGGTGTGTGTCCTGTCGTACACCGACCGCAGCACCTAAAAATGCTATGACCATTAACAACAGGTGTGAAACCTGTTCAACCCAGGTGGGGGTGTCGTTCAATACGTAGCGTCCGTAAACCAGCCACGCAAACATCAGTGTCATCGCTACAAGGGCTGTACCTGCCAGAATCAGACAAATGCGGGAGAGCAGGTTAAAGGTGCTATCCATGTTGCGTAGAAAGGCTGACGTTTCCGGTGCGTCACTCATGTACAGTGTCTCGTCTGATTTTCCGGTCGTTAAAAAAACGCCCGGCGTCCTGAAAGGAGCCGGGCGACCTTACTGGCTTAACTGCTGTAGTAACAGACTACTCAGTAGACTGAGCCATCTCTACCAGTGCCTTCATGTCAGGGTTGGCAGCAAGATATTCGTCATAGACTTTAACCATAGCTTCCTGGAACGGTCCTTTGTCAGCAATTTCATTAACTTTGATGCCTGCAGCCTCAACGTCTTTTCGAGCCTGACTGGATTGAACAGCCCACAGTTCGCGCTGAAACAAAGCAGCTTCTTCAGCAGCACCGCGTACAGCAGTTTGCATTTCAGCTGACAGACCTGCAAACGCTGCAGTGTTCACGCAAATGCACTCAGGTATAATCAGGTGCTCACTGAGTGAGTAGTGAGTAGTTACTTCAAAGTGACCGACGTTTTTGAACGATGGAAAGTTGTTCTCTGCACCATCAACAACGCCGGTTTTCAGCGCCTGCTGAACTTCGGCAAATGCCATTGGAGAAGGGTTGCCACCCATTGCCGAGATCATTGAAGTGTAAAGGTCGTTGTTCATAACACGGATCTTCAGACCTTCAACATCAGCTGGTGTCTCGATGGCCTTCTGGCTGTAGAAAGAACGCGCTCCTGCGTCAACCCATGCAAGCGGTTGAACACCGGCATCAGCCATTGCTGCTGCTATTGTCTCGCCTGCTTCGCCTTCAAGAACGCGGAACATGTGCGGCACACTTTTAAAGATAAACGGCAGAGATACCAGGTTGGCTTCTTTAACCATTGGGCCGATTGGGCCAAGGTTGAAGTTACCGACTTCAATTGCGCCGAGACTAACCTGCTCAAGTGCATCCGGCTGTGAACCAAGTACACCGCCGTGGAATACTTCAACTTTTACTTCTCCACCGGTAGCTTCTTCAACAAGCTCGGAGAATTTGTCCATTGCAGCAGTATTCGGGTGGCCGTCGTTGTGGATGTTCCAGGCTCTCCAGGTTTCTGCGGCACTGACGCTGTTTGACAATGCAAAGGCTGCGACTGCAGCAATTAGCGATGCGGAGATTTTGCGGTACATGTATGTTTCCTCTCAATATAAATAACAAAAAAGCCGGACGATACCGGCTACCAATGCAGGTGCGCGGAGCATCTGAAAATGCTGCTGGTAAACAGCGGAGTTGCCCCTGAATTTTTCAACACTAGAGGTTGCGAATTGCAAGCTTGAATTCTAGTATACCAGATTATTACCCAGTAACCCGCGTTAAATCAAGTGGTAGTTTGCCGGTTTGAATAACAAAGACGGATCCGAGGGTCTGATTGTATCTGCATGCCGTGATTGCCCCGTGTGTTTCCCGGTTGAAACCGTTATTTGATCAGGGCTCAATCAGGTGTGGATATGAGATACTAAACTTTAGAAAAGAAAACCGCGAAATGGGAGCCACCGAATGCCAAATGTGTTGCTAAGCCGACGTAAACTATTGACTGCCGCAGGCGTTGCTATGACAACCGGTGTTTCCGGTTACACGAATCCTGCTTTCGCACAAAGTCTTGAACCAACGCGCTCCATGCGTGGTGGATCTAATAACTATCATCCGGACGCGCCGATTGTAGATCGGATTGGAGCTGGTGGTTTCTGGATGAGCGGCACCGTGCGCAGTGCGGTAGATGGTGCGCCGCTTGCGGGTCAGCGTATACAAATTTGGGCACACACCACTGAAGGGCATGAACGTGACCCGCAAAGCCATGGTGCCACGCTGACAAATGAAAACGGTGAGTTCAGACTGGAGATGCCGCAGATTGTGCCGGCTTTTGGTCAGGCACACGGTCATCTGGCATATGACAGTGGTGACTTTGAAACTGTTTTTCTGCGACCAGTGATGTCGAGTTCAAAAGATACCAGCCTGAGTGCGCACTTCGTTCTTCAACCCGCTTAAAGCTTTTGGCTGCGGACAGAACTGGTTATTAAGTTCGGGCGAATGAACAAGGCCCGCAATGTCTGTATTTGGACAGCTGCAATACTCGCAGTTGTGGTAGCTGTTAGCGCGGCTGCAAGAAGCCCACTGCTTGCCTATCGATCACCAGTCTACATTGTTGCTGGGTTTGCCGGTGTATTCGCAATGAGCCTGCTGCTTTTTCAACCGATGCTGGCGGCAGGCTACCTGCCCGGGTTATCCGGCAGGCGAGGGAGGCGAGTTCATCAATGGGTCGGAAGCGCTTTAGTGTTTTTGATAGTAACCCACGTTTTGGCTCTTTGGATCACCAGCCCGCCAGACGTGATCGATGCGCTGCTGTTTGTTTCTCCGACACCGTTTTCTGTCTGGGGTGTGATTGCGATGTGGTCGGCATTTGTTGCCGGTTGTCTGGCGACATTGCGTCGCAGGCTAAGTTTGCGGGCGCGTACCTGGCAATGGAGCCACAAGTCGCTTGTAGCTGTGGTTGTGACCGGCACTGTTGTTCATGCACTGTTGATAGAAGGTACGATGGAATTTTTTTCAAAGGCAATTCTATGCTTACTCGTAGTCGTCGTTACGTTACTCGCACTATTTGATTTTAAATTCGGGTCTGCAGTTAATAAACTGCAGCCGTGAAGATACACTCGTGTATTGTGTGAGTTCGCAGTATTTCACCAGCAGGTTTTTAGAATGAAAAACAGAACTATTGGTTCATTGTCCGTTTCAGAGCTTGGTTTGGGCTGTATGAATATGTCAATGGGTTACGGAAAAGCCGATGATGCAGAGTCTGGTCGTTTGCTGAATCAGGCGCTCGATGTCGGCTATACATTTCTTGATACTGCACAAGTTTATGGTTACGGTCATAACGAAGAGCTAATCGGTAAATCACTTGAAGGTCGACGCA
>CAYLZS010000499.1:0-5110 GCA_964388065.1 uncultured Granulosicoccaceae bacterium
GAGCTTGCTCGTTACCCCGGCATATTGCCGCTTCCTTATTCCGCGATTCGACAATCCGTGGATAGACTCATGACGCAGAACGCGGTAACGGCTGAAGTAGCGATGGAGGCAATGGATTTCCAGACAACAAGATGGATGGCAGTGGTAGGCCTTGGATGGGCACTTCTCCCAAAATCAGAATCTGATGATAGATTGGTAAAAATCGACATGGATGAATTGGATCTCGGTTGTTCGGTAGCCCTGGTTAGAAATCCTGATCGCAGTATGTCCCGCGCGACCAAGGCGTTTGTAACTTCGCTGCCTGCACAATTGATGTAGGCATTAAAGCTTAAGCGCTGGATAGTAATTAAAAGGTTTAAAAGGCGCGTTATCGGAAAAATATTGCCTCGCAAATTTCGAATGACCTAATTTAATAAATAGACCTTTTGTGTTATTTCGGTATCATCGTTCGACTGTGCTCTGACTTTGGTGCCGAATGAACTCTACTTTAAAATTGTGCTTAGCGCTGCTTCTGTCAGTCGGCGCAGTAAGCGCTGACGAGAAAACCTTAACTGCCGCGGAGATAGAGCGGCTGCTAACTGGCAATACGGCAGTCGGTCGCTGGGTCGATCACAATTATCGGCAGTATTTTGGTGATGATGGTTCCACTATTTACGCGCAGGAAAATGCGCGTTCTTCACTGGGTCGGTGGCGTATCAATAGAGCGAAAAATCACTATGAAAGCTGGTGGGAGCGTGCCGGCTGGGGAGCGGGATACAGCATTGTCTTTAAGGATGATGTGTATTACTGGGTAAGTAGTGTGGGTAGTACTGAGCCCCAGGCGTTTGAGGTAGTATCCGGTTCACAGCTGGTTAAAAAAGAATAAGTTGTAAAATACAATAACCCCCGCCGGCTGGTAGTCAATCTGTTCCGGCGAGGTAGTTGATCAGTTGGGGTACATAAGCGTCACCGTGTCCTTTTTGTACCTGGTCAGTGAGCGTTGCACCAACGGCCTCTGCTACCGTACTTTGCGCTTTTAAATCTAAACACATTTGAGCGTAGTAACCCAGATCTTTTGCGCTGTTTGCAAGTGTAAATAACAAGCCTCCAGGGTCCTTGTTTAAAATGTATGGTGCCATACGGTCAAGTACTACTCCTGCACCACCACCTTTCGCAAGCACATCGTGAAATACGTTTGCATCGACAGCGGAATTTTCTGCCGCAGCTGCAGCTTCTGCAAGCACGGTTGCAAAGCCCAGAGAGACATAGTTGTGTAGAAGTTTCATTGTATGGCCAGCTCCTGTATCTCCTGCATGGACGATATTTTCTGCGTAGGTTTGCAGCAATGGGAGTTGTTCATTAAAAAGGTCTTTGTCACCACCGACAATAAGGTTAAGTTTGCCTTTGGCGGCCTCTTTTGGAGTCCGTGTCATGGGTGCATCAAGAAAACGACCACCAGCGGCTTTGATGGATGCCGCAAGTTTGATTGTTGAAGCGGGAACTGCAGTGGAGCAATCTATAATGACTGTGTCCTTCTTTAGACTCGCTAATAAACCGTCTGAACCGGTTATTATTTGCTCAACCTCCGGGCTGCCTGTGACGCAAAGGATTATAATATCACTGGCAAGAGCGAGCTCTGAAAGCGTTTGAAATTTGGCGGCACCTGCTGCCACGAGCTCGTCTGTAGGTTGATTGCCTTCATGATGTAGAAATCCAATCTTCCAGCCATGTTTTTGAATATTAATTGCAATACCCTGACCCATGAGTCCGACACCGATAATTCCTACTGTCTTATCTGTCATTTTGATTGTTCTTTGTGAAATGTGATTTGTAAATAGGTCTGCTTGTGCGA
Organism: uncultured Granulosicoccaceae bacterium; assembly: GCA_964388065.1. GTDB lineage: Bacteria > Pseudomonadota > Gammaproteobacteria > Granulosicoccales > Granulosicoccaceae. The sequence goes on from CAYLZS010000499.1 coordinate 1,832, forward strand.
CAGCTGGTAATTGCTCAGCCCGATCGAGTTTTTCAAAGCTGATCGATTTAGTGATTTTTAATTCAGTGAGATTTGCGGGTTGTGTTGGCTGACATATGTTCGCGCCATACAATAGTAACACCCGCGCAGATAATCAGCAGCATACCTGTAACCGTATTGGCGGTGGGCCATTGGTCAAAAATTATTCGGCCCCAAACAGCTGCGAATATAAGATAACTGTAGTCAAGTGGTGCCAGAAGGCTAACGTCTCCAGTCTGGTAAGCGCGTGTCAGGCAGATGTTACCTGTCAGGTTTAGTACTGATGCCAGAATAGCAAAGCCTGCGACAAGCCAGGTCAGGTGAGGCCAGCCAATTGCAATGTACGGCATGCTGGATTGTACGGATTGTGGCAGAGGGAACGCTGATAAGACCGCAATACCTATCACTCCCGCTGCAAAAAATAATATCCCTGCTGCAAACGCAAGAGCCAGGGTGCTTTCCTGCCTGCACACACTGCGTAGCGTAAGAATGTTGCAGGCGAAGAAAAAGCCTGCGGTAACAGGCAGTAGCTGGACGGATGAAAATTCATCTTTCCAGGGGCTGATCACAATCAAAGCACCTATAGAGCCGACGGCTATGCTTGCAATGCGCCATCGTCCCACAATCTCGCCAAGCACCGGACCTGCCAGCAAGCAGACAAAAATCGGATAGGTGTACAGTCCGGCGGCCATCTCGGTAACGGATAAAAATGGTGCACCGGAAAAAAAGAAGAACATTGTGATTAGCAAAAAGAAAGCACGTAGATAAACACCTTTCACATTGCGCGGTTTCAAGAGCTCCAGGCCACCTGAAGCGGCCGCCGGAAGCACTGCCAGTAATATTGAGATGATAACGTTGCTTATTGATCGAAGTGTTTGAATTTGCCAAAAAGTTGTATCCATTGACATGAACTTCATTAGCGAGTCTTGCAGTGCAAGTGTGAATGTTGCTATTAGCAGGAGTGCTATCGCGAGCAATGGTCGATCATCTCCCGCGTGTGAAAACAGTTTTATTGACATTGAGTGTTGATCATTTCACGGATGCTTTATCTGGCAGTGGGGAAGGAAGCCTGAGTATGCACGATAGTTGTTTTGACGGGTGACTCTGTACCTCGGATTGTCGCAAAGGTGGATTTGCTTATGTGAGATTCCTCGCGCGTCTGATCTCCAGCACGCGTGAAAGCGGCTTTTGCCAATGATTTACGCGCCACGAGCCCTGAATCAGGTGCTAAATGGCCCAAAACTGCCCAACTGCGCAGATCAGTTCAAACATTCGGTAAATCGCTTGACATACCCATTTGTCATGACATAATAATCTATATGTCATGACACTAAGCACATGGCGACAAACGATCTTTACTAGTTACCGATATGGAGTAGAAAAATGTCTCAACAGCAGTGCAGTACTAAAAACAGGGTATTTCGTCTGACTCGTCTGGCGTCAATGTTGCCTTTGGCGATCGCTGTGACCGCCTGTGGCGGTGGCGCAGGTGGTGTGCCGACGCAAGTGGCTTCTTTAATTGCCAATGACGGCACTGCTGGTTCTGCGTTACTTGCAGACGTTGCTGTAAGAGTAGATATGCCTTTGCGGGTTGCGAATTTGAGCGAGCCTGTCATTGTGCAGGGCACGGTTAGTGGCCAGACCAGTGAACTCACGGCCGTTGACGGGGGAGAATATCGCGGTAACTTCCAGCTGCCATTTAACGTTGAGCACACCATACATCTGTCTATCAGAAGACAAAGCGACAACCTGCTGCTCGGCACTGCAAGCCGGCAGCAACTCACATCCAGCGCTGCATTAAATGTCTATATTCCGGAAAATGAAATAGATGTAAATATTGACTCTGACGGCGATGGTTTTAGTAACATCAGAGAGCTCGAAGACGGTTCTGATCCCATTGGTCGAAATGGTGACTACGACGCTGATGGCACTCCCGATACTGTAGATCTCGATGATGACAACGATGGCGTTGCGGATTCCGTTGATGCTTTCCCGTACAACTCCAATGAAACAGTGGATACCGATCAGGATGGCATTGGCAACAATAGCGATCCCGATGACGATAACGATGGAGTTGATGATGGTCTCGATTCATTTCCACGCAACAGTGCAGAGTCTGTAGACACTGATGGGGACGGTATTGGAAACAACGCAGATACCGATGACGACAACGACGGCATTGCAGATGCAAACGACATTAATCCGCTTGATGCAAACAGTGCCTTTGATACGGACGGTGACGGTATTGGTGATGCGATAGACACCGATGACGATAACGACGGTGTTAACGATATTAATGATCGCTTCCCGCTTGATGATGCGGAAACACTGGATACAGACAACGACGGTATTGGCAACAATGCAGATACCGATGATGACAACGACGACACCCTTGATCTGGCTGACCCGCAGCCGTTAAACCCGAACATCACTGGTCGCGAAGATGCCGATTTAGATGGTGTTCCGGATATTGAAGATGATTTCCCGACCGATCCTAATGAATTTAATGACCAGGATGGTGATGGCATTGGTAATAACGCAGATGACGATGATGACGGCAATGGTATCCCGGACAATCAGGAAGACTCTCTGGCGATAATACCCAGAACGGCTTTTGCTCCCACTATCGATGGTATCTTTTCCTGGAGTGAGTGGCGTAACGCTGTTCGTTGTGACAATAAAGGTAACTTTCTGGGTGTGAGCCATATCCTTGAAGACGTGAACGGTGATGAAGTCTCAAATAACAACAGCTGGAGTAGTTCACACTGGCGTGCTATGCACGACGGTACCTACCTGTACATTCTGGTAGCGGTAGAGAACGAGCCGTTTTTTGAGCGAGTCAGCGACTCTGCTGATGCATGGCAGGATGACTCGGTAGAAATCTATCTTGATACTGGCAACGAGCGTAATACCACCTACGACAGTAACGATTTTCAAAAGGTCTACACGTTTGATGGTAGTTCAGCAACAGGCAGTAGCTCTGCTTCAAGAGTGAGAACAACTTTTTCAACAAGCCGCGATACTGATCTTTCAATCGCTAATACTTCCTACTACGAAATTCGTATCGAAATGAGTTCTGTCAATTTGCCGATCGCAGCCAAGTTCGGTTTTGATGTGCAAATCAATGACGACGATGATAACGGCAATCGTGACACCAAATGGGCATGGTTTGCGCCGTCCGGTAATGACAGTTCATGGCAGAACCCTTCATTGTTCGGTCAGGCAATACTGGCTCCCGACGTTGGCTTTAGAGACTAGTAA
>CAYLZS010000500.1:0-3577 GCA_964388065.1 uncultured Granulosicoccaceae bacterium
TACCAAATGAGTCGTTTTAAGAAGCTATCACGTAAGCCTTCAGCCAACAGCAGGATTACCCCAACTGAGCTAATCAGCTAAATTTAAAATACATAGGTAGCAAAGCTCGACGCTGCTCTACCGTTTTCGCTAGCGGGTAACGTTCAAACAATGCCTGCAAGTAGGCTTTAGGTTCCAGACCGTTGGCCTTGGCCGTTTCAACCAGTGAGTACATGAACGCGCTGGCGTGTGCGCCTCTTGGACTGGCTGAGTACAGCCAGTTTCTCCGACCCACAGCGAATGGTCTGATCGATCCTTCAATCGCATTGTTGGTCAGCGGTAAATCTGCGTGACGCATGAACTGCGTCAGCGATGTCCAGTTGTTCTGCACGTAGAACAACGCCTTCTGCATCAGGCCTGTTTTCAAATACACGGGTGCTAATTCATCCACTTGCGCTTTGAACGATTCCAGCCAGGGTCCGATCAGCTTGTTTCGTTGAGCAAGTTTCTCTTCTCCCTGAAGATGGGCAATCTGATTATCCAGTTTGAACAGGACCTTGATTAACTTAACCATTCGATGCGCCTCGGAATCATGCCGACGCCCCTTAACGGCATCCACGAATTTGCGTCTGGCATGCGCCCAGCAACCACCACGAGCCTTTATGCCCGGGGTCTCCTTGCAAAGTCGTTCGTAGGGCTTGTGTTCATCGGTAACAATCACGCCGTTGAAGCTTTCCAGTGTCGGGCTTAACCAAGAGTGCAATGCTTCTTAGTTACGCCGTGGATCATAATGAAATAGCACGACTTGCGCTTCGGGCGGTCCCGCTCGCAATGCCCAAAGGTAACTCTTTTGTCGGGCCTCTCTATTGTCTTCCCGCAGCACTTGTAAGGTCGTTTCATCTAAATGCCATAACGATTGCTGTGCAGCATACTCGTAGAACAACTCCTTGAATGACTCAAGCCGCTCATTGAGTTGTATCGGATAACTGCACAACGTGCTGTAACTGATCTGCACTCCTTCGCGTTCGAGTACTTTACGTTCTCGATTGAATGAGAGCGCATCGACGAATTTTCCAGTGATGATTTTCGCTAACACGCTGGCATCGACCATCGCTCGCGGCAGAATCACCGGTAGCACCGGTGCTACCTTAATACCGTCAGTATTATCTTTATCCGCTGCGCGGCGAACATACTTGGCACGACGATAGCGCTTCACGTAGTACTCACGTTCTTGACAGGCCAGTTGTTCACTCTCCTCCCAACAAACTTATAGGGACACGCACCGTAATATCTTAGCGAAGCATTGCCGCTGTATGGCATAGAAAGAATCAAGGGAAAAAAGCTAGCTGGCCGCAACAGGGGCTAAAGATCGATTAAATTGCCTGTCCTGCTAAAGGCGTATACATTCGCGACCCGGACACTAACCTACTGGAATTTATTGTCTATCCGGACAATTCATAACATCTACGCCCGACAAGCACAGCTTTCAGGATGCGGCTCTGCCTCATGCCACTCTACCTGATGGGAATATTGCACATATATGGGATTTGCAGGCCTCAATATGCTCTTCTTAAGAATATGCTACTTCTTAATGATGGCCTCCCATTTTCCTGTGCAACCTAATGAATCCTGCCATCTACCACCACCTTTTCCTACATCAAATCTGCCCTTGTAGGTTAGAGTTACCTCACCGATTGGAATTTCTGTACTGATGAGTGCCCCGTTAATCCTGACCCTACCCATCATATCAAAGGTGGTATTACCGGATTTTGTAGTCACAGATCCTGAGAATTTTATTGCAGCGCCCTGTCCTGCAGCTCGACTACTTCCTGCACCAGCCATTGAACAAACAAATCAGCAGTTTCCGCTCTGCGTTCAGAATTAACCACCACAGAGTAACCGTCTCTGGCATTCACTGTCGTATCGTGCACAAGGCACAAAGTACCTGCCACCAGTGAAGGTAGCGCTATAAATTCACTGGTTAACGCAATGCCGGCTTCCGACCGTGCCAAATCAACGGCAAGCCCGTGCGAATCAACATGCAGTGATACCTCAGTCGCAGGGTCAAAGCCGAACTTCTCTGCATTGTTTGCCCAGGTGTCTGAAGTTCCAACTGCCTGAATGATGGCATGCTGCCTGAGAAGTTCATTGGTTAGTTTTTTTCGACCCAACAGCTTCGGTGACGCAACCAGTACAAGCCGGTTTCTGCCCAACGCCCCGGTACCGGGTGCCAGTGGGCCAAATCGAATCTGGATGTCCGTGGCGTCTGATGTTTCATCCGGCCATACACTGGTAAGCAGTCTTATTTGCACACCGGGGTGATGTTGCATGAATTTGCGAATTGCCGGGGCCAAATACCATTGCGCAACACTGACACTGGTAGCCACGGTAAGAACCGTTGAATCGGGCTGAAGATTAAACGGTGCAGTGGCTGAGTGAATGGCATCAATCGCTCGAATCACATCCGGCAGAAGCTTGCGACCATCGTCTGTCAGGCTGATACCACGATGCTTGCGGACAAACAAACGACTGCCAAGGTGCGATTCAAGTGACCGGATTTGCTGACTGATTGCGGATTGGGTCAGGTTCAGTTCGTCAGCTGCGGATGTAAAGCTCTGCAGCCGGGCCGCGCACTCAAAAGCACGGAACCAACCAAGCGGTGGCAGGGATCGTTTCATTGCTATAACTCTACCATTAGCTTAACTTATGTCAATGAGCTAAAAAATATCGTTTGTCGAAATCAACTGCATATCAGATAGTTGTCGATTCTCTTATTCATTGCACCGGGTCTATGAAACCGACAATTCGAAAATTTGTCACCTTCGACGAAGAAATACTGATCGAAGGTCATAAAAAGGCCGAGCAACCCTGGCGCATGTTTGCCGTCGCCGCTGTGGTTACAAACCCGTGGGCGGGCCGATTTGTGGAAGATTTAAAACCTGAAATACTGGCTTATGGGCCGGTACTCGGTGAAGCATTAACCGATCGCATCATCGAGCTTGCCGGTGGTGGAGACAAAATAGAAGCCTATGGCAAGGCGGCGGTGGTAGGCCTTAATGGCGAAATTGAACATGCCTCAGCGTTAATACACACGCTGCGATTCGGCAACTTTTATCGCACCGCAGTTGCCGCCAGCAGTTACCTGGCTTTTACCAACACCCGCGGCCCGGCTAATGCAGCGATCGCTGTACCATTAATGGATAAACATGATGCAGGCCGACGTTCACACTACCTGACCGTACAATTTTCAATCAATGATGCACCGGCAGATGATGAACTGGTGCTGGTACTTGGTGGCGCGACGAGCGGCAGACCGCACCACCGAATTGGTGATCGATACCAGGATTTAAAAGATCTGGAACGTGACGTTGATAATCCCGCTGCGATCTAAGCTCACGAATTATGTGATGGGCTGGTGCCAGGGCACGGGGCCTGCCATGTTGCTGGTGCATGGTGTCGGTATGCGGGCAGAGTTCTGGAACAACATAGAAGATGAATTGGCACAGATGTTTTCACTGACTGTGGTGGATATGCCCGGCCATGGACAAAACCCTGCCTTTGACGAAGCCGATCCAACGTTGTCACGTTACAGTGACGT
>CAYLZS010000501.1:0-9411 GCA_964388065.1 uncultured Granulosicoccaceae bacterium
GTGCTTCCGGGGCAGGGGCATTATCACAACCCGGTGTTTCTCGACTCAGAGCAGGGTATCGATGAAGTGGGAGGTTACGTAACTGACCTGATTACCGACGACTCGATAGACTGGCTCGAGAATCGTAATCGGGAAAAACCGTTCGCGTTGTTCTGTCAGCACAAAGCGCCTCATCGACATTGGGAGCCGGACACTAAGCACTTCTCGATGTATAGCGACGTCGATATCCCGTATCCGGAGACGTTTCGCGATGATCTGGCCGGCCGTGCCGAAGTTATTCAAGCGGTGAAGATGCGAATGATGGATCTCGATCCCGTTCGCGATTTGAAGGCCCTGGTGCCGGACGGACTGTCACCAGATGAGGAGCTCGAGTGGCGCTACCAGCGATACATCAAAGACTATCTGCGCGTGGTGGCATCAATCGACGACAACGTCGGGCGTTTGCTCGATTATCTCGATGCGAATGACCTTGCCCGCAACACCATCGTTGTTTATACCTCTGATCAGGGTTTCTTTCTTGGTGATCACGGCTGGTTCGACAAACGCCTGATGTATGAAGAGTCACTGCAGATGCCTCTGCTTATTCGTTACCCGGATCAGATTGCTGCGGGTACGGTGCTTGACGATATTGTGGTTAATGTCGACTTCGGGCCAACGCTGCTCGACCTGTGCGGGGTAAACATTGCCGAGCAGGTACAAGGCCGATCGTTCGCTCCGTTGCTTATCGGTACTGACGTCGAAAACTGGCCAACATCAATGTATTACCGCTACTGGATGCACAACGACGGTTCGCACGCCTGTCCGGCGCACTACGGGGTTCGCACCCGCACACACAAATTGATCTGTTATTACAATGATCCGCTCGATCAGCCCGGAGCTCGCGGCCCGGCAAACCCGATTGAATGGGAGTTGTTTGACCTGATTGCCGACCCGCTCGAAGTCAACAATATTTACGGCCTGCCAGAAGCCTGTGACATCACTGCCTCACTTGTCGCCGAGCTCTCAAGGTTACAATCCGAAGTGGGCGACGAGCCATTCACATAGAGTTCATTTGATATAGTGGTATGGTGGCAGATAAGTCGCGTTCAAGATACTACAGGCAGGGTTTGATAGGGTAACTTGACCGGTTAGTTTCTGGTTTGTGCTGATGGCTGTGCTCTGGTTTGCCGCCAAAGACAGACCAATCAAAAATCTGAAATTTATGCGAAACCCGGAAAGGTTTGAACGCGATTGTGGGTTAATTCAGATACTCTCGCCCTGATATTCGGTTAAGTATCAGGTAGCAGGAAAATACAAAGGAGAGCAACATGGCACGTGCATTATTGGTAGATCTGGAAAGAGCTTCTGATCTTTTGAATCAGGTGGATGAAAGCGATCTTGATTTCGCCCCGGACGGTGCTGTTTCTGCCGACATTCGCAAGTTAACCAATTTGCAGGAGTATCCGGTAGATTCTCATCGCTCGAATTTAAAAGCCAGAATTGAGGCCGTCAAAAAGGCTGGCGACAAGCTGGATTCGCGTGATACCTCAGAGTATGTATCTAAGCTTGTTGTGGAGTGTATGAAGCTTGGCCCTCCAACAGATGATCGAGTTTGTTAAGACGTGACCAATAACCCCAACTAAGTTTTGCAAACGCATAAGTCGGAAACGGTCAATGGTTTCGCGCTACACCTATCTGGTTAGAGCTGAGTGTGTTTCATTAGTTTTGTCTATGATAGTTTCGAGGTGCTAAGTATCAGTGGCGGGTGTAAGAAACGATCATTGGTAACAAGCTTCGCTATTCACAACAAGCCAGTAAGTTCTTCATGCCTCAATACATGTAGCTATAGATTCACCTGCAGATGGATTAACTATAGTGAATGATGATTGCGGTAATTCTCCGAGCTTCTGCCTATACAGTGCTTTCACTGTTTATCCGGTAAAATTTGTTCGCGACTGTGTGTTGAGAGAAAAAGCAATCAACCTGGTTGTCGGGAACTTTTAGTTGGCGGTTTTGTCATATCAATTAATGTAAACACGCGTCAGGGTGCCATGGCAATTGTGATATTTTGTGGCGTGAGTTATTGACAAAGACAGTTTATACACTTCCCAAATTAGCTATTCAGCTTTTAAAGTTAACCTGCAAATACGAGAGCTATGACCACTACCGAATTCGCTGCTCAGTCAGTTTTTCCAGAACCTATCGCATGCAAAACCACGCTGTTAAACGAAGGTAACAGTGAAGACAAAAGGTTAGAGGTGCTGGAATATTTTCACAAAAGTTTTGATCTCTATGAAAGCCTGTTTGAATGCCTTGCGGATGATCAGGCTTACTATGCACGAGCCAATCCGTTAAGACACCCGTTAATTTTTTATTACGGTCACACCGCAGTTTTTTTTATTAATAAGTTAAACGTTGCAAAACTGATTGATGAACGTATTGATCCGGCTCTGGAATCATCACTGGCCATTGGTGTTGATGAGATGTCATGGGATGATTTAAACGAAAACCACTACGAGTGGCCAACGCCCGCAACAGTCAAAGAGTATCGGAATCGTACTCGTGAAATTGTCGATAAGTTTATTCGTACCTGTGATGTCAATATACCGATAAGCTGGGACGACCCGCTGTGGATTGTCATGATGGGTATTGAACATGAGCGAATTCATCTTGAAACCTCCTCGGTTCTAATACGGGAACTGCCACTGGAACGTGTTACATCACATCCGGTCTGGAGCCAGATCTGCACAAGCAAGGGTGAAGCACCGGAAAATACGCTGCTGCCGGTCAAGGGTGGAGAGGTGTTGCTCGGCAAGGCAAAAGACGATCCGCTATACGGCTGGGACGTGGAGTATGGTGAACAAAAAGAAACTGTAGCGGATTTTGCAGCCAGTCAATACCTGGTGTCCAATGGTGAGTGGCTCGAATTTATGCAGGCCGATGGTTATCAAACCGAACGGTACTGGTCTGATGAGGGTTGGTCCTGGGTAGTATCGCAAAGCAGTTATGCCTGTGTTCTGGGTTAAAGAGGCCGATACCTATCACTACCGAGCAATGCTTGAGCTGATCGATATGCCGTGGGACTGGCCTGTTGATATTTGCTATCTGGAAGCAAAGGCGTTTTGCAACTGGAAATCTGAGACAACCGGTTGCCACATTCGCATGCCTACCGAGGCGGAATGGTATGCGCTGCGCCATAACGTCGACACAGACCAGCCTTACTGGACGAACGCACCGGGTAATATTAATCTGGAGTACTATGCGTCATCCTGTCCGGTAAATCGTCACGAGTTTCCCGGTGGATTTTATGATGTTATTGGCAACGTATGGCAGTGGACTGAAACACCGGTCGATGCGTTTGAAGGCTATGAAGTACATCCCGCCTATGACGATTTTTCAACGCCCACGTTTGATGGTAAGCATAATCTGTTCAAAGGTGGCTGCTGGATTTCTACCGGCAACTACGCCATTCGGGATGCGCGCTATGCATTTCGTCGCCATTTTTATCAGCACTCCGGTTTACGCTATGTGGCAGCCAAGCCGGTTTCGGAGCCTCGTATGAATGTTTATGAAACCGATGCCATGGTGGCGCAGTATATTGAGTTTCACTACGGTGAAAGCTACTTTGACGTACCGAACTTTCCTGTTGCCTGTATTGCTGAAATCGCAAAACACCTGAATGGAAAGCAGGTTGATCGTGCGCTTGATATCGGTTGTGCAACCGGTCGATCAAGCTTTGAGCTGGCACGTCATGCCAGACATGTGGACGCACTTGATTTTTCTGCCCGTTTGATTGTGCCGCCAACCACGTTGCAAAAAGAAGGCTTGCAGCGCTATGCCATACAGGATGAAGGGGAAATTGTATCGTTCAAAGAAGTAACTCTTGAGTCACTGGGCTATACCGATGTAGCAGATCGGGTGAACTTTATGCAGGGAGATGCGTGTAATTTACCCGAGAAGTTCACCGATTATGATGTTGTTTTTGCTGGCAACCTTATTGATCGACTGTACGAGCCGGAGACCTTTCTGGCTTTGATAAAAGATCGCATTCGAAGCGGCGGATTGCTGGTCATCACTTCCCCTTATACCTGGTTGGAAGAATTTACTGAAAGGGAGAAATGGCTTGGTGGATTCAAGGCGCAGACTGGTGAAAATTACACCACGTTTGAAGGTATTCGCGATGCATTGCAGCCGGAGTTTGATTCTGCAGCGGATCCGGTAGATGTGCCTTTTGTGATTCGTGAGACAAAGCGCAAGTTTCAGCACACTGTTGCAGAGTTATCGGTGTGGTGTAAACGCTAAATGCTGTTATTGGGTTACGCGGCTTATCGTTAATAAACTTATGGTTTATAAGTATCTGCCGCTGCAATAATTACAATAATTGTTGTGTGCCCACTCGCTAGTGTCCATCCAAAAATTTGCTGTTTGTATGTTGCAGGAAGAAGCACGTAGGGTGATAAGCCTGCGCATCCACCAGATGTAGTGTCGGTGATCACCCTGCAAATATCTTGTTCCCTGTCTCGTTTCAGGATGGGTGCTAGCTACCGGTAGGGGGTGACATCAACCAAACAAAAGTGCTGCACTATGGCAGCACTTTTATATGCATCGTTTCAGGATTAGTACTGTCTTGTTATGGTGAAGTCATTGACAGTGAAACTGCCAGCTCCCTGAAATACCTCAGGGCCAAACAGAATGTTTGCAAAGCAGTCGGTTGGCTGTACTTCATAAACACCGTACCGCTCATCGTTATCGAGCATATGCTGTATAAACGCTGAGTAGTTAATGGTGCCACTCTGTCGCTCAGCAGTTTCTACATCTTCCGCCACATAAGCCAGAAAGTTAAAGTTGCTCGACTTTGCATAAACAGTCCAGAGCTGACCGTCGATCAATACGCCTGTATCGACTATATCGCTGGGGCCGGACGGAAGTCTCTCACCATGGTAGTACCAAATCAGCATCTCCATGACAACGTTATCCTGTGGGCTGCCGTTGCGGACAATGTCACAGCTGTCATGCCAGAAAGACTCAATGATCACGTTGTGCTCTGAATCAGCTGCTTCTGCAGCAGTATCATTTTCACCGAGCGGTGCCTGAGTAACACCGGCGGTACGGTTGTAGCTGTAAGTGATACCAATTTCCGGTCGATCCGCTTCTTCTACAGGCAAACCTGTTTCGGCAAATGTGCCCGAACGTTCAGCAGCCGACTTGGTGCCGTAAACAATCTCTGGAAAAGCGATAGTTTCGAACGGCTGGAACTTCTGGCTCTCAAGTCCCCAGTCCCAAACAACGTCTGCGGTAACCGGACTGCCGTCGTTCAGAGAGATCGACTGGCTCCAGCCATCCCATTGCTGGTTGCCGGAATTAAAGGCATTGTTCAACAACAGCAAATCACCGAAGCGAAGTCCCGGAAAACTGTTGTTATTGGTTATGCTGATGGGTTGTGGACCTACATCTGAGGAGTCCGCTACTCTGTTTGAGACAACAGGTGAGGTCGCCGAGGTTAGAAAGGTTCCCGGTGCCGGAGCGGTGCGATCTTCCTGCAGGCAACAGGTGATGACGTTACTGTTGTCGCTGGATACCATAACGCTGTCATCGCCACTATTTCCTGAGTCAGCATCTGCATCGGAGCTTACAATACCAGTATCGGTATCAGCGGTATCAGTATCGGTACTGGCTGTGTCTGCGTCGGTGTCAGCTGCAGCATCTGTGCTGGCTGAGTCAGTATCGGTGTTTGCAGCATCTGTGTCAGAAGTATCGCCGGCAGCATCACCATCGCTGAGTGGGGGCGACTGTTCAACTGTCGTGTCGTCTGTGTTTGCAGCGTCCGCAGTATCATCTGCAACAGTTTGACCACCGTCAGACGTGGCGCTTCCGGCGTCATCGCTTATTGGAGGCTGCACATCAACAGTCGTTTCATCTGTGCTTGCAGCGTCTGTAGTATCATCACTGGTTTCAACGGTTTGACCGCCGTCAGAGGTAGCGCTGCCAGCGTCATCGCTGATGGGGGGCTGCTCTTCTACAACTGCAATGTCGTCCGTCCCTGTAGCGTCTGCAGCATCATCACTGGTTTCAACAGTTTGACCGCCGTCAGACGTAGCACTTCCAGCGTCATCGCTTATTGGAGGAGGCTGCACATCAACCGTTGAGTCATCTGTGCCTGCAGCGTCTGCATCATCACTGGTTGCAACAGTTTGACCGCCGTCTGACGTGGCGCTGCCAGCGTCATCGTTTATTGGAGGCTGCAAAACAACTGTTGTGTCATCGGAGCTTGCACCGTCTGAGCCTGTGTTAACCGTATCTCCATCCGTGCTTCCGGTATCTGCGTCGGTGTCAGCAGTGTCCGTGTCGACGTTAGCAGTACCTACGGTAGTACTGTCACTATCAGTATCGCCAGAATCTGCGTCACTGTTAATCGTGCCCGCATCTGTAGCACCTGTATCTGTTTCTGCGCTATCACCAGCTGAAGTTGAGGTATCGGTCGCATCTGGTGTTACATCAGGTGTTGTGGTATCGGCGCTCCCGTCTTCCAGTGTGAAAGAACCGCTGTCACTATCGCTATCCGACCCGGATCCGCCACAGGCGGCGAGCATCGAACTTAATAGTATTAAAGATACTGCGTGTTTCAATTGCATAAAGGTTACCTATTTGTTGACGGGATTGTATTCGCGGCAAGCGGAATGTAGATTTACCACGACTGATAAACTTAAATATACCCGAGAGTTGGGGCTTCACTTTTATATCAAGGTGTAATCGATACTTAACACCATAAGCTTAGACTGACTCACGGTTGTATCGTTCACAACTTTACCGCGTGGCAATCAAATGAGAATATTGGTTTTCAGATTTATCTGATCAGATTGAGCGAATGCTTATCCCACACACCATATTGCCATTACTCTTGTTCTTAAGTACCTGCCTTTCTACATGCCAGAACCATAGAAACTCTCAATCTCAGCTATCGTAAAAACATAGCTCTGAGAGTCAGCAGTCTAAAGCGTTTGGGGTGCCCTGTCGAACTATTGGCACTGAGGTTAAGACGGCATTGAATCTCAGGGTTTTGAAGGCATCTGCCGCTGTTCGATTTACAAGTATGCGATATAAAATTGACGGGCAGACAACCGTTGTCCGGTATCGGACATCCATGAACAAGCCCAAACCAACATTGAAGTGTGACCAATATTGAAGTGTGTATTAGTAGGAAGGTAAAATCACAGTTGTAAAGATTATGATAATTTAACTATATGCCCGAACCTGCCAGCCATATTATTTTTCTCGCCGATAATCACTATCACCATTTTCTCAGTGTATCCCGTCACCCGGTTGTTAAAGCACCAGCGACAGACAGTGTTGCAAGTCTTGGTGTGCAATTTTGAATACTGGAACTGGCAGTAGGCATCTCCTGATTTCGACACTCACATCATTGTCGCTACCCATTTTAATTTTTTTAATTGCATGTTTGGTTCAGGATATTTCCAACGTCAAAGACGCACTGACAGTATTGGCGTTCTTATTAGTACTTGCGTTCGTGCTGTTTTTTTCTTACTGGATATTGGGAGGGATTCAGTTGAGAAGAGAGAGTCCGTCTCTTGCAATCTGTGCGTGGTATGGCGCTGTTTTTTCAGTTGTGATGACCTTATCGCTGGGCTTTATTGCCTATCTTAACGGTGTGGTTTCTATTTCTTTGGCGGGCGTTACAATAGTTGTGTTTCTGTTGTTGTGGTTGATCCATCTCACAGGGTCTGTTATGCAGTACAGCATTATGTGTTCGAAATGAGATTTCCAGTAACAGCTGCAGCGGTATGGATATTATTTACCATTGCTGTATCCACGGGTCACGCTGCTTCCGGTCACAATATTTTAGGTACATTGTTCTGCGACTTAACATCCGGAAGCAAACCCTACAAAAAAAGTGATTGTATATGTATTGAGTTTATTGATAACAAAAACATGGCTACCTTCGGCTACAGAAAAGGCGCGAAGAGCGGTGAAACAACGTACAGCTATGAAATTCAGGAAAACCGTATAATGATCGATATGCGGGGCGATGGAGGTCTGGATCATGTGGAACTGACTATAAAGTCTGTCGACACAATTGTTAGCCGCTTTATAGAGTCGAGAAATAGAGCCATGTTGTTTACACGGCAGGCTCGCTTGCCGGAAATATGCTGGTAATTTACTACAGCCGTGAAATGGTTTTTGGTCTTACCGCACAGTTGATATTTTTTACATGGAAAAAGCTGGAGACCGATTTAACAAAGCCATCAGGTTGAACAGACTAAAGGAAATCGCATTATGCAAGCGAGCTGCCTCTGCGGTATTGTGCAAATACGGATTGGTCATCTCACAGGACCGTATGAGTTGTGCCACTGTAACCGGTGTAAGAAACACACGGGTTCAGCTTTTAACCCGGTTTTAGATTCAACTGTCAAAGGTTACAAAGTACTCTCCGGTAGAGAGAATATTGCTTCTTTTACTGCACCACTGTTAGAAACTGAACCCCGGTACCAGGTTTGGTTTTGCAACACCTGTGGCTCGCCACTTCCTGATCCCGACCCGACACATGATGTTGTCGAAATTCCAGCCGGAATAATCGATACTGAAATAGAAATTAAGCCCGACAAGAGTGTCTTTACTGAGCAGAGCTATTCCTGGTTAGTGCTGCTGTCGAAGATTCAGCGTTTTACCAAATCCGAGATCGCAGAGTTTCGAAAAAGACATGGACGCAAACGATACGTTAAAGCCAATTAGACCTTGCTTGCAGCAATCCATTAAATTCGGAGTATCGGAAATTGTCATGATAGAAGGTATTCTCCCAGGGTAATTTGTTAAATACTCTGTACAAACTCATGACGTCATTTGAAATGGAGAGTCACTTTAGTAGTGGAAATAATTCCAATCATTTTATTTTGTTTCTCAACATCTGTAACCCCGGGCCCAAACAATATTATGCTCATGAGCTCTGGATTGAACTACGGCTTTAAGAGGTCTGTATCGCATCTGTTAGGTATTAATATTGGCTTTCCTTTAATGATCGTCGCTATAGGGCTCGGGTTTGGTTCTCTATTTACATCTTTCCCATTCATATATCCGGTTGTCAAAGCGCTGGGGGTTTCGTACCTGCTATTCTTTGCCTGGAAAGTAGCCAATGCCGCACCGTCAGGGGCAAAGGAAAAGACCGGTTGTCCGATTACATTTTTTCAGGCAGTTCTATTTCAGTGGGTCAACCCTAAAGCGTGGGTAATGGCCATGGGGGCAATTGCAAGTTTCACCAACCCCGAAAGATTCAAATTCCAGATGCTGTTGATAGTCGGAGGCTATATGACTGTCGGAGCATTATGTATGGTTTTTTGGCTGACCATGGGTACATCGTTAAAGAAGCTCATTCGCGACGAAAAGAGCTTGCGGCTCTTCAATATTAGTATGGCTGTTTTA
>CAYLZS010000502.1:0-13931 GCA_964388065.1 uncultured Granulosicoccaceae bacterium
GTCAATGGACAATGGCAGGGTATTAATGAATAACCCTACACCAAACCCGGAATCATCAAGTGTAATCGGTCTGCCAGACTGCGTAACTCCGAACATCGGTGAATTACATTGCGAAAACTCGCATAGTAACAATGACCACGCGGCCATAGTGAGCGCACCCAATGTCGTATGAGCATCTTTGCAGCTTACTCCAATCCTTTCGGACTCTTCAGCGTTGAAGATGTGCAGGATCCGGTTGTCGTAGCTAACGGCGTCAGTAGTGGCTAAAGTATTCGACTTAGCGAGTCTGATGGGACTTGGGGCTAATGATCCAAGGTAATTACGCCAATAGTCTTTAGCCGCGGCCAGGTCTCTTGTTTTGTTCCAGTTTACGAATTTTTTAAATGAAAATGATGGGCTGAGTTTCGGAGAATGCCCAGTGCACAAACTGTGATAGGAGGATAATAAATCCTCAAGAATGATTTGAAAGGACCAGCCATCGGCAAGCAGGTGATGTACAGTCCAAACGACGACGTGATCTGTCTCACTGAAGCGAACAACTTTGAAGTGGTAGAGCGGTGCCTGGGTGGGATCGATTTGTGTTGTCGAGTTTTGATTAACGAGTTGTTCGATGTACTCGCGTTGTCTGCTTTTGGGAACATCCGTTGCGCTAACGTAGTTCCACTGCGGAGAAACTGTATTATGCAGCGCGCATAGCGGTTCCTCCAGGCCCTCATAGAAAAACGACGACCTTAGAGCCCCGTGGTGTGTGGAGACGGTGTCCCATGATTTATTTAATAAACCAGTATCCAGCAGCCCGGAGACACGAAAGGAAACCTGCGCGACATAGTCATCCGCCTGATCGCTCTGAAGCGAATGGAACAGTATTCCCAGCTGCGTGGTCGTTAGTGGGTAGGCGTCTTCCAGTGAGTTCATGGGTAAGCAGAGTTCATAGGAAAACTAGGTGGAATTCTTCTTGGCGGAAGGACTCTGCATCAGGGATTGCAGCTTCTGCAGCTCAGCTAATTTAACGGAATCAAATGCCACGGAACCCGCTTCGGGCTTGTCCATCTCGGGAGTGCTTTGATTCTTAGTTTTGTCCAGGGACTTCGCTAATGTGGATACTGTTGCAGATTCAAAAAGTTGCGCAACGCTGCACGCCCATCCGATTTGGTTTATTTTGGCGACGATTCTTATTGCCGATAGGGAATCTCCGTTAAGTTGGAAGTAATTGTCATCAACACCAATATTGTCCAGACACAATATATCTGTCCAGATGTTTACCAGTAGTTTTTCAAGATCGGTATCAGGCTTTCGGTAAGTGCAGAGTTCCGAGTTTCTTTGTTTAACTGGCGTTGGTAGCCTGGAGCGATCAATTTTACCGTTCTTTGACAATGGAAAAGTATCCATCGGCACATAGAGCGAAGGCAGCATCCACGACGGCAACTGTTGTGCAAGATGTTGTTGCATTTTGGTTGGAGAGACTTGGTGTTCAAAACCAGTGTAATAGACAACAAGTGCGTCATCTGGCGATTTTCCTGAATCGTCCAGCCTGGGCTCATAACCGATTTTACGTAACACCGACTCTACATATGCTGTATCAATCTCGTCGTCGAGTTCTTCAAGTGCTTCTTCCCTTTGCTTATGTCCCAATCTAACGTCCCAGCTGTAGGGCAGGGCGTAATTATGAAATCCTTTTTCAACCTTGTGTACGTGAATGCCCACGTCATTAATAAGGCAGTTGGTTGATCTGCCTGTGTCGCTTGGGCGTATCCAGGGTAATTTTGTTTCCAGATAAGCATACATCTCAGAGAGATCTACCGAGCAATAACGGTAAAAATCAATGATCTTGACCTTATTTAGTAAATTGCCACTCTGCACATGTTTTACATCCATGCATCTGGATACTGCATCTTCAGCTAAATGATAGACTTTTCTGGCTGTAAGAACGGCATCGTCAATTGACGTCTGATCGAAGGCCTCATTGGAAAACAGATCTCCAGTGAGCCGGGTTTCAAAAAACTGACCACGAGACAAACCGGTTACTATTGCGCAGATGTTTTTTTCTTCAGCAATTTTTAAACTGAGCGTATACAGGACCTTAAAGCAACCGTGGCAAACATTCGAATGACGGCTCAGACTATCTTTGAATATAGTATCCATTGCGTCTGTTTTGCCGTAAATGTGATCAACCTTCAAAGCGTCGCACACTCTTTTGATGTTTTGCTTTGCCTGTTCGGAGATATACCCGTTATCAAGTGTGAAAGCTAATACTCGCAAGCCAAGATCCACAGTTCGGGCGAGTGCGTATGAGCTGTCTTTGCCGCCACTGAGTAACACAATACAGTCGTAGTCAGAGTCAGAATTGGTTTTTATCTCATCGGCGATCTTTTCAAAGGCACTGATTGGTTGAAAATATGCTTTGGTTTTTGTCTCGTGCTGTGCAAACTGAATGCACAATTGGCAAACGTCAGAATCATCAAGTGCGGCACCAGGATACCGTGAAGACAAGCCACAACGCACACAAAAGCGAGGCTCAGAATTGGCGTCAGTTGCAGGCGAAGACACGGTTACCAGGCATTCTGCGATATCCGGGTGAGCAAGAACTGCTGTTTCGATTTCAGAAACTTCGATCCGTACACCTTTAACTTTTATCTGATCATCGTCTCTGCCCAGGTAAATAAGGTTGCCATCAGCTCCTACTCGAACGGTGTCACCTGTTTTATAAAAGCGACGCGTTTCGCTATCACCAGCAAGTTTAATTTGGTGAAATGCGGCTCTGGTTGCGTCTTCTGAGTTCCAGTAACCAATGGCCAGGCTTTTGCCGCTTAGAATTAACTCACCGGCAACTCCACGTGGTTGAGGTATTCCCGCATCATTTACTACAGCTATGCTAACGTCTTTTATAGGCAGTCCGATGGGTACGGAGCCCTGAAGATCTTTTTCAGGGTTGAAGGTATGGACAACACATCCAACTGTGCATTCGGTTGGACCGTATTCATTGTGTATTAATGCCTGTGTGCCACATGCGCGGTTAATCGAATGTGCCAAACTGGCTTTCAGATTCTCACCTCCAACAATGAACTGTTCAATGTTGCAGTCTGAGAGATCCAAATGCTGCATCATAGCCAAATGAGATGGGGTTAGTTTGACTATGTGGGACTTGTTATCTTTAACTACATCGGTAATAGACAGATCGACTTCGGACTGTGATTCCGGGTAAATTCTTATCTGACCACCGGATGCCAATGGTACAAAAATAGAAGTAAGAGTCAGGTCAAATCCAATAGACGTAAAGAAAGCGAAGGTTATTGCTTTGTTGGAGCTATAGAACTCAACCGCCCATGAAATATAGTTTGAAAAAGCAGCATCAGATATCATCACCCCTTTAGGCAGGCCAGTCGAACCTGATGTGTACAATATGTAGGCAATGTCGTCGAATTTTCTTATGGGCAACGAAAAGGACTCAGCGGTGGCATCGCAATTGTCTACGTGTGTTTTTATTTCCGTTAGAGAAAGAATGGGGCAGGAATCTGCTATCTGAGAATCGAGCAAAGTCCTTGAGATTATCAGACAAGGGTTTGCATCCTGCAGTATGTGTTGAATTCTTGGGATTGGCAGTGATTGATCCAGTGGTATAAATGCGGCCCCTGACTGCATCACCGCGACCAGGCAAGCTATAAAGTCAACAGATCTGTCAAGGTGGACAGCTACCCGGTCTCCTGAACACAGCCCTTTTTTAAGCAGCAGTTGTGCGATCCTGCCTGAGGTTTGATGAAGGTTTCCATACGTCATTTCCGAAGTTGTGGAATCTTCATTAAACGTACTCAGTGCTAAGTTACCGGGAGATTGTTGAGCATGATATTCGAGTTTATCTAAGACTGATGCTGGTGTATCTAAATCGGCAATGTTCTGATGAAATTTTGAATCAATGATGACAGGCTGCGTATTGGTGACTATTGGCACGGATCCGATTGCAACGGAAAGATCGGAGCACATGGCATCAAATAATGTATTCCAATAGGTGACTGCATTCGATCGTTGGGTTGAATCGAAAGTACGTTCGTTTAGATCAATGTCCAGACTTAAGTGACCCGACTTCGTCCAGTCTGTGATCTGTAACCTCAGTAGATGCTGTCGGTCCGCATGCATTGAATGGAACCAGGAAACGCAGAGATCACTCTGGTCAAAAGTTGCTAAGGAAGCGTTAACAAAGTTGAAAATGGCATTTATCGGTGTTGCATTGGTGGTTTTCGAGTTTCCGTTAGATAGTTGCTTGATATGGATTATCAGGGTGTCTCGAACGTTTGTACATACCTTTGAAAATGAATCTTTTGCGTCTAGTTCTAAAGTGATTGGCAGAACTTCGACAAACAATCCAGGTGTATTAATAAAGCGTTTGTTATGTCGATTGGGATTTGGCAGGCCTATGGTTAGTAGTCGTTCCCCACTCAATCTGTGCAGATACACAAACATTAGAGACAGTAGTGCAACACTCTGGGAAAGTGCGGGGTTAAACGATTTGATTTCTGGCTCTTCGCAGAGTGTTCCTAATTTATCACTCCAACGTTCATCTGTTTTGATAGGTACACGAATAGCACTTGTTGCTGGTATATTACCATTTTGTTGCAAGCCGGACGTTTGTCCAAAAAAACACAATGGCGTTGCTGAGTACTGTTGACTCAAATAGTTCGGTGATGTCTCAGATACTGCAGACGGCTCCAGCTCTATTGCGTAATCCTCAAATTGGTTACAGGTGGAGTCACTCGAATCAAAATTATTGTATAGAGAATATAATTGTTCCCATAGTAATTTAAATGACCACGCATCCGTATTGATATGGTGTTGTTTTAAATACCAGACAAAGCGACTGTCTGATAACTTAAAAAGTTTAGATTCGGTAAGTACACTATTGAGCTTAAAAGGTAGCTCAGCATCGGATTGCATTGCTTTGTGTGCGATTGTTCGTGCATTTTCCAGTGTATTTTCAGAACAGTCGATAAGCTTAATTGCAACTGGCTGATCGCAAATTATTTGCAGATAGTTGCCATTTTCAGTTGTAACCGAACTGGCGATAGAGGGGTATTTACGCTGTAGCAGATCCCAACAAGTGGAGAAACGATCTATATCCAGTTGTTCGGTAAACTCTACGCTAAGCGCCATATTGTATAGCGGGCTTCCCGGATCAAGCTGTTGCCCGGCCCAGATTTGTTGTTGAGCCAGGGTTAATGGCCATTTTTTGGAAGGAAGATTTGTCATTTAGACAGGTAATACCAAATGGACGGTCTTTGAGTCGCTGGACGGGAAGTTTTCAAAGTCGAGTTCCTATTGGTATTTTAAATTCGAGATTAAAACAATATAGAGAGCCGTCGGATTGGAATATTGCTAATTTCATCCATGGGCGACTGATTCTCCGCGGTCTCTGGTCATTTTCTGTTTGTTTGCGTGTTTTTCCAGTCTGGATGAGGATCTAAAATTACAACTCTTAGGATACTGAAGATGAAGTCGAATTTTGATTTGAAGAAACAGGGATTGCAAAATTTGAATTGTTAACTCTGGTCTGCAGGTAGCTAACTATCTGCTTAACAGACCCGAAATTTTCTACCAGTACATCTTCGGGCGGGATAGATGTTGATAGTTCTGTTTCCAGGAACCCGACCAATCGCATCACGTTAATTGAATCCAGCAGACCTGACATTAGCAGCTCCTGATCGTCTTCAATTGTCATCGAGCCAATGACGAGTTCAGTCGAAATAAATGTTCGAATATTATCTGTGATGCTGGCATCTGGTCTGTTCATTGATTCAAATTCTCCGTGGTTGCTTTCATGTGCAGATTAATCAGTGCGTTTCGATCAACCTTACCACTACTCGTATGGGGAAGGGTTGTCGCGATACGCATAGATCGGGGAATTGCATATTTAGGAAGTTGATTGTGCAAATGTTTTAATATTATGTCTTTATCCAGTTGATATTCCGGGTCAACTGTCACATCCGCCATAATTTGTACACTACCGTTATTGTCGGAAACTACATAGGCTGCTCCCTCAATGATACCCGCTATGCCAAGCAGCGCCGCTTCGACTTCATCCAATTCGACTCGATGGCCTCTGGTTTTTATCATCCTGTCCTTTCGGCCAAGAAACCGCAACAGTCCATCGTTCTTTTTGACAACGCGATCTCCAGTTCGAAAATATACATCGGGGAAGTGACCTAGCCCTTCAACTAGTAGAAATGCATTGGTGTTGAGGTCTGGGCGATTCCAGTAACCGCGAGTGATGGTAGAGCTGCGGATGCATAACTCACCTGACTCTCCGACCGCGCACTCCCTATCAGATTCGTCAATAATCAAAGCAGCTGAATTTTTCGAGACGTGCCCGATCGGCAATGGTTCATTGTTATCGGAGTAGGGTTGTGGGATGTCATAACAGGTACAAGAAGGTGCTTCTGCAGGGCCATAAACGTTGGTAAGGCGGACTTTTGGCAGTGCGCTTATCAGCTCTTTTAATTGACGAGTTGCATAGGGTTCTCCGCCGAACAGAATCCAGCGTAAAGAATCGAGATTTCGCGTGTCCATAGCGCCCTGTTCGACCATAGTAATTAGCGTATACGGTACTGTGAAGACAACGCTTATTTGCTCAGATTCAATATATTGGGTCCAGCTGGCAGGAAAACGGGTAACCGATTCCGGCACCAGTACAACGCATGCACCTGCCCTTAATGTTGAAAAAAAATCGAAAATACTTAAATCGAAATGTAGCGGTGCGTGGCTTGCGACCTTGTCGTTTGCGTTAAGCGCAACGTGATGTTTACCCCACTCTGCATAGCAATTGCTACTGGCGTGTGTATGCATCATTCCCTTTGGTACGCCGGTCGAACCAGAGGTATACATGATGTAGGCGAGATGTTGATCAATGATGTCCAGGTCTGGATTGGTTGATGCAGCCTGCGATAGTTTGTCCCAGCTGGTCTGCTTAAATGGAAGGTCTTGTGAAATCCCGAAAATATGCAGCGAATCGTTTTTTTTAGACAGCTCCAGAAGAACGGGACTTAATGAATCAGAGCTTATCAGGACGTTGATATTGCAATCATCAACAATGAAGGAGAGCCGATCTACCGGCATGAATGGATCAAGTGGTACGAAAGCACATCCGGCTTTTAAGATACCGTAGATGGCTACCCCCAGATCCAGCCCCTTGTGCAGAAAGATTCCAATGCGATCTTCGCTGTTTAAGCCATTTTCAAGCAGCGTGTTAGCAAGCTGGTTGCTACGCAGATGTAGCTCACGGTAGCTCATTTGCACTCCACTGAAGCTCAGGGCAGGAGCATCTGGTGTGGCGTCAGCGTAGTGCTCCAGTGGTGAATGAATTAGGTGAGAGCTCATAATTAGCGGTAGATATCGTTAATTTGCTAATAGTTTTTGCCGAATTACCAGAACAACACGCAGGAAAGGGTAATTATTCCAAAATATTTTTGCGGGCTGATCTATGCGCCAAAAATTGTAATCTGAGTGACGAACAAACCAGCTATACGAAATACCACCGAGTGGCATCGAAACCATAGTAGTAGATGTCGCTAAGAGATTGTTAGCTATTACGTTATCCTCGAATTATCGCCACCGCTATAATCCATGGAGCCGCGCAATAATATTGCGTTGAACATCGACTGTGCCTCCATAGATGGTTGCAGCCACGGCGTCCCGAAGGTTTCTTTCGATGCCGGTTTCAGTCATGTAGCCTGATCCTCCGTGTACAGATATCGCATCCTTGCAAGTATCTACAAATGCCTCACTAACGTAGGCTTTGGTTACCGCCGCCTCCCGCAGACATGACACTTTTTGCTCAAGTAATGACGCCGCTTTGTAGACCAGTAGTTGACTTGTATCGAGTCGAATGGACATGTTAGCGATACGATTCGAAACAGACTGATACCCGCCAATTGCTCGATCACCGCGTTTGCGTGTGTTGGCGAATGTCACACATTGCTCAAGCAAACGGCGCATGGCGCCGAGCTGAGGAGCGAGAACCAGGCTCCTTTCCCACACCTGGGTATAGTTAAAGATTGCGGCACCAGAACCGGGTTTCCCGAGTACTGCAGATGAAGGTACTCGGCACATGTTAAAGCCAATTCGACCAAATGGAACAGTGCGCAGCCCCATTTTTTTGTCGTTTGCATGCCGCTCGACACCTTGTGATTCGAGGTCAACCAGAAAGGCTGATAGTCCCCACTGGCCTTTAGTTTTGTCTGTTTGGGCAAACACAATTGCAAAGTCAGCTTGTGGTGCCATCGTCACCATCCTTTTTTCACCATTGAGTAGGTAGTGATCTCCATCTTTGACTGCAGTGGTTTCCAGAGAAAATGCATCGGAACCGCTACCAGCTTCTGTAATGGCAAAGCACCCTTGTTTTGTACCGTTTTGCTGAGGGATTACGAATTGTTCTAACTGATCCTGAGAGGCAAACTGCAACAGAGTTTTTTGAACAGCCCAAATCTGGGCGGCGACAGAGAATGCAAGGCCGTTGTCCGCACAACTGTTGCCCATTGCTTCAAGCAGACAAGTGGTAGTTGTAATGTCGTGATTGTCACCCCCCATAGATTTCGGAAGAATCCACCGAAATACACCGTAATTGGCGCAGGCTCGCCATTGTTCTGTTGGAAACTCACAGGTTTCATCGAACTGTTCAACATCGAAGTTGAGTTCTGCTTTAGAGAATTCAGTGAAGTCTGCAACCAGTTTTCGCTGTAAGTCTGTCTGTGTAAATTCCAATGGAGTTCCGGATTGTCAGGAAAGCAATGGTGTTCTGTTCTCGAACCTAGATAGTACTGTGCAATCAACGGTTCGGTGTACTTTTTGGTGTCTGCCACATTTCAACAAAATATACTCGTAAGACCACGGACTGCGGTTTAGACTAAAAGATCAAGAAAATTCCAAAAAAAAGTTTTGAAAGATGTGTCTGCATCATTATACGATCATACTAGCTGTGAATTTTGTATGAACGCTTCAATGTAAGCTCTGTCTCACCATCATCTTGCAGAGACTGAGCGCTCCAACCGATACTTCAGACGATTTCCGTACAATATGAATATTTATTTGAAACAAAATTACCTTAGAAGCTCAAAACAACTGATGTTGCTAGTTCTGCTGGTTGCTGCAGCCTGCTTTAGCACGGGTGTTGTGCATGCACATGCGAAAGGGGAAAATTATGTCTGGATAAATGTCGAGGATGACCACATTGATGGTCGATTTGAAATCAGGCGTGACGATCTGAAAAACAAACTTGGGGTCGATGTTGACTCTGGTGACAGCAGAATAGAAGAGGTGCAAGCGACACAAGCTGTCGTGCAGAAGTACTTGTTAGATCATTTTTCAATCAGCGATAACAATGGTGAGATGAAGCTGGATTTGGCTGATGCCGCTCTTGTCGAAGATAATGACTGGTTTATTCAATACCCATTTCGAATAAGTACTCTGCCAGTTGAAAGCGAGGTCACTATTCAAAACAGAATATTTTTAACCCCGGATATGGTCGCCAATGATCGACTTCACCGCAGTCTCATTGTTGTTGAGTATAACAAGGTCGCGGACAAAGAATTCGGGGCGGAGAATGTAGCGCTTGTTTTTAGTCCGAAGAAAACTGAGTTAATGGTGGATCTGGACAATCTGCCAACTGTACTGGTTTGGCAGGACTTTTTGTGGCAGGGCTTTCTGCATATTCTCGTTGGCCTGGATCACGTAGTGTTTATCGTTCTGATTTTACTTACGGTTGTTCTGCGACAGGAAAATGCTCAGTGGACACATGAGCCAAAATTTAAAACTGTATTATGGAATGCGCTTAAAGTTATAACCACCTTTACCGTAGCGCATTCAGTCACACTGTCTTTGGCAGCGCTGGGATTAGTCACGTTGAATTCAGCAGTCGTGGAGACAATTATTGCCCTCTCGATTCTGGTGTTAGCGATTACGAATATATATCCGATTCGCGGTATTCACGGTTTGGCTTTGATATTCATATTCGGGCTTTTTCACGGACTTGGCTTTGCATCGGTCATGGGAGATCTGCAATTTCGCACTGTATTGATAGAGAGGATATTGGTACTTTTTAATGTCGGCGTCGAGCTAGGACAGGTATTGATAGCGTTGCTTGTTTTGCCATTGTTATTTGTGTTACGTAAAAACCTCGCGTACCGAAAACTTATTGTATGGCCAGTTTCAATTGCCGCGGCATGTCTGGCAATACTCTGGATTACCGAAAGATCGGGAGGGATTGTGTAGTATCGATCGACGGTCCCTGGTGTTAAAAGCTGTCTGAAAGTAAGCCTTGAGCTACTCAAATAATATTTTCACGATGCTCACCTGTTGTGTCGATGACGTTGCCTTTTAAAAGTAGAAAAGTGGTGAGTTCAGGTGATGTAAAAAATGCAGCTGTTCAAAATACCCTGACTACTCACCCCCCAGACCCAGTTCGCGTTTAAAGAAACTTGCTTGCTCCTCAGTCTGATCAAGGGTTCTCGCGTACTCGTGTCCGGCGTACACTGCCATTGCGATGGTTGCCGGTGCGTAGCAATCACCAATGGCTTTTACTGATTTTATACCGTGATCAGATAAGATCTTCTTTTGTTTGCCAAGAGCTGCATAGAGTGAGTCATCGGCCCTGCGCGAAGTCACAGGTATAACCGCATCTGCGGTTATTTCTGTGAGTTTGTCTGTATAAACACAAGCAAGCGTCACTGTACCTGCAGCTATTTGTCTGACTTCCTTGTTGCAAATTATCTCTACGTCGAGTTTTCTAAGACTGACCTGATTGTGGCTGTACTCCAGGGTGTGATGAGTAAAACTCGCCAAATCGGATGCGGGGGTTATCAGTGTGATGTCGCTGCCTTCACTGGCAAGTTGCTCAGCGATAACACTCGCCATGTAGTAGTGATCGTCATCGTAGATAACTACTTTGCCGTTCGGTCGGCTACCGTTTAGTACTTTATCAACACTGACCACGACTGCATCATCGGATACTGGTACGGGTTGGTGGTGCTGCAACCCGGTAAAATCTGCTTTCCAGTGTGATCCTGTGGCGACAGCGATATGTGCCGCATCAGCTTCCAGTATGTCTTCGACTGAGAGCTTTGAATCAGTAAAGCTCTGCACGTTTGCACGCTGGCTTAACATATAGGTTCTGTGATCGGCAACTCTGCGCCATTCAGATAAGGAGCTCAGAGAGGTTTCCGCTATTATCCGACCGCCGAGTACATTGCGAGCTTCAGATAGAATAACGTTGTAGCCTCTGTCTGAAAGCGCCAGTGCAGCTTCGAGTCCTGTCGGGCCGGCACCGACTACCAGCACGTTGTCTGCAGAGCCTGCTTTGTCTATTCGCATTGGATGCCAGTCTCGACGCCACTCTTCACCCATGGTGGGATTTTGTGTGCAACGCATGGGGTAGGCGAGATAGTCGCCAGATGTACACATATTGCAGCCAATGCATTCACGAATTTCATCTTCACGACCCTGTTCTATTTTGTTTGGCAGGAACGGATCTGCAATAGACGGTCTGGCAGCACCAACAAGATCAATGATGCCGCGGTTAATTTGACTGACCATGGTATCAGGTGAGGTAAAGCGACCCACACCCACTACCGGCTTTGTGGTCATTGCTTTAACGAAATTGATGTAGTCTTCCTGACCACCTTCTTTGCCAAAACGCGAGGGCATTGAGTCGTTGTGCCATGCAGCAACGTTAACATCCCACAAATCAGGCAGCTCAGCCAGCATGCCGACAATATCCTGAGCTTCAGATTTTTCCATGCCTTCTTTGCCGAGTAGTTCGTCGACTGCGAAGCGAAAAGCGACGGCACAATCATGCCCGACCGCATCTTTGAGATCTGACAGTACCTCGCGGGTAAGTCTTACCCGGTTTTCCAGACTGCCGCCGTAATCATCGGTGCGCTTGTTGTAACGGCTCAGCATAAATTGAAAAAGCAATGTCATAGAACCGTGTGCCGCATAAGTATAAATAATATCGTAACCGGCTTTTTTAGCCCGTATGGCAGCATCAACATACATACGGCGGAAGTTTTTAATATCTGCCAGCGTCATAGAGCGTGCATGCACGTGCGGGAAATTTTCCGTTGGCATATCGCTGGGCGACATGGATGGCAGTCGCGTCACGTAGTTCGCAACCTCAAAGCCGTTGTGTACCAATTGAATTCCAGCCAGTGAGTTATGTGCTCGTACTTTCTCTACCATCAGCTCATGAACAGGCAGATCACTGTCGTCCCAGAGGCGCATAAGGGTTGCCGGAGATAAATCGCTTGACGGGTGTATAGAGCATTCTTCGGTGCAGACGACACCCCATCCACCCTCGGCTTTGACACCACGCATCTCCGCCATGGCTCTGGGGTAGCGATGGCCCATGCCATTGCAATGCGGCACCTGATAAAAACGGTTTCTGGTGGTCTTTGGACCAATTTGGAGCGGTTCGAAGAGCACGTCGAATCTTGGGTTACGCTGTGGCACGTTGCATTGCCTCGGTGTTGCTGATTTGATCCAAGGATACGCGACACTGCGGCCGGTGGGCAGTGTTAGCTGCAAATGTACCAGGCGGATAAGTATATGACCTGTGTATTCCCCGTATTCCCTTCATTTGCCGCAAATTGCTAAGCGCGGTTCACCACAGAGCGTATGGTTTGTGTGAAGATTTGAACTGTAAATTTAGTGGAGTAATAATATGTCGGTTTCTCGATTTGAAGTTCAGCCAGACGCTGCGCTGACGCCTTCTGAATTAACCTCCAGAGAGGCCTTTACGACGGACGATAAAACAGAAATTAATCATTTTTATCATCAATATTATGGTCAGTCTGATGATCAAAGCAGGCTGGCGGGTGTATGGGAGTGTGCGCCCTGCAGGGAGGAGATTAAGTCTTATCCGGTCGATGAAATGATGACAGTGGTTGCAGGTTCTGTGACCGTGACAGAGGCTGGCAAGCCGGCCGCTACATTCGTCGCTGGAGATACGTTTTTTATTGCCAAAGGTACTGAATGTATCTGGCACATTACTGAGACGTTGCGAAAGTTTTACTTTATTGCCGGTTAATTTATTCGAGCGGATTCAGGAATTAAAGAAAAATAAAGAGTTTGAATAAGTGGTCAGTTTAAAAGATCCGTTGCTTGAACCGTTTGAATTAAAGCATTTGGAGCTGCGCAACCGGATCATGAGCACATCACATGCACCGGCATTTCAGGAGGGCGGGCACCCTCGTGACCGCTACCGTTTGTATCATGAAGAGAAAGCCCGTGGTGGTATTGGCCTTACAATGATTGGTGGCTCAACCAATATCGCGCTTGATAGTCCTTCGGTATTCGGTCAGCTCTATGCCGGTGATGACAAAATAATTCCATGGTTTCAAAGACTGACAGAGGGTGTACGCAGCCATGGTGCGGCAGTGATGTGCCAGATTACTCATATGGGCCGTCGTACCAGTTGGGATGATGGTCACTGGCTGCCGGTTATCGATCCGTCCGGCGTACGTGAGAGGGCACATCGTTCATTTCCTGCACCGATGCAACTGGAAGATATTGAGCGTGTGGTGGAACAGTTTGCCAATGCCGCACACAGATGTAAAAAAGGAGGTTTTGATGGCATCGAGCTCTTATCGCATTCTCACTTGCTGGGGCAGTTTCTGTCACCGCTGGTGAATCAACGCGATGATGAGTTCGGTGGAAGTCTCGATAACCGGATGCGAATGCTGTTGATGGTAATCGATGCGGTTAGAACAACAGTCGGTGAAGATTTTATTGTGGGTGTACGTGCTACAGGTGATGAACTTGTTGATGGTGGTTTAACTGCAGATGACTGTGTACTGATTGCCAAAACGCTGGCTGCAACAAATAAGGTAGATTTTCTCAATGTACTTGCCGGTGCACCGTATGATGATCTGGGTCTGGCGGGTTGGGTGCCGCCA
>CAYLZS010000503.1:0-3305 GCA_964388065.1 uncultured Granulosicoccaceae bacterium
GTGTTTCAGTCGTGCAAAGTGCTTAAAACAGACTGTCGCTGACGAATCTAATCGTAGCGCGGCTATTGGCCGATTCTACCCTTTGCGCGAAGGACTCAAGAGTGCCTAAACCAGTCATTCGGATCGATTGAAAAATTAACCTTGAGGGTCCGCTCTGTCCTCATAGCCGCCCCCGAACTGCACGCACCCTGAGGGTGATGCCCTTACCGTTGATGTTCTGGACGCCATCGTTGAAGGCCTGGTCCCAAGCGAGGAAGTTGCCAAACTCCGACGAGCTCCAGTAGAAATCATTAGCAAAACCACCCACAATTTGAAATAAAGGTATTTTCATCAAAACGGGGCTCCCCGTCTGATGCGCTTTAACTGCTGCCAGTACCAGCAACAGTCCCTTTATCGCTTTTAAACAAAACCTGCTCACTTACCGCCACCGTAGCGACAGTAATTCCGGCGTTTACCCGCTGGCATTACGCCAGCCGGTAATCTGTTTACCTATGCTGTCCATTAACGCGCTCAACTCAGCCTGTTTTCTAAAGGACAATACCTTCATATCTGTGCATAGGCGTATTTCAAGTTTCAGTAGTTCAAAATCGTCTAAAAATGCCTCCAGATGTTGCTTTTTTTCATCCGATTTATTGGCTCTGTAAATACTCCTGACCCGTTGCAAGGCATCGCGTTTCATATCCTGGCCCAACGAATAGTTGTACTCTTTCGGAAAATCCCCGGTGACTTCATATACCTTCAGTATCAGCTTGTAGGTATCCCGATATACCGGTAATTCGTAGTACAAAGCCATTCAAAAAAACCGAGACCGCTTCGCGGTCAAAAGCATAAGGGATAAAGGGATTCATGTTTAAAAAGCCCGCACAGGACGCACGTTGAGCAAGGTGAACTTATCAGCGGCGAACTGATTGCCATTGGGGAGGAAGTTCTGCGCCCACGCGCCGTTGCTGATAACAACAAACTCCGACGAACTCCAGTAGTTACCATTACCACTATCAACACCATCGTTAGTAAAACCAGCAACATTGCACTCAGACGATTCTGGGTTAGTTATACATATAGGGCTACCCGGACCAACAGTTTCATACATAGTGTTCAACTCATCTTTGGAAGGCAAAAACCAGTCGTCAATTCCATCAACTTCGTAGACAGTGGCGACAAATGCGGCATTGAATGGGCAAAGGCCGCTTTCCAATATCGCGCTAGTGTTTGTGGCCCCTGTGCCAATAGCAGTTCCTATTGCTGGGGTCACAGCACCCGAATCGCACCATCGTTGCAACGTCGGAAAATCTTCTGGCGCTGCTTCCAAGCCACTCGTACCATCGGAATCCGGATCAACATAGAACACGAACCCACCGCCTGGCCCTGTGTCCCCGATCGCGTAGATGGTTTCCGTCTCGACTATCTCTTCAGTTTCAAACCCTCTGAACACGAATGGCGATCCGAACACGTTGTTCTCATCCTGTCGGTACACATCGCCTCTGCCACCGGAGCCGTTTAGCATAGTCCGTAAACTCCCCAAATTGCCTGTAGCCGTCAGTTCATCATCGTTAGCTCCGGTATTCACACTGAGCACATTGTTAAACGTATTCCCATTCAGGTTAACCGTGTCGCTACCTGCGGAGGTCACCACTGTCACACGACCCTCGACAGTGACATTGTCCAGTTCTATGTTGTCGGCTCCACCAGCGGTAACTATGCTTAGTCGCCTGCCGATATCGCTGTTGGTAACAGAGATATCATCTGCGCCACCAGCCACGCGGATGGTCAGGTCTTGTTCAAGCTGCAGCTGCTCAAGGCTGATCACATTGTCGCCTCCACGGGCTACGATGCTTAGCCGCCTGACGCCCGAGAGGATGCCTGATTCATCACCGAGGCTATAACTTATCTCACCGCCAGTACCGGTGATTGATAAATTATCATCTGCGCTAGTCAATGTGATAGTGCCATCGCCACTTGTGCTTACGTTAAAGGTTGCTGCAGATACCTGGCTTGTGAAGCAAATTCCAAGGCTGCAGCCTATAGCGAGTGATAAGAGCTTTCGAGTGTGGTTGGTCATCTGTATTCCCTTTAATAAATCAAGTGGTTATCTCTCTGTCCTGAGAGATTGTCGTTCAACTGCACAGATGCATAACACCACCGCAGCCTACTGGTTTAAACGCTACCAGAATTGATTGAGCGATAACATCATGCAAATGCAGTATAAATCCAAGCGATTTTCAGTTTCGCGTACTGTAAATGCAGTAGGATTTGTCGTGATTAGCTGATAATGTAATCGCAGGAATGGACAGGGGCAGGACTGCTTTGAAAAACGACACTTCGCCGGTTATCGAGAAAATGGCGACAATGGACGATAACCCACTGGAGTTCGATGACCTTGTCCAGGCGTGGAATCGACTCTGTGAACAAACCAAAGGCGAGATCGATTTTCAGTTCGCCGATATCGAAAACGCTGCGATCTCGGTTCTGTCGGATCAGTCAAACGACTCTCGCGCCGGACAGATTGGAAACGAGATCAGTCGAATGCTCAGTGGCTTCGACTATCCCACTTACCTGGTGACTGCTAATGGTCGTGTCGCCGCTCTAAACACCTCGGCATTATTAGAATTCTCCCGGATTGGTATTGGTGATACCGTCGATTTGTTGCCATTTAAACTGGAGACAGCGCGAGAGATATCGACTTTAGTATCCAGCACTCTGCATGATGAAAACAAAGAGACATCCGATGCTGTGTTGAGACGCGCTTATGGTGAAGGCGCTGAACGAGATGTGACTATCGCCGTGACACCATCGGGCGGGGAAGTACCGACTGCACTTGTATTTGTCATCACTCCACGCTGGAAACCGAAATCTGTTGAATTGTTGAAGCGCCAGTTCGGATTGACTAATACTGAATCACAGGTTTTGGCTAATTTCATAGACGGATACTCTACGGAGAATATCGCGACCCTTCGAAAACGGTCGCACGCTACCATCAGAACTCAACTGCAGTCGATCCTTAATAAAACCGGCGCTCGTAGCCAGACGGAGTTATTACGGATTGTATTGTCATTGTCAGATTTTACAAAAGAGATTGATCCAATCACTGATGCGCTGAGTCATCCTTATCGCAGGCAGGCGGTAATACTCCGAGAAGGTGGAAGACGGATCGAATTTACTCTAATGGGAGACTTCAACGGAAAACCCATTGTTACAGTTGCCACAGCCTCGTTTTACACATTGACGGCAGAAATAGAAAAGGTTCTGCACGATGAAGGATTATGCATCATCAGCGTATGCACACCCGGATGTGGTCAGACTGATCC
>CAYLZS010000504.1:0-30840 GCA_964388065.1 uncultured Granulosicoccaceae bacterium
CCTTCCATCATTTCAAATGCCGGCACCTCGCCGCCAGACATCCGGCGTCGCGCTTTGTTTAGGGTTGACATGCCCTGAGCACGCAACATCCAGGTGCCGAGCACCGCGGTCACAATGACGATAGCGATGGTCAGCAATGCGCCGATCGAGCTGCCAATCTTGATCAACAGAAAGATCTCGATTATCGGCATGGCGATAAACAGTAAAAAGATTGTTCGAAAAACCATGTTGCTCCACTGTGCGAGTCAGCCTGCCGGGTTTTCGATCCGGCGATTCTGAACAGAACCAGACTAAAGGTACAGACCATCCTACCTCATCCGGCAGGCAAAGCCTGTGAAGCCGGAATCAGGCCCGGGAATTGCCAAGCTGACGTATTCTTAATTAATTGGCTCGCACACTGCTATGCTCACCTATCAGCGAGAGCAATAACGGCGTAGCGCAATCACATGCTGGCAGCCTTCGTTGTACTTACCATACTGATTAACGCCAACAGCGTTCAGGAACCGGCCAAACCCGTCAAAAGCCGCTGAACGATCAAATCAACCTATGGTCGAATCCGGCAACTTACAACAATTAGTACCATGAAAATACGTCTAATCAAATCCAGTGTCGTAACCGCATGCCTTCTGTGGGCTCTGTCAGCCAGCGCGCTGTCACTCATTGGCGGCAAAAAGGAAGAGCCGCTACTCGATCCCACCGAAGCCTTCCAGACCCAGGTCGCTCTCACAGATGATGCGCTCAACGTCGAGATCAACATAGCGCCCGGCTATTTTGTCTACCGCAGCAAAATCTCAGTGAGTTCGGAGGACGCCGATTTCGGCACACTGGACATACCTGACGGTGTCAAAAAAGACGATCAGTTTTTCGGTGAGGTAGAAACCTATCGAGGCATACTGAACTACAGCGCGCCACTCATTGATTCCAGAGTAACCGGCCCACTGAAAATAAATGTTGTATCGCAGGGCTGTGCTGACGTCGGCGTATGTTATCCGCCTTATAGTGAAGAATTCACGGTTAACGTCGCAGCTTCCGGTTCAGCTCTGGCAGTTCCGGGTCAGGCAATTCTGGCTCAAACGAACACCTCTGATTCCGCAAACCCGCTTCAGCTAAATAATGCGCAGGCAAAGCAAGACAACTTCGACAACGCACCTGGCAACGGTTTGGGTATCACATCCATGGGATCAGGCGGTGTATCAGCATCACCACTTCCATCGTCCGCTGCATCACCAGCCGAGGGTGAACTAACGCTTGCCGACCGGCTCAGCCTTCAGAGTGACGATAACGAAGTTCTGGACCCTGAAGTTGCATTCACCATGGAACCATCCTCCATAGTAAATGGTGTTGCATCGATCAACTGGAACATTCTGGACGGGCACTACTTATACAAGAAACGCTTCTCGTTCGAACTTATCTCTACCGACACAGCTCAGCTCGGTGAGGCAATGATGGCAGAGGGTATTTGGGAAGAAGATGCATTCTTCGGCAATTCTGAAGTATACCGAGGCGGCACATCGGTAAACCTGCCAATCTCACTGTCAGAAAACGCAACAGATGCTGTGGTACGCATTGGCTACCAGGGTTGTGCCGATATCGGTATTTGCTACCCGCCTATTTTTAAAGAGGTCAAGCTGGTAGAAATCGCCGCTGTAGCGGCTGCAGGCAGTACTACTGCAGGTTCACAGTCGACAGGATCAAACAACACCGCTTTTACGTCGACTGGCTCCACTGCTGTTGCCAACAGCCAGTCTTCAGGCCAGGTCCTCAGTCAGGTTAATGCACAGAATACCGACCTGATACAGACAGAACAGGATCGTCTGGCAAACAGCCTCAAAAGCGGCAATCGATGGCTAACGATTGCAGCATTTTTCGCCGCGGGCCTGCTCCTGACGTTCACACCCTGCGTATTGCCAATGATTCCGATACTGTCTTCAATCATTGTCGGCGCGGGCGATAAAGTCGGCACCGGACGAGCGTTCGTTTTATCACTCGTCTACGTACTGGCCATGGCACTTACCTATACTATTGCCGGTGTGTTGATCGGGCTCAGCGGTGAGAACATTCAGGCGACACTGCAACACCCTTATGTGTTGACGGCTTTTGCTTTCCTGTTCGTTCTTCTGTCACTTTCAATGTTCGGTTTCTACGAACTGCAAATGCCTCAATTCGTCCAGAACCGATTGTCTAAAGTAAGTAACAATCAAAAAAGCGGCAGCTTTGGTGGCGTTGCAACCATGGGTTTTCTGTCGGCATTAATCGTCGGACCGTGTGTCACCGCACCGCTCGTCGGAGCGCTTATCTACATTGGCCAGACCGGTGATGCAGTTCTTGGCGGGGCCGCATTGTTTGCACTTTCAATGGGTATGGGTCTGCCACTATTGATTATTGGCACAACGTTCGGCAAGTACCTGCCTCAGGCGGGCGCATGGATGGATACGACTAAAGCAATTTTCGGCGTCATGCTGCTCGGGCTCGCAATCTACATGCTCGACCGGGTCATACCCACCTGGGCGACGATGTTGCTCTCAGCTCTGTTGCTGATCACTGTTGCCATGTTCATGGGTGTGTTCGAATCACTGCCTTCAGATGCTCGCGGCTGGCGTCGCGTGAGCAAGGGACTTGGATTTGCCAGTTTGGTATACGGTACTCTGCTGATGATTGGTGTTGCTACAGGCACAGGTACTTTGCTTAGACCAATGCAGGGCCTAAGCCTTGCAGGCAATACCGCCGGGGGTGGTGCCACTGAGCATGTCACTTTCGAAACAGTGAAAAGTATCGATCAACTCAACGCGAGGCTTGCCGATGCACGTGCCAGCAACACTCCCGTGATGTTCGACTTCTATGCCGATTGGTGTATCAGCTGCAAAGAAATGGAAGCGTTTACCTTCACCGACGAAAAAATTGCAGCCAAAATGAAACAGGGTTTATTGCTGCAGGCGGATGTCACTGCCAATGATGACCTGGACAAAGCACTACTAAAAGAGTTCGGCATTTTCGGACCACCGGCGATCATTTTTTATGATGCCAATGGCGTTGAGCAGAAAAATTCGAGAGTGGTTGGATTTATGCCAGCTGACAAGTTTGGCACCGTACTGGATCGCGTATTTTAAGTTGTAACTAAAATTCCACTTTCAGTGTGTTGGTATTGCTTATTAAAAATTAAAAGCAAAAAAAAGGGGCAACGACTAGCGCTGCCCCACCCCCAACT
This sequence comes from uncultured Granulosicoccaceae bacterium, assembly GCA_964388065.1. GTDB lineage: Bacteria > Pseudomonadota > Gammaproteobacteria > Granulosicoccales > Granulosicoccaceae. The sequence goes on from CAYLZS010000504.1 coordinate 3,206, forward strand.
GTTACAAAAATTCGGGTCGGGATATTGAAGCCGTGCTTCAATCGACCGGCAATACTGTACCCAACTTGTACTCACAAAGCCAATAATTAACTTGCGTAAATACGCTATTTCACCCTGTACACATAGTGTTACAGGCGAACGAAATTCTAACGTTTAACTTTGACTTGATGACTATATTGGAATCAGTCCAGCATCACGAACAGAAATATTCCAGCCCATCCAATGAAGTCTTTACGTTAGCCTTTGCTCCATTGTTCGGCTAAGGTAGCCAGTTACTTTTATGGAGAACACCATGTTGATTGAGTTCAGTAGCGAGCGCACCGGCTCCGTTATCATGTTTGGCAGTGTCGCAACTCAGCTTCTTAAAATGATGGGCCAAAGCGGCAACAGTGAGGGTGCTATACGTGAATCAGATGTACCGGAAGCTTTGAATAAACTCAAAGCCGCGCTTGATTCGCTACCAGGCACAGAAAACAATCAGGATAATGAAGACAGCGACAACGAAATCAGTCTGCAAACCAGAGCAGTGCCGTTGATCGATCTATTGGAAGAGAGTGCCGATGGAGGCAGCTATGTCATGTGGAAGCCACAATAACCAGGCAACGTAATTAAGCGCAATGTTGCGCAACGCCATTGTATTTTCTTAAACTCTGGGCCCGGGGTTGTCTTTAAAGCGGCAGAGCTGCTTTCGTGTCGGACTTTCGAATTCATCAAAGCGACCACCGCCGTATTTCACTGCAAAACTGAATACGTCGCGATCATTGATTAGAACGCCCTTACCCTGCTTACCGCGCCAGTCACCGGCAAATATCAGTGGTGATCCGGGACTGCCTATCATCAGCGCGCCATCATCATAAAAACGGTAAGTATTACCTTCCCCAAGATCAACCCAAAACCCCTTGTTACTACCGGGATCAACCTGATACTCCTGCTCCACACATGTCCATTCGGTATCGCTGACAAACGACCGGTCAAAACCTTTGAACAATTGCTGTTGATCGAGTCGCAGATGCTGCGGTTCAAAATCGGTTTCAACAAGAGCGGTGGCTTCCTGATCTGTAGCAAAACAACGCAGCCCATCGTGGGTCTGCGACCATTGATCAGGAACATTATTTTCGGGCTTTACAGGACAGGATACGACACACCAGTTACCTCCATCGATTGCCCAGCCCTGTTGTGGATGACCTACAGAGCTTGAACAAACAGGAGCTAAAATTCGAGTTGTGTTGTCAGCCTTAACATCTTCAGCCAACCACCCTGCGAGCTGATCCTGTTTGGCAGACGCTGCTGGTGTGCGCTGACTAAAATCAGCTGGAGTACCAGCACAACCAACAATACATGTTGCGCCAAAGAGAAGCGCCGAGGTAATTAACTTTGTGCAATCCTTCACGATCACCTTACCATTGTAAGCGCCCCGCTCGTGCGGGGCTTTTATCAATAGTATCGCGATAATTCGCTATTCACCATTCGCAATGGGTAATGTGTAAGAGTGTCCGCTATGGGAACACAGCGCCGGTGTTTATGCAGCCGGGCTGCACTGGTGCAGGGCCTGCACCAAACGGGCTTGTCTCATTAGGTGGAGCAGCGTTCAGGTTGTCCGCATCAGCAGCTGACATCGGCAGGGGTCCTGTATCAAACTCAGCAACTGATTCAGTACCAAGCGCTTCCACTCGTGCTGTAATCGTGACATCGAAATACAGAGCATTGCTTTGTGGATAGACAATAGTGAAGAACCCGGCACCACTGGCATCAGTGGTAATCTGACCACCAATAACAGTAGGCAGGTTTTCAGGATCAACATCAATCAGAGCAGGATCACGAGGATCGAGGATACCATTGTTGTTTGAATCTTCGCCCGTATCAAGAATTCGGTTACCGTTTTGATCTTCCGCAACGCACAGGGTTGTTGTCACAAGACTATAAACATCATCGCTGCCATCATTGTCTATATCAGTTGCCACCAATTTCCCGAAACGATATAAAGTTGGTGTCAGGAAAATCTGGATAGTAGCGTCCGGTACCGGTCGTCCTGCACCGTCGGTTACCTGTACAACACCTGTTTTGCTATAACGCGTATCTGACTGTTGCTCTACAATTGAACCAGACAAGCCGATGATCACATTGAGCTGACGCTCGGTAACCGTCATATTGACAGTGGCTGGTGTAACTGCTGGAAAGTCAGTAGTTGTAGCGGTAATTGCAATGCCATCAATTTCTGTTGGCAGGTTACCACCACTGAAAGTTACCGACGCGTTACCATCGCTGTCTGTAATAGCAGCAACCGGCGAGAGCGAACCACCGCGAAGATCAGGACTACTGAACTCGACAATAGTATCTTTAACCGGGTTTCCAAATGCATCAACAACCGTTGCAGATACAGTACTTGAATTACCAGTGGCAACACTTGCAGGTGTCGCAGTAAGTGTGACTACATTAGGAACAGTTGCCACAAAGTTAACTTCAAACTGCGAGGTTGGATCAGAATCAAGCGAATCAGAGAAAGAGATCGTAGCAGGGCCCGCACTGTTAGACAGAACCTCAACTTCAGCCAAGCCGGTTGAATCTGTTAACACATCAACACTGCTTGAACCCGGACCAGTTGATCCGACGGCGCGTACTACACCGGCTGTGGTAGAGAAACGCATCATCTGACCTGCAACCGGAAAGCCGTTACTTGTCCATTGAACACTAAACGGCGAGAAAGTACTCACCGGCAGATCGTCAAAAGCGCCTGCATCCACTGTCAATACATCTGCTGCAACCTGCAAGTCATGAGAGGCTGAAACAGTGCTGCCAAGAGCTGCAATAAAAATAGTGTCTGTGCCGCTTTCACTGCTAACGGTAATTGAAGCTTTACCGCTGGCATCGGTTACCGCAGTACTCGGCTGAATTGTATTACCAGCAGAAGATTGTATTGCAAGCACTTCGTTAGCAATTGGCTGATCGTTACCACCAGTCAACGTGATCTCAAGCTCGGCTGTATCACCACTGACCAACGCTGTTGGCCCGGCAACACTAACCTTACTTCCTTCAGCGATAATGAGTACATCACCAGACTGACCATCTGCTTCCGCAGTTACAGTTATATCCTGGTTTCGAAAGTCGCCTGCAAGGCTTAGCTCGGCTGTCGCCTGACCAGCCTCATTAGTGGCACCAGAGATATTCTGCAACACACCACCCGTTGAAGAGAAAGTAACTTCCTTGCCGCTCAGCACACGATTGTTCTCATCAGTCACCAGGGCTGTGATACGAGCCAGATCGTTACCACCGGTTTCAATTACTGATTCGTTACTGATAACTCGCAAACGTACCGGTGTCACGATCGCCTGTAAATTTTCAGCCACTGCCAATGGTGCTGAAGTTAATACGGTACCTTCAAGCGCTATCGCACTGATCACATCAGGACCCGCTGATGTTCCTATCGACACAGTGGCAACACCCTGAGCATTGGTTACCGCAGAGTTCTGACTGAAGTTATTGCCAGCTTCAGAATTGAACTGAATAATCTCATTTGAAATGGGAGTACCAGCACCAGTCAACAAAGTGAATGTCAGATCAGCAGTCTGACCGACAATCAGATCTTCAGGTGCTGTCATCGTGATATCCGAACCAAGAGATACAACAACCACCTCTGAAGACTGCTCACCTACGGCAGCTGTCACGGTAACGCTCTTGTTGCGAAAGTCACCCTGAAGATTAAGCTCTGCAGTTGCCTCACCGGCTTCGTTGGTTACAGCCAGAATATTCTGCAGTGCACCACCGTCAGTACCGAAGCTAACTTCATGTCCTGGTATAGCTCTGTTTTGATCATCAAGAACTAACGCAGTGATCAATGCCCGTGTTCCGTCACCAGTAAGTACTGTTGGCGGATCGCTGAACACACTGATGTCACTGGCATCTTCGAGCGGTTCGGCAATAGCCGCACCGATTGACAGATCATCACCATTGTCAATTATACTGTCGTCAGTTGCAACTTCCGGATCACGGCTGGAGCATCCACCCAACAATAGGGCTGCGACCATTAATAGAGCTGTTGTTTTTTTCATTGTTGTTCTCTTCGAACTCAGACAAGCAATTGCTAACACTAAGAACTTAAATACTAGTAAGCGCCAAAGTAATGTTGAAAACCGAGTCCCAACGAAGTGCTGGCTTCGCCGCCACCCAGATAGAAAAATTCCATGTTGACTGCTGTGCGCTTGGTACCGAACAAGTTCAGACCAAAAGCAGCAGACAAACCTGCTGAACTATCTGAATCAATATCATCACTGTTCAGGCGTATACCCGCACCGGCGCTGGCATAGGCCATAATGTTTTCGTTCCAGGTATAGTGATAACGCAGCATACCCGCGCCATAACTAGATACCGGATCCTGAAGCAGGCTTGCTGGCTGATCTGACCCAATACCAAATCGAGTCTCCAGAGAAATACCCCACTTGTAGAAGAAACCGAGTGTGCCGTGGAGTGTGCTGATATCATCTCCTGCACCATCGACTCCGTCGATATCGGTATTTGCCACCTGCACACCAAAATAGAAATTCTGTTTATTGAAGTCCTTACGCGGGCTAAAATCACGCAAATAATCAAGCGTGTCGTTGGCACTGGCAGCACCGCACGCTAACAGCATTGCTATCGCTGCACTTGCGATCGTTTTTTTCATCGGGTTGTCTCCGTTCTTTTTCATTCTTTTCTGTGAACCTTGATTACTGTGGTGCAAGATCCACCATCCACCTGAACCAGGACATAACTGTGCACAAACGCGTGCGTCTCCTATCGTCGACGGCCGGAGGTGGCGCAAACTTTAGAGAAAAATTCTATTCAGGCGCTCTTGTGCGGGAGTTTTGACGTTTTTTTTGTTTTATCGCGGCATACCGCTGGCGCTCGGACAAATGAGCCAGACGAATTGCGAGACACCGGATCCGGCAAAAGCGTTAATTGATCGCAATACTGTGCATCACTTTTGCGACTTATACTCATCGCCGCCACATCAGGATCAACCGCTTTTGAAATTAAGAATCCCCTACCTGCTGGCAGCCACAATAGCTGCTGCATCTCTCTTTTATCTGTCAGATACGCCCGGATTAAACGCCGCGCCACTGGTGAGCCTGACGACACTATCGGGTCAAAACGTCGATCTGGCAGTGCCACAGGGCAAAACCCGGCTAATCACTTTCTGGTCTCCGGATTGCCCGATCAGCGAACGAAACGTTCCGGCTATATCCGATCTGCAGGAGCAATTTGGCGGGCCGGAATTCGAAATTGTGGCCGTCGCGATGCCGTATTCCGAGAAATCGGAAATTCAGTCCTACATAAAGAGAAAGGAGATGGATATCTCAGTAGCGCATGATGAAAATGGCACTGTCAGCGATGCATTTCCCGGGGTCCGATTTACACCGACAACCTTCCTGATCGACGGCAACGGCGATATCGTGTGGCGACATATCGGCAGAATGACAACATCACAGGGAGCGAAGCAGATTGCTGCTGTACTACAGAGAGATCAACTGGCCAGTAACTAAGGCTTTGCAGATTTACAACAAGAACACTACCTGGGGGCAGCCGGGCGATCCGGCAATCGAGGAGACCACCGTACGCCCTATCACAGGGCACGCCGTATCAGAGGCTTACTTATTTGGTCGTTGCAATGCTCTCATTCAGAAATGGCTCCAGTTCCTCAAGTGCGCCACGATAGACATCGCGCTTGAAGAAAATTACCTTCTGCATTGGCAGCCAGTAATCGACCCAGCGCCAGCTGTCGAATTCCGGATGATCACTTTTATCAAGCTGCACATTTGATTCATCCCCAACCAGCCGCAACATATACCAGATTTGCTTCTGGCCAATACACAGAGGACTCTGGTGTTTGCGAATGTAGCGTGAAGGCAGCCGATAGCGAAGCCAGTTTCTGGTACAGCCCATAATTTGGACATCGTCCGGACTAAGGCCCGTTTCTTCATCCAGTTCGCGATACATCGCCTGCTCAGGAGTTTCTTCCTGCTTGATGCCACCCTGAGGAAATTGCCAGGAATCTTTGCCGGCACGACGCGCCCAAAAAACCATCCCTTTGCTATTGCTAAGGACAATTCCTACATTGGGTCTGAAGCCATCAGCGTCGATCATTGGTGGAACCGGGAGATTCTCTTTTTCTTTGATTCTTCCATATTCTGCCGACTGCTTCAATCGACCCGACGCCCACTGCAGGAGAATAAGCTGCCAAACTTCACATTCATGACAATCAGGTTTTTGGCAGAGTTACTCCACGCTGCCCCTGGTATTTACCTGCTCGGTCGGCATAACTGGTTTCACATACTTCGTCTGATTCAAAAAACAACATCTGCGCAACACCTTCGTTGGCATATATTTTTGCCGGCAACGGTGTCGTGTTTGAAAACTCAAGTGTCACATGACCTTCCCATTCAGGCTCCAGCGGTGTTACGTTGACAATTATTCCGCAACGCGCGTAGGTTGATTTGCCAAGACAGACTGTCAGTACACTGCGGGGAATGCGAAAGTACTCAACCGTTCGAGCCAGCGCAAACGAGTTGGGCGGAATAATACAAACATCACTCTTCACATCGACGAAGCTGTCGGTATCGAAGTTTTTGGGATCCACGATCGCATGATTGATGTTGGTAAATATTTTGAATTCATCCGAACAGCGCACGTCATAGCCGTAGCTTGAGGTACCGTAAGAGATTATCTTGCCGGCATCAGAATCTCGCACCTGCCCGGCTTCAAACGGTTCAATCATGCCATGCTGCAGCGATGTCTCTCGAATCCAGCGATCAGACTTAATAGCCATAACCAACTACCGCTAGGTTGACTGAATTACGATGTTCGGGAACTTCGCGCTGTAGTCCTTGGCTCGTCCGGCGAGTGACGCTGATGCCTTGCGCGCAATCTCCCGGTAGCTTTGTGCGATAGCACCGTCCGGATCACTGACCACACTTGGCTTGCCGCCATCAACCTGTACCCGAATAGACATATCCAGCGGTACCGAACCCAACAGCGTTATGTCGAAGTCCTTCGCCATACTTTCACCACCGCCTTCGCCAAAAATCGGCTCCTCATGACCGCACTGACTGCACACATGCGTGCTCATGTTTTCCACCACACCCAGAATGGGCACTTCGACCTTCTCGAACATCTTCAGGCCCTTGCGCGCGTCCAGTAGTGCTATGTCCTGCGGGGTGGTGACGATAATCGCACCGCTGACCGGCACTTTTTGCGACAGCGTCAGTTGTGTATCGCCGGTGCCCGGTGGCAGATCAATGACCAGATAATCGAGATCATCCCAGTTCGTTTCATTTAACAACTGCTCAAGTGCCTGAGTCACCATCGGCCCACGCCAGATCATCGGTGTTTCTTCATCAATGAGGTAGCCGATGGACATTGTCTCTATACCGTAGTTACACATCGGTTCAATCGACTTGCCGTCAGTCGACTCCGGCTTACCAGACAAGCCCATCATGCGGGGCTGACTCGGGCCATAGATATCGGCATCGAGCAGACCGACCTTCGCGCCTTCTGCCGACAACGCCAGGGCAAGATTAACCGAGGTGGTCGACTTGCCGACCCCGCCTTTGCCAGATGCCACCGCAATGATGTTCTTGACGTTCTCCATGCGTTTAACGCCATGCTGCACCGAGTGAGCTGTCACTTTGGTACCCACTTCGACATACATTTCAGTAACGCCGTCGACCGACTTGGCCAGATCAGTCAGCTGATCAACCAGTTCCGGCAAATAGCCCTGGCACGGATAGCCCATCTGCAACTTCACAGAAACCTCGCCACCGTCAACCACCACCTCACGCACGACTTTGTCTTCACCGAGCGTACGACCAGTGTATTTGTCAGTGTGACCCGCCAGCACCTTCTCGACTGCAGCTTTGTCCACGTTCGACATGTCAGCCTCCCTTAATAAAGTAACAATGCCGCAATGATACACCACCGCCTCGCCGGCCGCGTGCGGAAGTCTGACGTTAAGAAATTGCGCGACCCAAAAACCCACCTGGCCATTACATCCAGCCATCATCGCGCACAAACTGCCCCACTATCAGCCACTTTCAGCCAACAACACCCGTCTGTCGCGACAAACCACAGGTGGAACACCACTGAACCTTTTACACGTAAAGCGCTTATACTTCCGGTAGCTCCCGATTTCACCACACGCAGGTTGTGGCAAGCCTCAATGAATGCACCAGAAAAACGCGACATATTAGTCACCAGCGCACTGCCCTACGCCAACGGTTCGATCCACATCGGCCATATGGTCGAATACATCCAGACAGATATCTGGACACGGTTCCAGCGCTTACGCGGCCACGATGTAACCTGGGTCTGGGCCGACGATGCGCACGGCACACCGATCATGATGAGTGCTAAAAACAGCGGTACAACACCAGAAGCGCTAATCGCAGAAATGAAGGCAGAGCACGAGAAAGACTTCGTCGATTTCCAGCTCAGCTTTGACAACTTCCACACAACCCACTCCGACGAAAACCGTCAGTGCGTCGATACCATCTACAAGCGCCTGCTCGACGGAGGCCACATCACTGTTCGCACAATCGAACAGTTGTACGACCCCGATGCCAACATGTTTCTGCCAGACCGGTTTGTCACCGGCACCTGCCCCAAATGTAAAGCCGAAGATCAATACGGCGATGCCTGCGAAAGCTGTGGTACCACTTATGACGCCACCGAATTACTCAACCCCAAATCAGTGGTCTCGGGTGCGACGCCTGTCACCAAAGACTCCGAGCAATACTTTTTCAAAATCGAAAACTTCGACGCCATGTTGCGCGAATGGACCAGTGGCGAACACCTGCAACCGGAGATGCGCAACAAAATTCAGGAATGGTTTGAAGGTGGATTGAAAGATTGGGATATTTCACGCAACGAACCTTACTGGGGGTTTGAAATACCTGATGCACCAGGTAAATATTTTTATGTATGGATGGATGCACCGATTGGCTACATGGCGAGCCACCTGCATCTTTTAAAAGGCGACACAGATGCGTTGAATAAATACTGGGCTGCAGATTCCAAAGCAGAGTTAGTACACTTTATCGGTATAGACATCGCACGTTTTCATACCCTGTGCTGGCCTGCAATGCTTGAAGGTGCAGGCTATAGAAAACCAACCGCTGTTCACTGCCACGGATTTCTAATGGTCGACGGCGCCAAGATGTCTAAATCACGCGGCACTTTTATAAAAGCACGGACCTATCTCGACCATCTGCAACCAGACTATCTGCGCTACTACTATGCTGCAAAGTTAAACAATAAGGTCGAGAACATCGATCTTAATCTGGAAGATTTTGTTGCCCGGGTAAATTCAGACCTGGTTGGCAAGATCGTCAATATCGCCAGCCGTTGCGCAGGTTTTATCTATAAGAATTTCGATGCCACACTGGCAGCGAAGTTACCGGAAAACAACCTGTATCTGCAGTCCGTCCAGGCATCGGAGTCAATTGCACATGCCTTTGAAAATCGCGAGTTCAGTCGCGCAATCAGGGAAATCACTGAACTGGCTGATAAAGCTAATCAGTTTATCGCAGACGAAGAACCCTGGAATCTAATCAAACAGGAAGGCAGTGAGCTGCGCGTACAGGAGGTCTGCACTCTGGGTATTAACCTGTTTAAAAATCTGGTCATATACCTGAAACCGGTAGTGCCGGATATAGCAACACAAACAGAGACATTCTTAAACTGCGATGAATTTACCTGGATTAACCTTGAGACACCACTGCTGAATCACAAGATCAATAAATTCAAGCCGATGATCACCCGGCTTGAATCAAAATCAATTGATGCCATTGTAGAAGCATCAAAAGAGGACTTAAAAGCCGCAGGTGTTACCACTGTTGCGACCGGACCACTATCTGATGACCCTATCAGTGATGAAATAAGCTTTGACGACTTTGCAAAAATCGATTTTCGAATCGCAACCATTGTTGCAGCAGATCACGTTGAAGGTGCTGATAAGCTTTTGCAGCTAACGCTTGATCTCGGCGGTCAGCAGCGCAATGTGTTTGCAGGTATAAAATCAGCGTACGATCCTTCTAAACTCATCGGCCGCCAAACCGTCATGGTAGCCAACCTTAAACCACGAAAAATGCGTTTTGGCATGTCAGAAGGCATGGTACTCGCCGCAGGCCCGGGTGGCTCCGATCTTTTTATTTTATCTCCAGACGATGGCGCACAGGCAGGAATGCGAGTTAAGTAAACCATGCAGGAGATTCTACTGATACTGGCCGGAACTATTCTGGTTAACAACTTTGTATTGGTGAATTTTCTCGGTCTCTGCCCATTCATGGGGGTATCACGAAAGCTGGATACCGCCCTCTGCATGGGGTTAGCCACTACTTTCGTTCTCACACTCGCTTCAGTTTGCAGCTACTCCTTTAATAAGTGGGTACTCGAACCGCTTGATCTCGGTTATCTGCGTCTGATTGCTTTTATCGTGATCATCGCAGGGCTTGTGCAGCTGACAGAATTGTTCATCAGAAAAACCAGTCCGTTGCTACACAGCGTACTGGGTATTTTCCTGCCGCTAATTACCACCAATTGCGCGGTACTGGGAGTTGCATTATTAAGCATCAGAACCAACACCACTTTTATAAGTGCTGCTTTCTATGGCTTTGGAGCAGCGCTCGGTTTTACGCTGGTGCTTATTCTATTTTCGGCTATGCGAGAAAAGATTGATACTGCCGATGTACCTCAACCCTTTAAAGGCAGTGCCATCGCACTGATTGCCGCCGGCTTTATGTCGCTTGCCTTTATGGGTTTCAGTGGCATGAACTAATGATCGGTGTGTTGATCATTACGCTGTTGGCGCTGGCACTTGGCCTGGCACTGGGCTATGCCGCAAGCAGTTTCAAAGGAAACGATGATTCCCTGACCGATCAAATCAACCGTCTGCTGCCACAGACTCAATGCGCTCAATGCGGTTATCCTGGCTGCAGACCGTATGCCGCCGCAATTGCTTATGAATCTGCAGCAATCAATCAATGCCCGCCCGGCGGGGACGCTACAGTTACAGCACTGGCGGAGCTTCTGAACCGCGATGTCATTCCGTTAAATCCGGAATTTGGTATCGAGTCACCACCAGTTGTTGCGGTGATCCGAGAACATGAATGCATCGGTTGCACACTATGCATTAAAGCATGCCCGGTAGATGCCATCATAGGTGCTGCGAAGCTGATGCATACCGTGATCGAAGATCACTGTACCGGCTGCGAGCTCTGCATCCCTCCCTGTCCGGTCGATTGCATCGATCTCGTGACCGTTAGCCGCTAATGAAACACAGCAACAAAAAAATACGCGGCGGGTTGGAATTCAAACCATTATCTTTTGGCACAATTGAGCACTTGCCGCTGCCGGATAAGGTAACAATCAGTACTCCCCAAAATGCAAAAGTAACGATTGCAAAAGGCGCAAGAGTATTGACCGGGCAACCGCTGGTAAGCGCCAGTGAAAATTGTGTGGTGAGCCATGCATCAATCTCCGGTGTGGTTACCGCAGTCACCGCTGACTCCGTAACCATTGCATCTGACAAGCAAGACGATAGATATATTTATACAAAAACACCAGATGAAAATTATCAATCACTATTTCAGGCCATGGGACTTGTCGGTCTTGGTGGCGCTGCATTCCCGGTTTTTAAAAAACTGCACTCAGCCCAATCTTACACTGGCGTCAGCACATTATTAATAAATGCCGCCGAGTGTGACCCTGCAATCTACTGCGATGAAGCATTAATACATGAACGTGCTGCCGAAGTTGTTAAAGGAATACAAATAGCCCAGCTGGCCACTGGTGCGAAATACTGTATCGTTGGTATAGAAGAAAATAAAACCAAAGCCATAGCGCTGCTAAATCAGCATCTGCCAGACAACATCCAGCTGATTTCGGTACCCGCTGTCTACCCTAGTGGCGCTGAGCAAACTCTTTTCAATTTGTGCACCGGCAAAAAAGGTTCTTTACAACAAAATAAGGCACTGTGTTTTAACGTTGCAACCTGTTACTCCATGTATTGTGCGGTCGAGCTTTCACAGCCATTAATATCTCGCGTAGTGACAGTAGTATCCGGTGACCACGTAACAAATTTCGAACTACGCGTAGGCACATCGCTTAAACACCTCGGAGCGGCGACTAATATCGCATCATTTGACCGACTCACTGAGGGTGGAAAAATGATGGGTCGATCAATCAGTTGCGATCAATTTATAGGTAAGCATACCAACAGCCTGATACTGCAACCCGAACCACCTGCTAAAACAGTGCCCTGCATCCGTTGCGGTGCATGCACTGATGTCTGCCCCGAAAACCTTTACCCACAACAACTGTTCTGGCATACACAACCGCATAATACAGCGGCACTCAAAGAATTAAAGCTTGATCAATGTATTGAATGCGCATGCTGCGATGCAGTCTGTCCAAGCCACATCCCGCTGGCAAGCTTGTTCAATAATGCCTCATCTATAATTAATGCAGAAAAAGCAGAGCAGAACAAAGCAGCGCTGGCCAAACTAAGATACGAAAAACGCCTGTCACGACTTAACGATAAAACCATACGTCAGCAAAAAGAACTCAACCAAAAAACAGCCAATCTCGCCAACACAAATAAAACCGACGCCGCAAAAAAAGATCTGATCGCCAAAGCACTGGAGCGTCGTAAAAATAAAGCACCTTCTGCCCCGGGAAACAACACACCGGATGTACCCGGGTGATCCAAACAAACAACATGGCGCACAGTAACCCGGGACCCGCCACTGTATCGGAGACGATGAAACTGGTACTGGTGGCATTGACTCCCGGCATTCTGGTATTTATCTATCAAAACGGCTGGGGAAGTATTATCAACTTGCTACTGGCAGTGACCAGCGCCATAGCATTTGAAGCCATCGCACAAAAACTTCGCAGGCGATCGATACTTACATCAATTACCGATCATTCGGCAATAGTAACTGCCGTACTGATAGCACTGTGCCTGCCACCGATTATTCCCTGGTGGATACCCGTGCTCGCTACAGGCTTTGCGATCTTGCTGGCTAAGCATGCTTTCGGAGGAATTGGCAGCAACCCGTTTAACCCGGCAATGGTCGGATACGCCTGCGTACTGATCAGCTTTCCGGCAGATTTGAGTATATGGTTATTGCAACCAGATAGTTTTTCGGTTCCTTTGTCTGATGCACTGGGTGCGAGTTTTAACGGCGGCCTGGCTACACAGTCATTGAATACAACCGGGTGGGATGCACTAACCGGTGCGACAGCGCTGGATCAACATAGAACACTCAATCTGCAGAACACAGCACCCAGCGATGTTTTTATGCAGACACAGGGATGGTTTGGCGCCAGACAGGGCGAGTGGATAAATCTGGCATTTCTTGCCGGTGGCTTATGGTTGCTCAGCAGGAAAGTAATCAACTGGCATATTCCGCTTAGCTTTCTCGGCACACTGTTACTGGCCACGCTGCTACATAACTTATTGCATGACACACCATTGTCAATTCCTGTCTACCTTTTCGGTGGCGCTACTATGTTGTGTGCATTCTTTATTAGCACCGATCCTGTAACCGCTGCTGCAAGTAATCACGGCAGAATTATATACGCAGCTTTGACCGGGTTGCTCGTCTATATAATACGCGCTTACGGAGCATACCCTGACGGTGTTGCGTTTGCCGTATTGCTGGCCAATTGCACAGTGCCTGCAATAGACCGGCTTGACATTTTCTTGAACCGTGATACCTCGCAGCAATGAACCATAATTTGCACAAGGTATCGGCCAACAGACACAGCCTTGTACTCGCAGGATTTGCACTGCTGATTACATCGATACTTGCATTAACCCAAAGTATGACTGGCAATCGCATAGAACAAAACGAAACCATACACAGGCAACAAGCACTGGCACAAGTGCTACCCTCGCAATGGCACGATCATTCACTCGAGGAATACACTGTAGAATTATTTGATCAAACCGCCAACAGAAGCCGCACCTGCTACATTGCAAAAGTTAAAGACAAACCAGTAGCAGCCATTGTTACCGGCATTGCACCGGATGGTTACTCAGGCGATATAGAATTACTTGTCGGCATTCTCGAGGATGGCACCATCACTGGTGTGCGTGTCACCAAACATAGTGAAACACCCGGCCTTGGCGATGCGATAGAATTACAGCGCTCAGACTGGATAACAAGCTTCGATGGTAAAAGCCTGCTAACACCTGCAAAATCACACTGGGCAGTAAAAAAACAAAATGGCGACTTTGACCAATTCACCGGTGCGACTATTACACCGCAATCCGTCATTAACGAAGTCAGGAATACGCTACTTTTTTTTGAAAGGGAAAAAGCAGACTGTTTAACTTATGACTGAAATCGCAAACAGTACAGACGCACAAAGTAACATCGAGAACCGTGGTTGGAAGGCGTTGCTCACTAATGGTTTGTGGCACAACAATCCGGCAATGGTTCAGTTGCTCGGCTTATGCCCGCTGCTGGCTGTTAGCAATACAACAGTCAACGGTTTGAGTCTTGGGATAGCCACTGCTTTTACGGTATTGCTGTCTAACATATTTGTCTCTGCGTCAAAGCACTACATTCTTCCGGAAATACGCATTCCTGTATACGTAATCATTATCAGCGGTATCGTCACCATGGTCGGGTTGCTCATGAACGCTTATGCACACGAGTTGTATTTGCGCCTTGGTATTTTCATACCACTGATCATCACCAATTGTGCAATTCTCGCAAGAGCAGAGGCATTCGCTGTAAAAAATCCGGTACTTGATTCAGCCGTAGATGGCATCGCCACCGGTGCCGGCTTTGCAGCAGTACTGATTACTCTTGGCGCAGTCAGAGAACTGATTGGCCACGGCACCATACTGGCAGACGTACATTTGCTTCTTGCCACAACACCAGCAGCACCATTAATTGAGTTGGGTGACAACTACCGCGGATTGCTAATTGCCATTCTGCCGCCCGGCGCGTTTATACTATTCGGCCTGTTACTGGCCGTTGTAAATTTAACGCGTAAAGCCAGCCGCTAAAGTCCAATATTTTCCATGACCTGCACATTGACCTACAAATTCAATAGAACGCTGCAATGATTTTTTCACAAGATCGCACAAAGCTGCGCCGCCAGTATCTTGAGGTTTGGCAAAAAGCCAATCGCCGTGAACCATTGGAACCACTCGAAGAACTAATAGCTGATGTCATTCGCGATCATCCGGAGTATCACCCGTTACTCGCAAATGAAGACGCCGCAATCAGTTCAGAGTTCTACCCGGAACATGGAACAACTAATCCGTTTTTACACATGGGTATGCATATCGCACTGCGCGAACAAGTGGCATCTGATCGTCCGCCCGGTATCGCCGACCTAACCCGCAAGCTGCTACTCAGATACCGCGACAGCCACGAGATGGAGCACCATATGATGGAGCCACTGGGTAAAGTTCTATGGCAGGCACAACGAGATCAGACAGAGCCGGATCAACAGGAGTATATGGAGATGCTGCGTTCACTGGTTAAAACCCGCCACTGATACCAGTTAATATATTCTGCGATTCTCGTAGCATTGTCGTAACAACAGCGGCAGTACATACATCGGTAACTGCCACACTCCGAGAAAGATAAAAAAATCTTTCCCTACATCTGTATTCGTAATGGAAGATCCTGCAATTGCCGCCACAAGCCCCAGATTCCGATAGGCACATAGCAGCGCACCCGTTGTGGCATTTCGCGGACCTAAGAATGACAAAGCAAAATAACTGACCAGCTGCACACCAATACTAATACCAAACGCCAGCGCCAGATAAGACAGCACTCGATGCGGATCACTGAATATCAAATCACCCACTCCGTCCATCACCGCCAGCCCAAAGAACGCCAACAGCACCATTGCCACTGATGGCATCTTCTTTTGTAGCCAGTTATCTGTTTCAGGGCTTATAATTTTTCGAATTACAAACGCCAGAACCAAAGGTAGTACCACAAAGACCACACAGCGAAAACTGTAGACAGAAAGATCAAGCGACACCTCTGAATCCAGTAGAAGTTTCAGAAAAACATACAGTGGCAGAGGCATTAGAATCGCCCCGGCAAGCCCCGTCACCAGCGACAGTGCACTATTGAGGTTAAACAAACGCGACAATGCCGTTGTGGCAGTTATAGAACCGGTACACATGGAAACGACGGCAAACAAATGCAACTGATCTGAAAGAAAGGGTTTTAGCAGGATAAAACAAAGTACTGGCAAACCCAGCAACTGCCACAGCAGTGTTATCCAGCTGGCACGATCACCCACTGCTGCATGAGTGGCGTCACTAAAACTCACCTGCAATACTGCAGACAAAAAAAGTAAAAATATCAATGGCAACAAAAATGGCTTGAAAAAAGCCGCAAGCGATGGAAAAGCGATACCGATAAATATCGACGATGCCAACAATGCAAGGTGCCATCCTTTACCCAACGGACAATCTCATTAACTGATCAGAACGGGTCATGGCAATCGGGAGTGCCGGAAAAACACACATGCTACGGTACTTCAAGTTTCGAGCGACGCCAGTATTGATCCAGCACTTCTGCACTGGTATCAGACATCTCTTTGCCTTCAGCGGCTAGAGCCCGTTCAACAGATTTAAATCTCTTCTCAAACTTTGTTGTGGCCTTCTTCAAAGCCTGCTCCGGATCAACCTTCATATGCCGCGCCGCATTGGTTACCGAGAAGAGTAAATCACCAAGCTCATCTTCTATAGCAACCGCCTCCGTACCAGCTGCAGCCTGCCGAAGCTCGCTTAACTCCTCATCGATTTTTTCCAATACCGGTGTCAGGTCTTCCCAGTCAAATCCGACCCGGGATGCACGCTTTTGAATTTTCTCGGCACGGGTTAAAGCAGGTAATGCCAGCGCTACTCCGTCAAGTGCGGAAACTGTCTCTGTTGATTTTTGTTCTCGCTCACGCTGCTTCAACAACTCCCAGTGGGCTTTCTGTTCTTCGGGTGTGGCAAACTTTGTTTCACCGAACACGTGGGGATGACGTTCGATCATTTTGTTCGCAATACTTTGCGCTACATCTTCAAACTCAAACTGACCCTGGTCTTTGGCAATCTGTGAGTGAAAGACTACCTGCAATAGCAGATCACCCAACTCCTCTCGTATAGCCGGTATATCTTCACGGTCGATTGCATCTGCTACTTCGTAGGCTTCTTCAATTGTGTATGGCGCGATGGTTTCGAACGACTGTTCGATATCCCACGGGCATCCGCTTGCAGGATCACGCAGCTTCGCCATCACATCAAGCAGTGAGCCCATGTGTGGCAATGAAGGGGTATTGGCGGTCATGGCAACAGTTCAGTAGCGAAGTCTGTAGCCAGTTTACCGCTCAACTAAAGGGAATGTCAGAGGGGATGCAATATCGTCTGTACCCCCGATTGGATCAGAACTGCAAACGGATGCCAACGTGGATGTTGTCATCAAGTTCGAGCGTAAGGGCCGAATCGTCCTCCACTTCCAGCAAGCGGTATCCAACAAAGGCTTGGGCCGCTGGCACAATCTCAAGACTGACGCGCGCTGCTATTTCGAGCAGTGAGTCTGTATCGCCAAAAGTAGTGATTCCCGGGGTAAAAAAGGCTTCTACTTTAAAGTCGATCGGGTTGAATCTTGCCGGGCTCTGCACTTTGATACCGCCGCCAACTGCAAGTGCACCGACATCTGTATCGTTTTGGTCAACGTTACCGGCGTATCCTTTGACGCCGAATTCGAGCTGATACGGTATGCGTGTTCTTGTCTGATTGCCCACTGCAACCAGCTTGACGTGTCCTACAACATCATCGAGCTCATTATAAAACACACCCACCGAGAGCAGACCTGTCGACTCGAGTTGTCCACCGCGGTTTCCACGAGTGAATTTTCGCACTGGTGCAAGGTATTCAAGGTTTAGTGATTCATTACTGAACGAGAGGTCAAAACCCGACGCCTGAGTGCCAGTTGAGAACAACAAACCCAAAGCGACGATGACTGGTAAAAGTTTGCGCATGGTGTTTCCGGTTTAGATAACTTTTCTGCAAGCAAATCACAGCTCCTGTCCAACACCAGGATTTTGCAGCAGTAGCGGTTATAAATTGATAGCGGTGGGTAGAGTTCTACCCAAGTGTCGTATCGTACCGGACACAACCTCAAACTGGAACTTCACACAGAGGAAAGTTCCTAACAATTCAGACAGTCAAACTTGAGATCAGATGTTAAACCGATTTTAAATGCCGCAATAGCAGGCGTTCATTTGGTTACAGACTGGTAAATGGTTCTTACAACCCCTTTGGCTACGACACCATTCGCCGACGCAGCTCATTCAAAGTGTACTTCGTGACCGAGCATGATGTCGTTTGAGAAAATAAATTTGCCGTTAACTTTTGCACCGTCGAGCACCCGCGGCAACCAGATTCGGTCATCGGCCCACATCTCACCATAGGGTATTTCAGAGCGCTTGAACCACAGCGGAATAGCTTCATCTGTCTCTGTTGGCTCACCGTCAAAGCGGGTGCTGGTAAATACGTGCACATGAATTGAATAACCATCGGTGAACTGAAATCGAAGCTCACCACAAGATGCAGTATCCAGCACTGAAATACACAGTTCCTCACGAACTTCTCTCAGTGCGCACTGACGGGGTGTCTCACCCGCCTCAAGCTTGCCACCCGGGCCATTGATTTTGCCGGCACCAAGGCCACGTTTTTTCCGAATAAGCAGCACTTCATCTTCCTGCAGCACGAACAACAGAGTTGCTATATCAGTTGCCGCCCAATTCTCATCGATACTATCCAGATTCAGATACTTGCTACTAGCCATGTGCTTCACCATTGTTCTAAAAAGCCACTGCCGGGCACGCCATCAATCGTAGCACCTTTGCAATTCACTGCCAGTCACTGCGAACAGGCACCGCTTGATGTCAGGAACCGCTCGCGGCAATATGATTGCAGATCCTGCAACTGAAAATATCAATATGTCGAACAGTGTAATCCCGTTTTTATTAAAAAGACGCTCAGTTGTCGCTAAAAAAATGTTGCCAGAAGCACCGGACGAACAGGATCTGAAAAACATTATCAACTGCGGCCTGCGAGTACCTGATCACTCGCGAGTAGAGCCATGGAAAATTGTCGTCATTGAAGGCGACGCCAGAAAGCAATTCGACGAACAGGTGATTTTAAAAGCAGCACTTGCAAAATCTGACAAGCCTTTAAGCGATGTTCAAACAGCGCTCGAATCCAGCCGGATGCAACGCAGTGGAGTTGTCGTTACCGTTTTATGCAGCCTGGTGGTGCCGCACAAGATTCCGGTATGGGAACAACAGCTATCAGCCGGTGCTGTGTGTGCACATATTTTAATCGCTGCACAATCTCTCGATTATGCAGCACAGTGGCTCACTGAGTGGCCGGCCTACGATCCGGCTGTAATAGCTGCTCTGGGCGGCAACCCCGAATCAGATCGAATCGCAGGCTTTATTCACATTGGTAATAAGCAACAGCAACCTGATGAACGCAAGCGTCCTGATCCGGATGAGAAGATCATCAGGTGGCAGCCACCTTCCTGAAAAAACTTAAATAAATACAACGCGAACTGTAGTTACAGAGTCGCGAAACCCCGCAATCAACCGACAAGCGCATCCACGCATTACGCGTCGGTCATACTTAGTCCGTCAGACTACGTACTCAAATTTGTGTCCTAAGCTCATTCTTCGAGCAAATTAGAAGCGGCAAATCATAGGCTTTTTGATCAACAAGCCGCGCGCCATTTCCCCCGGATATTATTCATGGACACGATAGATGAAACCAGCAACCCCACTTTCCCTCCTGGCTACAGCTCTGGCATTAACCATTCCTGCCGCACCAGTGCACGCTGAAGCCCCTGATTGTTTATACGCAGACAGTGACGCTGACGGAGATGGATGGGGTTGGGAAAACCACCGAAGTTGTATTGTTTCAGGCAGCTCGGCAAGTACTACTGCTGCCAATGCGCAATCTGTCGAACAACAGCCAGTGCAGCAACAATCAGGGACAAACCCTGTGTGCTCAAGTGCCAACGCAGATTCTGATGGCGACGGATGGGGCTGGGAAAACAATGCCAGTTGCATTGTGGTGGCAAGTACAAGCCAGCCAGTAACAAATACATTGGTCACACCTGTAGCGGAAGCACCACCTGTTGCGGATACCCTGCCCGAAGCAGAAACACTAACCGCCGTGGAAATCCTGCCGGTCGCAGAAACTCCAGTCGTAGTAGAAACTCCAGCCGTAGCAGAGACCCCGGTTGTACCGCAGACTTTGGCAGCGGTGTCAGCCATACCCGAAACGATAAACCCCGACATTGTAAACGGCCTTTACCGTGGCAGGCATCAGATCTGTTCGAGCCCATCGGCAGACGCTGATGGTGACGGCTGGGGATTCGAATTTCACGAAAGCTGCAAGGTAGTCGTAGGCTATATTGCCCCAGGCACGCCGCCCCCCATTCCCCCGGATGGCAATAACCCCAACAAACAGATTGGTGTTATTTATGATCAGAACTTCGACGCATCGGCAACCGGTCTCTATCAGGCAGACCAACTCAACAGCGAATGGCAGTCACCGATCTGGCATCTCGGGTTTGATCAGGGTCGGGTCAGCATTGTTGATACCGGCGGTCGCAATGGCAACGCCATGCAAGTGACCTATCCGGCCGGCAGATATGGGGCCGCCGGCTCAAGTTCGTTTTTATCAGACGTGCAATTTGGAATGGGCTTGCCTAAAACCTATGAAGAGCTCTATGTCGCTTATGATATTCGTTTTGCCGTCGATTTTGATTTTGTAAAAGGTGGCAAGCTACCTGGTCTGTGCGGCGCTGATGTTAATCAGGCTCCTCACACTGGCTGTAACACAGGTGGTGGTTATCCGACCGGCTACGATGGCTGGAGTGCACGCGGCATGTGGCGTGAGAATGGCATACTTGAAAACTACGTCTATCACGCGTCACAACGCAACTTCTACGGCGATGATGAACTCTGGAATGTGAGCGCAACACCTGGTGTCTGGCATCGCGTTGAGCACCGGGTGGTACTCAACACACCGGGCCAGAAAAATGGAATTCTCGAAGCATGGTTCGACGGTACCAAAGTGCTGTCACTAAACAATATGGAGTACCGCAAAACCAACACTATCGGGATTAATCTTTTCTACTTCAATACATTTTTTGGCGGCAACGATATCAGCTGGGCGCCATCGACAGATCAGACGATGAATTTTGATAATTTTGTTATGTCGACCAACAAAATCGACTAAGACAGTCTTCACAGCCAGGATCCGTTACCGGTATTGGTAACGGATCTTCAAGAGCTCGCAACTGGTTGTCGCCACCGGAAAGCAGCAATTGCAATAACAAGTGATGTAATAAAAAAGCACACCGACCAGCGACTCAACTGCTCTGCGGCAATAACAGTTACCAACGCCGCCAGCATCGAGCCAACTATGTATCCGCTAAAGCCGAACACAGCAGCTGCTGCACCTGCACGTTCACGGTGAGGATCAAGTGCCATGGCTGCAACATTTGCGTGAATGATTAAAAAGCTCGAATGAAAAGCCAGCATTAGCAGGGTAAGCAGCCGATCGGTCAGAATACCACTAAATACAAAGATCAAAATCAGACCAGCCACCAACGACACCACCAACGCACCCAAACGCGCTGAACCAATGGCACCGTAATGACCAATCACTTTGTGATTGACGATCTGACCAAAAATAATACCCGCAGAAGAAAACGCAAAGAGATAGGCAAAGCGTTTACTATCAGCACCGAGCTGCGCATACAACACCTGTGCATGCTCGAGGAAAGATACGATCAGACAGGTGCTGGCTATACCCACCAATATGAAGTAGCGGGATTGCGGGTTCCTGTAAACCAATGCGAAGCTCTCTATGGTTTCGCGCCAGCCCGCACGGTGTCTTAACTCATGTGCCAGTGTCTCTGGCTGCCGATGAGTTGCATACCCCATAGACACTGCCAGTAAAATCAGAAATACAAAAATTCCCTGCCATCCGACAGAGTCGTAAATAAAATATCCAATCAATGGTGCCAGCACCGGACCGATGGCAAAAAACATACTGGCTATTGCCATATTTTGCGCAAGCGCCGAACCAGAAAATCGATCTCTAATCATGGCGCGGCAGATAACAGAGGCAGAAGCTGCACCAAAGCCCTGCAGGAACCGTCCGCCAATCAGTTGCCAAAGTGATGACGACAGCAGGCAAACAACAGTTCCCACAATAAAAATTACCAGACCAAGACAGATACCTGGCTTGCGACCGGCACGGTCAGACAGCGCCCCAAAAAACGGGTGCGCCAATCCCATAGCAAAAAGAAACACCGGTATGATCAGCTGAATCTGCTGCGAGCTGGCACCAACACTTTCGCTAAGGCCCGGGAAGGCTGGCAACATTATATCTATTGAAAATGCCGAAAGACCCAGCATTAAACCGCAGTACAAGCCAAACCAAGTAAGAACCAAACCAACCAACCTTAAAGTGATGCGTTGTACAGCACCAAAACCATTAGCTAGTGCCTATCCAGAAACAGGGGCGTAGCGAGGATCACTCAAGTGCGTGAGATTTTGCCTGCTATACGTAGGCCCATCACTGTCTAACATGGGTCACTCTAAATAACTACATA
Source organism: uncultured Granulosicoccaceae bacterium (assembly GCA_964388065.1). Lineage (GTDB taxonomy): Bacteria > Pseudomonadota > Gammaproteobacteria > Granulosicoccales > Granulosicoccaceae. Next base: position 25,900 of record CAYLZS010000504.1, read on the forward strand.
TAGTCGGCAAAAGAACGCGTACTTGGATGGTCCGCAGTAGCGCCTGTTTCTGGATGGGCACTAGCTACACTTTCGCTTTTTAACGCATCTGTAGTTCGGTTCAAGTGGCTTCGAATTTACATTGCAATTGAACTCTGCGCATAGCTGCGTGCAGAGTAACATCTATACTCTACACACAGCCAAGCAATCTTTGAAAAGCCCCATATGACCACTCTCGAAAAACCGACAGCCAATCCCTGGCAAACCAAAACAACCAGACAAGTGTACGATAATCAATGGATCTCGGTTCGCGAAGACGGAGTCCTCAATCCATCCGGTGGCGACGGTATTTATGGTGTCGTGCACTTTAAAAATCTGGCCATTGGAATTTTGCCAGTCGACAGTGAACAACATACCTGGCTGGTCGGCCAATACCGTTATGCGCTGGAGGAATACTCATGGGAGATTCCGATGGGTGGCTCTCCACATGCGAGCGGACCACTGGATGGGGCAATACGCGAACTAAAAGAAGAGACCGGCCTCACCGCGGCAAACTGGCAACCACTAATGAAAGTACATCCGTCCAATTCAGTCACTGATGAGACAGGCTTTATTTATCTCGCGACCGACCTCACCGAAGGACAAACAGAGCACGAAGACACAGAAGAGCTTTTGATAAAGCGCCTGCCTGTTGAGCAAGCGGTGCAAATGGCCATGACTGACGAAATCACAGACTGTATGTCGGTGGCGGCATTGCTGCGACTTCACATTGGCTTGCAAACTGGTGAGATCGTCGTTTAAATACCCTGTGCTAATTGCTTTGACGGGTGGAAATAAAAATAGTGAAAAAAATAATAGTAGACACAGACCCGGGTATCGATGACGCTATTGCTCTGTGCTATGCACTGAATCACCCGCAGCTTGAAGTACTGGCGCTTACCACCATTTACGGCAACGTCGCTGTGGATCTCGCTACCCAAAACGCGTTGCGACTTGTTGAATTAAACGCAAGCGAATCAACTGGTGTCGCTGTACCTGTTGCCACCGGCAGTAACACACCTTTGAAAATCACACCGAATCCGGTTGCCGACTTTGTACATGGCGCAAACGGCTTTGGAGGAATTCAACTACCCGAGCCGTCGTTGCAGGCCGCATCACAGAGCGCTGCGGAATTGATAGTCGATCTTATTCACCAGTACCCAGGTGAAATTACACTGGTGGCTGTAGGTCCGTTATCAAATATTGCACTTGCACTAGAACTGTCGCCAGAAATTGCCACGCTTACCAAAGAAGTCGTTGTTATGGGAGGCGCATTTCACCGTGAAGGCAATGTCACGCCACATGCAGAAGCCAATATCTGGAATGACCCACACGCAGCAAAGCAAGTATTTACCGCAGACTGGCCTCTTACTGTGCACGGACTGGATGTGACGTATCAGATCAGTTTCTCACCTGCATACCTTGATCAGCTGGCGGAAAAATCAGATAAAGTCGGAACCTTTCTCCGTGATGCGGCAAAATTTTACATAAAGTTCTACAAGGAACAGCACAACTTTGACGGCTGTTGTCCGCACGATCAGCTGGCGTTATCTTATATCACCCATCCTGAGTGGTTTACGCTTGAAAGTGGCTCACTCGATGTTGTGACAGACGGAGAGCCCATTGGCAAAACCACCATTGAAACTACCAACTCCAACACGACTGTGAACAATAAACGCATTGCGACCGCAGTTAACAGAGAGGCACTATTGAAAGAATACGCAGCTATACTCAGCAAGGCAGTTTAATCTGCCTGCAATAGTATCTCGATATTTCTCACTCCCTCGGCCCCGGACACTGCCACCCGGGTACTGCCCGCTATAGCGTCAACAAAATTCTGTATTTCGCCTAAGTAGGGATTGTGCACGTCGAATTTTAAGGGCTCATCATTTATTTTGATGGAACCACCGCCGTTAGTAGCCAGAGTACCTTCACCGATTACGGTCGCATCGGCGCAACACAGCTCGAATCTGGATGGTGCACTGAACTTTACTGAAGTCATCACGTCTGCAATAACACTGTCACCAAACTGTAGTGACAAACTGGCCGTCTCATCGTGCGGGCCACCATAGGTGCTTTTGTCTATCAGTGAAGTGACACCAGTTACCTCACCACTTACCGGCAACAACATCCAGCGCAGAAAATCGACGCAATGCGTACCGACACCTGCCAGTCCCCACCAGCGACCGTGCTCTTCATGTGCACGCCAGTCGTGATTGTCATCAGCCTTCCACGTCCACACAGCTCGAGCATAATGAGGTGTGCCCAGTTCGCCGTTGTGCAGCATATTGGCAACTTTCTGATGACCATCATGCCAGCGCATGTGATAGGCAATAGCAAGTTTCACGCGCTCGCGGGCGCAGGCATCACAGATTTCCTGTGCATCCTCAAGACTCGTTGCCATCGGTTTTTCCAGCAACACGTGCTTGCCAGCTCGCGCACTGGCAATCGCATGCTGTGCATGTAAGCCATCAGGGGTAGCTATGACCACGGCATCAAGTGCCGGATCCGCAAGAAATGAAGCCAGAGAATCAAAGGCATTGTATTGCGCTTTTGCGCCGTGTTGCGCTGCAAATGTTGCCGCGCGATCTTTATCGCGACTTAAAACACTCCAGAACCTGGCACCACTAACCTGATTAAGTGCCGGTACCAGTTGTGAGTTTGCAATTCGACCTGTGCCAATAACGCCGATATTGCATCCATCGCCAATGTTGAAGTTCATAACTATCCAGGCTGAGCCACAATACACAGAGCCAACAAAAGAGGACCGATAAACAAAAGCAAGCATCTGGCAACGCCGGACAAGCTCTTTTAGCTCCAACCGTTTACTATACCTGAATCTTAACCGGTCACTACCCTGCAGCACAGTGCAATCCTTAAACCATGGCAATAATCAATCTTAGTCACTGCAAGCACTGGATCTTCGATATGGACGGCACACTGACAATTGCCGTACATGACTTCGACGCAATCCGAAATACTCTGGGTATTATCGAAGGAAGGCCGATACTTGAAGCGATTGAAGAGTTGCCAGAGCAACAGGCAACACGCAAGATGGAGGAGTTGTTCGAGATTGAGATGCAAATTGCTACAAAAGCAAAGGAACAGCCGGGAGCTGGTGAGCTGCTGCATCAACTGACATCCCGCGGCTGCACACTGGGTATTCTCACCCGCAATGGCTGCGAAATAGCGGTAGAAACACTCAAAGCTGCAGGTCTGTTAAGCTTTTTTGATCAAAGCACAATTCTCGGTCGGGAAAGTTGTGCACCGAAACCAGACCCGGCCGGCATCCACCATCATTTGTCCGCCTGGCAAGCGGCACCCTCTGCAACCGTGATGGTTGGAGATTATAAATTCGACCTGGAATCAGGCTATCGAGCCGGCGTGCATACAGTACACCTTGATGTCGACAACGGTGAGTTGTGGCCGGAGATGACAACTGTCAGAGTCTCCAGCCTTAATGAGCTTAAAGAGTTGGCGAGTGACCAGTCTCGACAGTAACAGTAGCCGGATTGTCTAATCGTCCTGCGGTTCACGAGCAATCACAAAGGACTCATTCAAAAACCAAAGACCCCCATGGCGACTAACCACCTCACGAGTAGCCTCAATATAAGAGTTATCGATCATCGCCTGATCAATTTGATCATCCGACATTTGCGCCACATAAACTGCTGCATTCCATGCAGCGAGCAACGCCGAAGTTCCAATATTTGATATCTCTTCAGGCAAAGAGTGCAGACGGTATTTAAACAGTGCATTTTCTTCAGCGGTGACACAACAGTGCAACGCTGACTCTTCTCCGAGTGCTTTTTTTAATTCTTCAATGATATCGTGGCGCGGTGTCGGGAAAGGAATCTCATCCGGCCAGATTTTTCTGACGATTTCCATACCCGGATCATAACCAGTGGACTGCACGACAATCATGCGACCATCCATCGCCAGAGAGTCTGCCATCGGCGCCAGAACTGTCTTTACTTTTCTTGCGGCCGGTGTTCTCGATCGATAGGGTTGTGCACAGATAATCAGATCGTAGCCTTCATCAAGTGGCTTTTCGTCAGGAATTACCGAATCGAGTGCGAACTTTTGGTCTTCTCTGTACAAAACTATCATCGCAGGATTTACATACAACGGATTGCCAGTCTTCGGACTGGGTTTGGTCTGCCAGCCTTCGTGAACAATGTCGGTCAGATCACGCAACTGACTGTCAAAATGCTTGGCGGTAGTACCTTCAAGTGCAATATCCCACCGCTTAAAACCCTCTTGTTCCTCCGGCTTTACAGGATATAGATTTGCCGCCTCGGCATAGCGCATGTTGGTAATCACCAGCACCATCTGTGGGTGCTCGGCAAATCGATCAGCCATTTTCTCAAGGCCGAGACGTACATCTTCCATACTGATTTCTTTGGCTGCAGCCAGAAACGGAATTTCCGGATAGCGATCATGCATGGCGCGCAGTACATGTGACAACACACTTGCATCACCCATACCCGCATCAAACATTCGCAGCGCTGGCGGCTTGGGTTCAAGCTTATCGAGCTCTTCGTTGATACGCTGGGCGATAGACCACTTTTCATCAGTAGTGGTGACAAAAAGCAGATACTTCTCGCGGCTGTCGAAAAATCGCACCGGCTGTCCGGCATTTGGAGAATCACCTGTCACTTGCTCACCTGTATTTCTGCAATCAAACCACAGCAAAAGCGCCGGTTTGAGTTCTTCTATTTAGTGTAGTTCAGTTAGTAGCTCCCAGGCCACTTCTGTAACCCTTTTAGTAACGTCAGTAGTACTAGTGGGGCGTGCGGAAAGTTCGATAACACTTTTCTTCGCCAGAGCCGCCATGGCCGCGTTGGAAAAACTCGACGTATGACCTATATGCCTGCGTTTTTCCGCCTTGCCCTGACGACTCTGGCTGTGAAAAGTTTGTTA
>CAYLZS010000505.1:0-8856 GCA_964388065.1 uncultured Granulosicoccaceae bacterium
TGCGGGTCTCCACCACAATGCCACTAAACTCGTGACCGAGCGTGGTGTTATCGACAGACGGGAACTCCCCTTTAAACAGATGCCGGTCCGTACCACAAATTCCGGCAGCTTCCACCTTGACCAGAATTTCTCCATCTGCAATCTGTGGCATTGATACGTCGACGGTACGAATATCTCCAATGCTAAATAAGCGCGCTGCCAACATCTACTTTCCCTCCAGGTCTATTCGATAGAATGTAATTCTACCCACGTCCGAGTACGCAGCGAAGATGATGCTACCAAAAAACAGTTGATTGAGGCGATTAGTACCACCGTTAATCGCAGAGTATCTGGCACAGCCTGCAATTAATGGCGATAGTTTTTTATGGTCAGGATCGACCGGGTGGGATGGGGTGATCGAGCGTCGGCTCACTGTGAAAGGGCGCAACCGCAGGGACTTACCCTATATTGTGATTCTCTGGAGGCGTAAAGCGCTAAAACGTTTTAAGGACAGGTAAATTAAAGAGCCAGTGGCCTGCCAATTTCTAATGGCTATTGATCTGCCAGGCCACCCCCGGTGCCTGTGCACCGAGGGCTTGTTAAGTGCGTAAAGTTAGAATCTGGCATCGCCAAAGTTTACAAAGAAAAGGTCACACCACACACTGATTCCGTTGAAGTCATTCAGAGTGACGTCGTCTGGCAGTGTCACCGTTATTGTTTCATTGTCGTAGACTCTGCCGTTCAGCATCGGACCAATCGCCCGTCCACCATCATTGGGGCTATAAGCGCCATCGGTGCCAATGTAGAAAAAGACCGAAGGTCCGCCACCGTCATAGGTAAAGTTGGTTACCTGTATAGTGCGATCATCCAACAGGGTCAGTGTGCCACCAATGTTGTGAGTGAAGTTTGTGAAGGCAGCAGTTGTACCTACCAGCGGATTAGTTGCCGAACTCGATGCTGTGTCAGCAGGCGTTGTGGTATCCGGGGCTGGAGCTGCCGGACGCTCGGCTATACCTTCCTGAAAGAGTGTTTCCTGAAAGTGAGTGAGCGCTGTCTCTCCGTCTATTAAAGAAGTGGTGTTGGAACCACTATTTGCCACAAGGTTAATCACCTGACTCTGACTTTCAAACGAAGGTGATGCGAAATCTAAAGATAAACCAGCGGCACTGGCATTGGCATCAGAAGAAATTGTTATTCCGTTTTCAGGATTCGAATCAGTATCAAGCGACTGCAGCAGGCGAGCCATATTCATGACGCGTATATCGCCTATTTCCTCTGTCGAGAACACATTCAGTGGAGTCACTGTGGCAAGCGCCGGCGTTGCGGGGAAATTAATATCGCCAATTGAGAAAGTCACCTGCTCTCCGGCAAGATATCTGTAAGATCCGTCTGCGTCTGTGACTCCGCTTTGCGTTGCGGTAGCATATTGCAAACCAGATACCGGTGAATCAACAAATCGCCCTGTCAATGCAGAACTGGCAGTCGTTGTTGAGTCACCGTCTGTACCGGCACTGGTTACAACATCGGTTGGCGACTCAGTTACGGGTATCGTACCGCCGTCAGCTGAATCGGAAGAACCGCCCGAGCCACCACCGCATGCTGTTACTGCGAGTATGCAAACACAGGGTAATAATTTTGGTAAATGCTTCATTAGTTGTAGACCTTATAATTGTAACTGGTAATTTGAAAGCCGTTTAAGGGCTTCTATAGATAAATAATGTGTTGAAGTAATCGATTTCTAAAAGCTGTAGCTAAGACTGAAAGTTGTAACATCGGTATCGGATACGTTTGTTCCATCCACCAACGCAACATAGGAAAGACTCAACCCAATACCATTTTCAAATCCATAGTTAGCTCCTCCGATCACTACATCCAGATCGCGATCAGTTTGCGGAAACTGTTCGACGCCAAAACCCGGATCACCAATGTTGACATCACTATCGGTGCGGGAACCACCCACAGACAACCGAAGACCCAGACCGGGTAATGGAGTACTGTAGAAACCGGTAACCAGATATTTCACCGCATCTGCAACGTCTTCATTGCGTTGCCGGAACGTCAGATCACCGGATACAGAGAATTGATTAGTCAGAGACTTGCCTACCAGCAGGCTTAGATCCAGCCCGGATGCTCCGTCACCAATGGCGTCGATGACGTCAGTTTCGTAATCGCCACCAACGGTGATACCCGCACGGACAGTCACGGTGGGCAAGCCGTTGTCGGCTTCAAACTCATTTAGTAACTGATAGCTGACACCGATACTGGTATCCGAAATGTCTTCCTGTTCTACCGGGTTAGTCTCGAACTGTGATTGGGCGTACCCGGTTCGAAAATCAAACGCCCATCTGTCGTCATAACCGTACACGCCGTTAAACCACAAAAAGGTACCTTCGATATCCCCGCCTAAGTCGGTACTGACATCTCCGATAAAAAAATCATCCGAAGCACCCGTTGTAAGGTCAGCGCTTATTGTGATCTCGCCATCACCGGGCACCCACGGCGATCCTTCGGCGAGCACCATGGGTGAGCAACCACACACTAATAATGTTGTAAGCAGTTTTTTCATAGGTATATCTGGGTTTTCTTTCCTGAATGGGTAAGCCAAATAGCGGCCAAGAGTAATAAAAAATATTCAAATGTTCTTAAACTTTTTATGCACTTTTCAAACCTCTCCGTGCTGCAACCTTCCAATTGTCACCACATTCCGAACATGGTGTCCGACATCAAATTTGCTCAGGCGTTCCAACAGGATCACAGTCACAAGATTTTGAATTATCAGAAAAAATGACTTTAATTGACTTGTCAATATATTACTGAATGGCTTCATCTGCCTTGAATATTAAGTACTGAGTTATTCTTAATTGACGTGCAGCTACGCAGCTCTGTTGAAAAGACTTCACTAGTATAGAAGTGATTATTTTTTGCGCGAGCCCTGACTGGTTTAACTGCATGGATTATTCAGGGTGGCGAGTTCACCAGTCACTTGCAGGGCAAGGCACCGGAAGCCCTGACACGCCTCACTTTTACCTCGTTTAGGGGTATTTACACCTGATCTGCGGGTCGGTGGAACAAGCACGACCCACGACGACCCTCTATTTTGAATAATCTATCGAGCTAATAGCAGATGTTAAAAGATCATAGTAACGGTCTGTTTGGTCTCTGGCAGTATGTAGTGAGAACAGCTGTAACTGCCCTGCCGGAGAAACTGATGCAAAAAATACCGTCCCGGACAAGCCTGCATTTTTGTAGGCCGCCAGCTCAAGGTTAGTCGTTAGCTGCCATCCGCTAAGCGCGCCGTGAGTTTTGGGTTCTGATTTATCTGCTGGTGATGCTTCACACTGGAATGGTTTGCAGAGTCCGTCCAGTAATCCTCTTATTAGCTCGCTCGCATAATCAGTATCCGACAATGCCTTTTTATGTACCTGCGGAAGAGTTTTTACGCAGATCGTGGCGAAAGGTTCAGTTGCCTCTGGTGCTACTGCGCATGCAGTAATACCATCGCGTCCCGATTGGTTATCTGTCTGCCAGACTTGTGAGGTATCCAGAGTTAACACATAGCCGGACTTACTGTCTTTAATTTGCGTTTTCTGTTCAGCACCTGCAGTGTAACCAGCACAAGAGAGGAAAATCGCGATTAAAATTGCTTTGGCTTTCATCGGCATATCCAGGCTGTGTTTGCAAATATACTAACTTTGAACATAAGCGAAAACTTAGAGGAACAACACAAATGAAGGACCACATCTTTCACTTTGAACAGGAAAGCGAATAACACTGTTTAAATATAGCTCTAAACATTCTCAGCCCCAGGCGTGACGCGCTAACCCACTATACAGACTTCTAAACACCTTCCACTAATCGAAGATCTCGTGTCACTCCCCCTTCCAGAGCTTTCAGAGCTTCCTGATAACCAGCACTATCATGACAGGCAATCGCTTTATCAAGTGATTCAAATTCAATCAGCACTGTGCGCTCTTTGAGTCCGGCTTCATAAGCTTGAGCTGCGGTACCTCTGGCCAGAAATTTACCACCGCCAGATTGCACAGCAGGTGCTGCAAGTTTCGCGTAGGCTGCAAGTTTACTTTCATCATGTATGGCGTGGTAGACGCAAATCCAGTAGGTTTTTGCCATGGTTTAGAGCCTCATAAATTTAAAAAAAGCGAATTAGCTGTGGATAAAATTGTACAGCACAGCACCCTGTCTGATGTTACCAGTTTTACCCCTACCCGGCTTAGCCGATGACGGAGAAGCTTGACTCCCTGTTTATCTCTCGCCTGCGCGAGTAAAACGCGGCAGAAATAGTGCGATCGATATACGGAAGCTCAAACTGCAGAGGCAAGTTATCGTGATCATTGCCTGCCTCACAATACTCCACTAAAGCTGCCATCAGTTTTCCAGCTATCGGTGCGTTTTTATATTGATTGCCACTGGTACCACAGGCCATATAAAAACCGGGCAGGCTTGATTTATCATAGATTGGAATCCAGTCTGTAGAAGCATCATACAAGTCAACAATGCCACGCGTTTGCTGCGGTATACCTAACGACGGAACGCGCTGCGCATAACGCATCGCCTGCGTGGTCCATTGATCAGTGAACTCGCGATTGAAGTTGGTATCATCATCGACCCATTCTTTTTCATCACACTCAGGATCTTCGCTGCCAATGAGAATATGATTACCATGTTCAGGTCTGCAGTAAAGCGACAGATCACTATCAGACACCATCATGCCATCTTTCTCGAAATCATAACCTTCCGGGGCAGGCACATGTACAACCTCCTGACGCAATGCACGGGTGCTGATCGTCATATCATCAAGTACATCGGCCATAGCATTGATTTTGCACGATGCTGGTCCTGCTACATTGATAACAACCGGCGCATGGATCTGCTCACCAGTGGCAAGTTGTACACCGCTAACTCTGCCAGCACTTGTAAGTATCGAAGTCACTTCTGAGCCCAGTTGAAACTTTGCTCCTCTGGCTTTGGCAGCATCGGCAAGGTTTTGTGCAGAAAGCGCAGGGTCTGTAACGTAGCCGGCATTCGGCCAGTAGACTCCTCCTGTTACGTGACCACCATTGGGTTTTCCGAATAGAGGATCATCAGGACTGCGTGGTGGTGCAAAGCTCTCCAGATTATAAATTGGCATTCGATTGGTAATTTCATCGGCAGACCACTCTTCATACGGGCAATGAAGTTCTGCACTGTTTTTCATATGATTTTCAAGGTACCCATTGTCTTGAGTTTTCATAACCAGACAACCGGTTTCAACCAGCCGAGATAGCGTGGCATCGGCAGCAGCCTCAAGATAATCAGCCCAGTCGCGCCAGTAATGGTAACCCTCCCAGGCGAATGCAGTACCGTCAAAGGTGGAATAGTGCATCCGGATGCACGCACACGACCCGGCAGTAGAGCCGTGGCCCGCCAGAGTATTTCTGTCTACGGTTAGTGTATTCATACCTCGCTTCGCCATTTCATAGGCGACCGCAGCACCAATTACTCCAGCACCAATGATTATTGCATCGGCAGACTTGGACATGGATTACCCTCTCTCTTCAAAATTCACTTCACGATACACGTTTACATCTTGGTGTATAAATTCAAAGCTGACAGACACAGACTTTAAAACTGCTTATCTATCCGGTACAAACCAAGTGGACCAATAACCATAATAAAGAGAAATCGAAACAGGTGAATCATTGCTATAACACCGACATCCAAACCCAATGCCAGCGCTATAAGTGATACTTCTGCAATACCACCCGGTGCCAGCGCTAAAAATAAAGTTAAAAACCCGAGACCGGTAAGCTCGCCAATGGCAAGCGCCAGCACTGCAGCAATTACAAATGCACAGGCCGTCAGCAACAACGACGCACCGGCAAGTTTCGGGTATTCCTTTCTCGGACCACTGCCAAGTTCGCTGCCTAATATACTTCCAAATACAAGCATTGCGATGGTAATGGCCAGCTGCGGCATCGGTAACGTGATAAAGCCTGCAGCATAAACAGAACTTGATATCACCAGTGGGATGATGACATGCCCGCCTGCAATCGAGAGAATCTCGGCAAGCCACATGCTAAAAAAAATTATCAGCAACAGATAAAGCCACTGCCATTGTAAAGATAAATCAAAACGAAACCACTCAAAGAAAGAGCCTTTCTGTAGATCCGTCCCAAGAAGAAATGCAATTAACGATACAAACAACACCAGAGATACCACTCGGACAGTGTGAATCAGAGCAATACGAGGTCGACTGGATTTATCGGCCACCTCAAGCTTGTCGGCAAGTGCCATCATAAAAGAAAGCCCGCCGGGTAATGCAGACAGAAAGGCCTCACCGCGCGACATCATCAACCAACGCTGAAAGAGCGCATAGCCGAGACATACCAGAAACACCACAGACAGCAATGAACCGGATACTGCAATCAGGGTTGTTATACCTACATTGCCGAGGCTGTTTGCAACCGATGGCCCCAGCGCCACGCCAATCAATACCCGCATCCATTTTTCAAGGTTTGAGGGTAATTTTGTCAGCCTGAACCCAAAACCAGTCACAAGCGCTGTACACAACAGGCTGCCCAGCAACCATGGGATAGGTGCATGAATCAGAACTGCAATTGCACCACCACAAATACCCAGAGCCAAAGTAACAATAAAAGGCAAGACGTTCTCGCAGCGATTCAGACCCGGCAACTATACAGAAGTCAACACGAACCGGGGTGTGTGGTCCGGACGGAGAGAGAAATAACCGGTGGTTGTATCTGTTAAACAAACCGATCGATGGTGTCACCAAACGATACAGTGTTTATTTGCAACTCCACCAGATTATTAGTGTCAGAGCCAAGAGAATATTCACCACGACAGAGGCGTCGGTGTCAGATATGTTTTCCATGTGTTCAAGTGATTGTATTCACGCGGCATTTCGTTCAGATTGGGGTACAATAATTTAAATGCAAGAACAAGACTCGCATAATCAGAAACAGATTAGTTCTCCGTATCGCCGCAAGCTGCTCACCGCCGGTGTAGCGATTTGTCTCAGTAGTGTTTCCGCAGCCCGGTCAAACGAAAAATCGTTGACTTCCTCCAATGATCTTCAGGGCTTTAATCCACTGGCGATTGATCCGGCCCAAATGCAAGTCATACTTGCCAACTTCAAAAGAGCGGCAAGTAAACAGGATCGACTTAATGCCGCCGTCATCTCACTGGGGCAACAAACAATCTTTGGCGAAGCCTTTCATGGACCGGCAATAGATCGTGGCGTCAACATCAAATCGGTCTCAAAGTCAGTTGTTGCTACTCTGCTTGGCATAGCAAGACAACAGTCTGTTATTAATTCACTTGAACAAACACTCGGTGAATTAACACCCGAACTTCTGCCGAAAGGTGTTAATGCACAAGTAGCTGAGCTGACTCTACAGGACCTGGTCACTATGCGGGCCGGACTCGAACGCACTTCGGGAAGAGCTTATGGAGTCTGGGTTAACAGTGACAACTGGATTCATCATGTATTGTCTCGACCATTCGTCGATGAACCTGGTGGGCGTATGTTGTATTCAACCGGTGATACACATGTGTTAGGCGCAGTTCTCAGCCGGTTGACGGGTCGCAGCCTGCGCGACCTTGCAAACGACTGGCTCGGAAAACCTTTGGGAATTGACTTTGCTCCATGGACACGGGATCCACAGGGCTACTACCTTGGCGGTAATGAAATGTCATTATCTCCGCTGCACCTGGTAAAGCTTGGGGAACTATACCTTGCAAACGGCGAGATTAACGGGCAAAAGCTACTCGATTCGAACTGGGTAAAAGAGGCATTCACACCATACACCCAATCAGTATATTCCGGCGACGGCTATGGATACGGCTGGTTCCTGCGCGAACTCGCCGGTGTACCGTCAGCCTATGCCCGTGGTTACGGAGGCCAGGTACTACATGTGTTGCAAGGTATGTCACTGGTAGTTGCTATAACCTCCGACAATTCTCAACGTGCGCGCAGCAGAGGCTATATGGATGTTTTACATAATCTTGTTGCTAAAGAATTAGTTGGACCTTTACGATCCGCAGCAGGTTGAACACCCATGCAAACTGCATCACTATTCACAACTTAACAATACTCAAAATCTTATTCAGAACTTCCGGCAAATCAACTACAGGAATAACGCACCATGGCTACATTTACCTTTCATACTATCGACACCGCCCCCGAAGAAAGTAAACCACTTCTCGAAGATTCTGTGCAAAATTTTTGAATGATTCCCAACCTCCATGCAGTTATGGCAGAATCCCCAGCTGTACTCGAGGCCTACAAAGCTCTGCATGGCTTTTTCCAAAAAACATCCTTTGATAAAGATGAGCTCACTGTGGTTTGGCAAACCATTAATATCGAACACGAGTGCCACTACTGTGTCCCGGCACACACAATGATTGCAAACATGATGTCAATCGACCCGGCCATTACCGAGGCGCTAAGAAATAGAACTGCTATGCCGAATGCAAAACTACAGGCATTGCATAATATGACTCTTTCCATGACTCGGAACAGAGGCCATATAAAAGATGCTGAAATGGACGCCTTCTTTGCAGCAGGATATGCGCAACGTCACATGCTGGAAATTGCTCTGGGTCTTTCACAAAAAGTGATGAGCAACTATGTTAATCATTTTTCCCAAACACCTGTAGACGACGCCTTTGCAGAATTCGCCTGGGAAGGAGCAAAGACCGCGTAGTGGGTTGCATTGTTTCAGACTGACGTTGCAGAAATGGCCGTTTGACCACAGCAAGTAGTTCAAACGGCCAGTACCCTACAAGCCGTCTTTGAGACCAGAAGTAAGATAAGAACTCTCAAACTCACTACTGCAACTGTATTTCGTGTGTTGATTC
>CAYLZS010000506.1:0-19115 GCA_964388065.1 uncultured Granulosicoccaceae bacterium
ACAGTGATGCGCGTATGGCAGATGCCGCTGCAGAACGCGACTGATAAGCCTCCTGCGTAGATTTCAGGTAGCTATTATCTTTGGATACCATTTATTTGGCATCCATTCAAATTACGTGGTAGTTAGCAGTACCTGATCCGCGATGCCACAATCGCTAGAGATGGCGTTTTTTGTGTTCCTCTTCGTGGTCTGAAAATTCGCTTCTGTAGTGGCCGACTTCCCTGTTGTTAAGATACTGGATCTGACCTTGTTCAAGCTCGGCCTCGTACCAGAATTGCGGTGCGGCACTAACTTCATCCATGCAGCGTAGAGCATCGTCGAGTCTTTTATCCATTGCAACACCTGCCACCTGATAACCTTTTCGCACCAGTGATGTATTTGCCCGCGCGTTAAGACGATCGCTTTTCCAGCTAAAAAAAGGTGCCCAGGTGACTGGCGGTGCTTCATGACCGTGTTCCTTTTGGCGATCAAAGTACATTGGCTCGTATAGTCGCCTGAGAGCATCGGGATTAATTTGCTGCAGCTTGTCGTGTAGTGAGTAGAGGCTGCAAAAGCGACTTACACCACCAGACTTAGCCGGATGCTTGCAGTAAAGACCAACATAATCTGGTGGTGCGTTGCCAAAGGCGTTATCTGTATGAAAGTTTAGTTCGACGTTGGTCCAGGAGCCACGCACACCGTACTGGAATTTGCGACCGGTATCCCTGACGTTGTAAATCATTTCGCCATTGTGCTTTTGTGCAACCGGTCTGCCCACCTTTGTGCCGAGAATGTAGAAGATTTGTACCAGTATTTCCGGATCATACTTATTCACCGGTAGTCGGTCTGCTACTGCAAAGCCAATGCCTTTGTCCAGAGTGTGCCTGATGTTTTTGAATAGTTGGCTACTCTTTGGCAGCTGGAACCTGGCAGGCTTAAGCTTTTGCAACTCGGTATCTGGTTGTAAGCTCTTAGCGAGCTGATCGAGTTCCTGTAGAATTTCATCATCGATTTTGAACAGCCAGTCGCTTTGGCTTACATCGTCTTTAAGCCACGCTTTACCAGTTAGTGACTGTGCAGGGGGTGGGGAGGATTCTGCACTGCAGTCCAGTGCGTTGACGGTTTGCATGATTTTTCCTGCGCGGTGTTGCCGGATTGCCTTGTGTTACCGGTGTTTTTACAAACGATGCATTGCTTTGCAAGGATTTTCAAGTGTTATGTTAGCATGGCAGTTGTGGATCTGTGCCCTAGCACCACCACCACTATGACCTGGTCTTCAAGAAGGATACAATGGAAACATTGATATAACCTGCGGAGTACCTGAATGAACGCTATTGCGATTGCACTGCATGTTTTGGCCGCTGTGGTTTGGGTTGGTGGTTTGTTCTTCGCCTATGTTGTGCTTAGACCATCATCCAATTCGCTTGAACCACCACAAAGGCTGGTGCTTTGGGCTGGTGTGTTCAAGCGTTTTTTTCCGTGGGTGTGGATGGCAGTTATCATTTTGATGATCAGTGGTTATTGGCTGATCTTCAATTGGTTTAAGGGGTTTGCCAATGTACCGGCTTATGTGCATCTAATGCATTTGATCGGATGGTTGATGGTACTGCTGTTTGTTTTTTTGTACTTCAAGATCTATCCATCATTTGTTGCAGCTGTAAAAAGTGAAAACTGGCCTGATGCAGGCTCTGTTATGAATAGAATACGGCAGATCGTATTGGTTAATTTAATACTGGGAATATTACTGCTGGTATTTGTCAGTGCGTTGCAACGACTAGGCTGACAGTGGTCTGGAATGTAACTGCGATTGTGCGTCAGATTGTGAGGTGGGTTGCGACTGCACCATTTGCTCAATGACTTTAACCAGATCATGCATTCGGTACGGTTTGCTAATGTATCGGTCAGCGCCTGCGTCGAGACAGCGTGTGCTATCGTCGTGCATGGCCAGACCGGTAATTGCGATTATCGGGGTTTTCCTGAGTGTTGTAATTTGCCTGATGCGTTTTATACATTCCAACCCGTCGACTCCCGGCATTTGAATATCCATTAAGATAATATCTGGTGTATTTGCATTAGCTGCATTTACTGCATCTTGCCCATTGTTTACTCTATGTACCTGGCAATTGGAAAGTTCTAAATATCTTGTGGTAGAAATTGCCACAGCGTCATTATCTTCAGCCAGCAGTACTTGTACTTCTGAACCTTTTTTATTCTCTACATGTAATTTTTGAGTGTAGTCTTCCCGGTCCTGCGCAGGTTGAGATTCACTACGATTTAAGACGTTGTGAAGCTGTTTTTCTTGCCTTAACGGTAAGTCGATGCAAAAGCATGTCCCTCTCCCAACTGCGCTCTTTACACTCACCGTACCTGATAAAAGGTCAGTAAACTTCTTCACCAATGCAAGCCCGAGCCCAATACCTTCGTATTCACGGTTGAGTGAGGTCTGGGCCTGAGAAAATGGTTCGAACAGAGTGTCTATTGTAGATTCGTCCATTCCGATTCCATTGTCTTTGACAGAAAAACGTACAGAATCAACACTATTTGAATCGAGGCTACTAATTGTCTGTACCTGTAGCAAAATTTCGCCACCGCTATTGGTAAATTTAACAGCATTATTCAGTAAATTTACCAGTATTTGCCGTACCCGTTTTTCATCTGTTACGAAGGGCTTTAAGTTTACAGGTAACTGAGAACGCAGCTCTATGTTCTTTTCTTTTGCCTGTTGAGATAAAATCTGTAAACACGATTTACAAAGACGTCTGATATCTATTTCGGTTGTAACAAGCTCTAATGAGCCCGATTCAATTTTTGCCAGATCGAGGACTTCGTTTATCAGATCAAGTAAATGTTGTCCGCTTTCTTGTATTATTTTGTAGCTGCTTGCCTGGTCACGTGATACCGGACCATACATCTCCTGCTGTAGTCCTTCGTTTATACCGAGGATAGCTGTCAGTGGTGTGCGCAGTTCGTGGCTCATTGTGGCCAGAAACTCGTCTTTCAGTTTTGTCGTTTTTTCGAGTTGCTCGTTTGCTTTTTGCAACTGAATCTCAGCATTTTTACTGTCAGTAATGTCGGTGATAATGCCATCCCAAACAATATCTCCATTAATGGTTTTTGACGGCTGGCTGACAGACTGTCGCCAACACAGTCCCTTCTGCGGCAGAAGTACCCGGTACTCTAAGCGAAACAGGGATAGATCCTTTGCTGATTCATCTCTTCGCTTTTTTATCAGTTCGGAATCTCGGAGGTAGAAACGCTCGACCAGCTTGCTGATATCGTTCATCGCGTCTATCGGTTCGACTTCGAACAACTCTTTGCATTGTGGGCCAACGTACAACAGCGCTTCGCTTCCGTTTGCACGAAGCAGGTGCCGGAAAATCATTCCGGGTACGCTTTCTGCGATTAAACGGGAGCGGCTTTGTTCTATATGTAACGCCAGTTGTGCGATTTTTCGTTCATTTATATCGCTAATAATTCCCTGTAAACCGACTGCTATCCCCTGGCTGTCGCAGCTGAGGCTTGCTTTAACCATAACCCATTTATAACTACCATCACTGCAGCGATGTCGAAATTCAATGTTTGCAGGCGCTTCGCCGTTGAGGAGGTTTCTGGTTGCATTAACTATGTCCTGATGATCTTCGATGTGCACAAAGTCAGATTTGGTCTTGCCAAGAGTGGCAATGGGATCAAAGCCAAAAAGTGTTTCAAATTGTGGTGATAGATAAGTAAAGCGACCCGCCAGGTCTGCGGTCCAAATTACATCAACAGCCTCTTCAACAATGCGTCGGTACAGTGATTCGTTGTTTGACGAATTTAATTTTGCTGTGGGGTTGTCGGATGATTTTTTTTCATTTTGATTTTCTACTCGGTTACAGTCCATAGGTAGTTTTCGATTTGTCTCAAGCTATTTTTAAATTTTATTATCAGGCCAGCTACGTGATAGTTACAAATTTTACAGGCTGCAGGAAAACGATCGCTTATTGGTACGATTCATTGAACCAGCCTGCAATTGGTTTTTTTTATGAATTTCCCTTCTTATCGGGAAATAAGATCTATTCCTTTTAGTTATGCAAATTGAAATTCGGGTTGATGCTTCGGCTGGCGTCGATATATGGATATTAACAGACCGATTAATGACCGGCATGGTAAGGCCCGATCCTCGATTTCCAGTTCTTCGCTATCTTTAGTTTTTACCGCCGATTGTTTGCTCTCCAGGCAACGAAGACTCCCGTCAGGGCAAAAGACTGCCGGCCAGATGTACAGGGACAGATTGAGGCGCATTGGACAGCGAGTTACATAGTCTTAGCCATTGTGTGGCGATTCCAAAATTATCCTGATCTGAGCCTGGCTCAAATCAATAGGACAAGGCATTCGAGAGTTTGTCGGAAAAGACGGAGCTGAAAGTCAGCGGCGGGCACATTGGATTTTGCTCATACTCCATTGCAATGTGACATGACATGTGTGTGAAACGAGTCTGGAAACTGGTTCTAAAGAGCGGGTCGGATGTAGAGGTATCGTGCTCGACAAAGGCTTAGCTGGATGAGTACCTCAGCAAGACTTTGGCCAGTGAGCGAAAGCGGCAGGGCTCAATAGTTCCATTTAACCATTACGATGTTCTGAAAACGGGTTGTAGTTGTTTGACAGTTTTTTGCCGATAGCGTTAACTGTTCCTCCGAAAGTGACCGTCAGTTTGAAGAATACAATGAACTTTGCCGCTGCAACCCGAGCCATTCTGATTGCTTCTTTTTGTGCTTTAGCTACCGCCTGTGGCTCAGGATCGTCAGGGGGTGGTGAAGCGTCTGAAACGGAAACTGACTCGGCACCCACGGTTTTACCCCAAAGCCCGGAGCAGACCGCGGAGACACCTTCTGTAACCCCGCAAGTAGCTCTGCCCGAGTTATCGTCGGACGGATCGATGACACTTGCGGCCGGTGAAGTGATCACGGGTTCGCTTCTCGCGACTCAGGAGGCAATTATCCGGGTGCCGTCGGGAGCTGAGATCATCCTGACCAGTGACACTGGAGACGTTGACTTATTTCTGATAACCGAGCCGGTGTTCAGTAACGCGGCACTTGTCTGTAGCGGCTTCTCTCAATTCCTGGAGCATAATTGCTCTGCGACCGTCGATGACGGAGAGTTGTACGCATCGGTTTTTGCGCGAGAAGATTCCACGTTTACACTCACAGCAACGAACGACTGTTCGGTGCCTTCGGTTAACGAATGGGTTAACCGCAATATGCTCGACTACTACCTCTACTCTGATTTGGTACCTAATGTTAACCCGGCGCTGTTTAACAGCCCTGAAGAATTAGTGCGTGAATTACGTTTCAATCAACTCGATCCTTTCAGTAACGTGCAGGATGCAGCAACTCAGGAAGAGTTCACCGAAACCGGTGGTGCGTTTGGTTTTGGGTTCAGGTCAGAATTTGATGGCAATGGCAACCTGCGTGTAACCCGTGTCTATGATGATTCTCCGTTCGGCCGTGCCGGTATTGTACGTGGCGATATCATAGTGAGTATCGAAGGTGTGCCGGTGAATGAGTTATCTGACGAACTGGCTTTTGAGTTGCTCGGTGACAGAGACAATCCACTCGAAGCCACCTGGGAGGTAGTAAGAGGTGCATCAGGTTTAACCGAGTTTATCCCTGTCACTATCGGTGAGCTTACCGCCAATACAGTTATTTTTAGTGGCACTTTTTCAAACTCTGCCTTCAGTGGCACAGTGGGTTATCTGGTATTTGAGAGTTTCATTCGAACCTCGGAACAGGAGCTGGATGCAGCGATAGCGGATCTTAGAGACGCTGGTGTCACAGAGCTTGTTCTCGACCTTCGCTATAACGGAGGTGGTCTTATTTCAATCGCCAACCGACTGGCCAGCCAGATTGCCGGTCCATCGATTGCGGGCGAGACATTGGTGCGGTATGAATTCAATGACAAATACACCGATGTGAACTTCGACTTTAATGCGCTAAGCGCATCTCCATCACTTGATCTCGACAGAGTGCTGGTACTGACTACTGCACAGACTGCGTCTGCATCTGAGCTGGTGATTAACGCGCTTCAGCCGTTTATGGAGGTTGTCACCTTTGGCCAGAGAACTCTGGGCAAGCCATTTATTTCTGCACCGAAGCTTTTCTGTGGCAAAAGTCTTAATGCCATGGAAGCTGAAGGTGTTAACAGCATTGGTGTCACGGTGGCTGGTGGTGTAGATGCTGACTGTTTCGCTGCCGATGATTTAACCCGGGATTACGGAAACAGATCCGGCTCGATAGAAGGCATGCTTGGATCATCACTGGATTATCTGCTCAGCGGTACCTGCGACGCGAGCCCGACATTTGCCAAACGACCAGACGCTAAATTGCCTCCGTTCAGTGATAAGTTGCCAATGCCGAGTGCTGTACTTGATTCGAGACAGTAGTGTGACCGGATAAAGCTTTACACTGCGCGGCGTGGGATCAGTTAGTCGCGTAACATAAAACAACAAAGGGGCGAGTCGTTATGACTGCGCCCCTTTTTTGTTGAGTTATTTTAATTACGTACCCGGGCAACTTATAACTACTAATATCAGGTGATGAACTGGCGTGACAGTCGCGGGAATGGTTACAATTGCGCCCCCAAAGGTCCTTGTTGAAACTTCGTGGTGCAAACTAACCTTACAGAACTGCTCGATATTGTTGATGCCAACGATCAGGTGACAGGTGTTGCCACTCGCGCAGAAATTCATGCGCGCGGGTTGCTGCATCGCTCGGTGCATGTGCTCGTGTTTAATAGCGACCGCTCTGTGTTGTTGCAAAAGCGTTCGATGCAAAAAGATCAGTGTGCCGGCATGTGGGACAGCTCATGCGCGGGTCATGTGGAGTCAGGACAGAGCTATCAGGAGACAGCGCCACGCGAGTTACTGGAAGAGCTCGGATTTTCACCCGCAGAGTCCCTGAAATTTCTGTTTAAAATGCAGCCAAGTCGTGACAATGGTCAGGAGTTCGCGATGGTCTATGCGACAGAATATGAAGGACCGTTTACCGCAGCAGAAGATGAAATTGACGAGTTGCGATGGTTCTCGTGCGTGCAGGTAGATGAGTGGATAAAAAATCTTTCATTAAATGATACGCAGGATCTTACCAGTGGCTTCATTGAAATCTGGAACCGGTTTCGTGAAGCGAATGCGTAACATTGCAGGTGCTGGTTAATGCACACCAGTGATTTTGATTATCAGCTCCCCGCAGAACTGATAGCGCAACATCCGCCGGCCAACCGAAGCGGCGGCCGCTTACTTAAGCTTGGTGCAGATTCAGATCGGGCTGCTCATCTTCAAATAACAGATTTTCCAAAGCAGTTGCGTGCCGGTGATTTAATGGTGATGAACAATACACGCGTTTATCCGGCCCGACTTAACGCCCGTAAAACAACTGGTGGCAAAGTCGAGTTACTGGTCGAAAAATTATTGGATGATTGCACGGCCTTGTGTCTTTGCAAATCCAGTAAGTCTCCGAGGGAAAAAACAGAAATACACCTGGAGACCGGGCACACTGCTATTGTAAATGGTCGGGAAGATGATTTATTTCTCATTCGATTTAATCTCGACTGCCCTTTGCTTGAGTACTTACAGCAGCACGGTTCGCTGCCGTTGCCACCGTACATCGAGCGCGCAGTCGACGATGCTGATGGTGAGAGATATCAAACGGTTTTTGCCAAAAGTACGGGTGCCGTAGCCGCTCCTACTGCGGGATTGCACTTTGATGATCAACTGTTGCAGCAGTGTGTTGATGCCGGTGTCAGTCAGGAATTTATCACACTGCATGTGGGGGCAGGTACTTTTCAGCCAGTCCGCAGTGATGATTTGCAGGGTCATGTAATGCATGCAGAGTGGTTAAGTGTCAGTGAGGCTGTTTGTCGGAAAATAGAACAAACTAAGCGTGGTGGCGGACGGGTAATTGCCATTGGTACAACGGTTGTCAGGGCGCTGGAAACCGCTGCAAAAAATGGATTTTTGCAACCGTTTGAGGGTGACACCCGATTATTTTTGACTCCGGGTGACAATTTTCATGTGGTAGATGGACTGTTCACCAACTTTCATCTTCCGCGCTCTACCTTGTTAATGCTGGTGTGTGCCTTCGGTGGTACCGAAAGAATGTTGCAAGCCTATGATGAGGCAGTTAAAGAACAATACCGGTTTTTCAGCTACGGAGACGCAATGCTGATCTGGCCATATCAATCTTCAAAATAACTTTGGCAGGTTTTACCCGGTCGAAATATTTTGCGATTTTAAAAGTAACAGGCGGATAACTGTCTATGCAGTTTGAACTTATTCATTGTGATGGCAGCGCTCGTCGCGCTGCAGTCACAACAGCTCACGGTACGATTCAAACACCGGTGTTTATGCCTGTCGGTACCTACGGTACGGTCAAGGCGCTCAGTCCGGAAGAGTTGTGGCAGGCTGAGTCGCAAATAATTTTGGGTAACACATTTCATTTGATGTTGCGACCAGGTACCGAGGTTATCCGGCAGCATGGTGATCTGCATGATTTTATGAACTGGCATGGCCCGATACTGACGGACTCTGGTGGCTTTCAGGTTTTTAGCCTGGCCAAGATGCGAAAAATTACAGAGGAGGGTGTCTCTTTTAACAGCCCCATAGACGGCAGCAAAGTCTGGCTCGACCCCGAGGTGTCGATGCGAGTGCAGTATGAGCTGGGCTCAGACATTGTGATGAGCTTTGATGAGTGCACCGCATACCCTGCAACAGAAACCGAGGCGCGTGCATCGATGGAGCTTTCTATGCGCTGGGCCAAACGTGGCCGGATTGCTCACAACGAGCTCGGCAATACCAATGCCCTGTTCGGCATTGTGCAGGGTGGAATGCATATCCCGTTGCGTGAGGCTTCGTCTGCGGCACTTACGGAAATTGGCTTCGACGGTTATGCCATCGGTGGCCTTGCTGTTGGTGAGCCGAAGGACGAGCGCGAGCGCGTGCTGGATGAGTCACTACCATTTCTGCCAGAGGATGCGCCGCGTTACCTGATGGGAGTCGGCAAGCCAGGCGACATACTCGAGGCGGTGCGTCGTGGTGTGGATATGTTTGATTGTGTTATGCCAACCAGAAATGCCCGCAACGACACTATTTTCACAAGCCAGGGCGTGCTTAAGTTGCGCAACGCGAGATTTCGGACTGACACCACTCCACTTGATAGTGCCTGCGATTGCTACACCTGCCAAAATTACTCGCGTGCCTATCTGCACCACTTGAGTAAATGCGGCGAGATTCTGGGTTCGCGGTTGAATACCATCCACAATGTGCGCTTCTATCTGCGCCTGATGCGGGATATTCGTGCAGCCATTGAAGCTGACAGGTTTGATCAGTTTGCGACTGAATTTTATCAGCTGCAATCACAGGGGCCCTCCTGACGTTGCAAAGGGTACGTTCAGAGTAGATTGAGTCACTGGTTCCGAGTGATGCCGATCTGACAACCGCCAAACTGACAACAGCCAAACTGACAATGCGCAGACTGCTTATGGCATAATCGGCTGTTTGAATCGATCCACGGAGAATCGCGATGTCATTTTTCATATCAGACGCCCATGCTCAGGCGGGTGGTGGGCAGGGCTCATTAATAAGTCTGTTGCTGCCGTTCATGCTGCTGCCGATCTTCTATTTTCTGATGATCCGTCCACAGCAAAAGCGGGTGAAAGAGCACAAGGCCATGGTTGAAGCACTAAAGAAGGGCGACGAAGTGGTTACCAATGGCGGCCTCGGCGGCACGATCACCAAGGTCAGTGACGGTTTTTTTCAGGTGAAAATTGCCGACAACACCGAAGTTACTGTGCAGCAAAATGCAATCGCGAACCTGTTGCCAAAAGGCACATTGAAGAAAGTCTGAGCTCTGTTTCAATTAGGGGCTTTCAATTCCTGTTTTTGTGCCTATCTTTACTCTTCAACTAAAACAATTGTGCAGTTGCGGAGCTCGCGGTCGCGTCAGTCCAATGACTGAAGGCCATCATTCTGACAATTGCCTGACAGGCGCTCGATCCCTTGTGGTTAGTCAATGATCAATAAATACCCTTTATGGAAATATGTGTTTCTGGCTGCGGTCGTTTTGATTGGCTGTCTGTTCGCGCTGCCCAATCTTTATGGCGATGATCCGGCGGTACAAATATCACCGCGCAGTGGTGAGATGGCACCGGGACTTGCGGACAATGTCAGAGCGACTCTCGAAAACGGCGGCATAACGGACTTCAGGCTGCGGCCGGATGATGGCCGTTTGCTGGCGCTGTTTGAAGATGGTGACGCTCAGCTAAAAGCGCGGGATCTTATCCAGCAGGCGCACAGTGATCGCAACACGGTAGCGCTTAATCTGGTGCCGGCCACTCCTGATTGGCTGAGAACGATTGCCAAACCTATGGGTCTCGGCCTTGATCTGCGTGGTGGTGTTCACTTTCTAATGGAGGTTGATGTTGCAGCGGCAATAACCCAGTCTGAAGCCAAGTACATAGATGAGTTCCGGACATTCCTGCGTGGGCGGGATATTCGCTATCGCGGAGCACGCCAGGCAGATGATGGTGTGAATGTGCGTTTTGATGATGCAGATAAACGCGATACTGCCCTTGCCGCAATGAGGCAGGAATATTTCCAGGACCTCGAGCTGACGTCGGTAGATGATGGCAATGATTTTTATGTCAATGCAAAGCTCACTGAATTAGCCCGTGAGAACGAACGCCGCGCGGCCCTTGATCAAAACATCATCACACTTCGAAATCGAGTCAATGAACTGGGTGTGGCTGAGCCGATTGTGCAGCAGCAGGGGCGTGAGCGTATTGTTGTGCAACTGCCCGGTGTGCAGGACACAACAATTGCCAAAGAAATTCTCGGTGCTACCGCCACACTTGAGTATCGAATGGTGCATGGTACTTCTACCGATTGGTACGCCGCGCAGGATACAGGTCGGGTACCACCGAATGCCAAACTCTACAAATTACGTGATGACGGCAGCCCGGTTTTACTACAGCGGCGAGTTATTGTTACCGGCGACCAAATAAAAGATGCCTCTTCCGGCATTGATACACACAGTGGTTCACCAGCGGTATTTATTAATCTCGACGGTGCCGGTGCTAAACGCATGCAGCAGGTCAGCTCTGAAAACGTCGGTAACCCGATGGCAGTTGTGTTTATTGAAAAGCAGATCACCACAGTAAAGAAAGGTGATACGTTTGAGAAAAAACGCACCCTCGTTGAAGAGGTAATTAATGTTGCCACTATTCGTGACGTTTTGAGTCATCGCTTTCAAACTACCGGACTCGATACCAATGAAGCGCGCAATCTTTCACTGTTATTGCGCGCAGGTGCTTTGAAGGCACCGGTGGAAATTGTCGAAGAGCGAACTGTTGGCCCGAGTCTGGGTCAGGAAAATATTGATCGCGGTAAAATGTCGGTGATGATTGGACTGGCACTGGTTCTTATCTTTATGGCGATCTACTACAAAGCGTTCGGCATAATTGCCGATCTCGCACTGGTGACAAACCTGGTGTTAATTGTGGCTGTGCTTTCTACTTTACCGACTTCGTTAACGTTACCCGGTATCGCAGGTATCGTTTTGACGGTCGGCATGGCGGTAGACGCCAATGTACTGATATTCGAACGAATCAGAGAAGAACTGCGCGCGGGTCGCAAAGTGCAGGAGGCTATTCACGCAGGTTATGAAAAGGCATTCATTACCATTGCCGATGCCAACGTGACTACTTTGATTGCAGCGGTGGTGTTATTTGTATTTGGCACCGGCCCGATTAAAGGCTTCGCGGTAACGCTGTCCATCGGGATTCTTACCTCAATGTTCACGGCAATATTCGGCACCCGAGCATTGGTAAATTGGCTCTATGGCGGCAAGAAACTTAAAGCGTTACCCATTTAGGCCGTGACCAAACCACGACCAAACAACGACAATTAACTTTCACTAACCAGCACGTACAAATAGATCAGTATCGATGGCAAAGACACAGCAAATATACGATATACGTTTTGACGTGATGGGGTGGCGCAAAGCTGCGACCATTCTGTCTGCAGTGCTGATAGTTATCTCGGTAGCAGCGTTGTTTATTCGTGGCCTGAACTTCGGTATTGATTTTACCGGTGGCTATATTGTGGAAGCTGGCTTTGAGCAGGCGGCTGTATTGCCTGAAATACGATCGGCGTTAGCTAATGACGGTTTTCCTGATGCAATTGTTCAGCATTTCGGTACAACCACTGAAGTGCTGGTGCGGCTGGCACCTGCTGAAGGTTTGACCGGTGCTAAGGTCAATACCGAAGTCGACAGAGTACTTGCATCTGTCGGTCAGGGTGAGGTGACAATGCGACGTGTTGAGTTTGTTGGCCCGCAGGTGGGTGAAGAGTTGCGGGAGCAGGGTGGTCTGGCGGTTCTTATTGCGCTGTTATTTATTGTTGTCTATATCTGGCTGCGGTTTGAGAAAAAGTTCTCGGTTGGTGCGGTTGCCGCACTGGTGCACGATGTAATTATTACACTGGGATTTTTCGCGATTACCCAAATCAACTTCGATCTGAGTGTTCTGGCGGCAATTCTTGCGGTTATAGGTTATTCACTGAACGATACGATTGTGGTGTTTGACCGGATACGGGAGAACTTTAGAGCTATTCGTAAAAGGACCCCGGAGCAGATTATGAATATTTCAATTAATCAGACTCTGTCTCGAACGATAATTACTTCACTGACAACACTTTTGGTGTTGCTGGCACTGTTCTTACTGGGTGGTGAGTCAATCCGAAGTTTTGCAGTCGCGCTGATCATTGGTGTTGTGGTCGGTACCTATTCCTCAATATATGTTGCGAGCTCCGCGTTTCTGCGACTTGGCTTGACGCGTTAAGAGATGTTGCCGGTGCAAAAAGAAGGTGACGGGCTCGAAGATATTCCCTGAGTTATTCAGAAGATTAAAAAAGCAGGTTTAAAATCCATCCGGCAAAGCGGAGGATGGTATTCGAGTGATACCTGAAGGTTGATTTCAGGGCTTGCCTATATCTCGTAGGCCCGAAGTTCTTTTAAAGCCCGAACCATCTGGTCAAATATTCCGGGTGACGCGGCGATAATGTTGCCTGTCATCAGCCAGTCACTTTCGCCTTTGGTATCTCCGATCAAACCGCCTGCTTCACGCACAATCAATGCGCCGGCGGCCATGTCCCATGGCTTTAGATTGTATTGCCAGTAACCATCAAGCCTTCCCGCAGCAACGTATGCCAGTTCCAGTGCGGCTGAACCGTGTCTGCGGATGCCAGATGCGTTGGTGGTAAAATGATTCAGGGTTTTAAGATAAGCTTCGTAATCACTTTTACCATCATTGCTGTAGCCGGTACTGAGCAACGCACTTTCAATTCCCACTCGCTTGCTAACCCTTAGGCGTTTGCCGTCCAGGGTCGCCCCGTCGCCGCGAGTCGCGGTAAAGAGTTCCTGGCTGACCGGATTGTAGATCACTGCCTGTTCCATTCGGTCCTGATGTGCGACTGCAATAGATACGCAAAATGACGGGTAGCCGTGCAGATAGTTCTTAGTACCATCGAGTGGATCGATGTACCATTTGTACTCAGCATTGTCTTCACCGGCGGTACCGCCTTCTTCACAAATAAACTGATGATCGGGAAACGAGCGTTGCAGCACAGAGACAATCTCGGCTTCGGTCTGTCTGTCGACCTCAGATACAAAATCGTTTTTGCCTTTTGTCTCGACGGTGACGCTATCGAGCCTGTCCATGTATTTGGTCAGTACCCGGCCACCGGCGCGTGCGGCGCGGACGGCTATGTTGAGCATCGGGTGCATTGAGATGCGGCTCCTGGAAGCTGGTGTGTTGAACGCGATATTTGCAGGTGCCAAGAATACACTAGTCTGGCGACAACCGATTCGTGAAGGTACGGGAACTTCGGGTTTAAATAATTCCTGTGGCAGTCAGAGGGCAGTAGCTGTTGGATTCTGAGAAGATCAAATTTGTATTGGTGGAAACCAGTAACGGTGGCAACATCGGTGCTGCTGCTCGTGCAATGAAAACGATGGGGTTATCCAGGCTTGCGTTGGTTAATCCCTGTGAGTTCAGAACCTATGAATGTTTTGCGCGAGCGTCCGGTGCGGCTGACGTGCTTGATGATGCGCAGATTTGCCAAACGCTTGAAGAAGCCGTTGCCGATTGTTCGCTTGTGATTGGTACCAGTGCCCGATTGCGGAGTATAAGCTGGCCGCAAATTGGTCCACATGAATTTACAGACCTCTTCAGCAAAGCAGATGCGAATGCCAAAATTGCAGTGGTTTTCGGTCGCGAGCGAAGTGGCCTGAGCAATAGTGAGTTAGCACTTTGTTCACAGCTGGTGGTTATACCTTCGGTACCCGATTTCAGCTCTTTAAACATTGCCGCAGCGGTGCAGGTGCTGGCTTACGAAGTGCGTCGTGCGGTGCTGGCTGGTTCGCATTCGGTCGAGGCACAGGGTGCAGGATCTCTTAAAAGCAAAATTCCACCGGGTGAGTTGCCGGCAACACATGAAGAGCTTGAACATATGTATGCCCATCTGGAATCGACCATGGTGGATACCGGCTATCTCGATCCCGATAACCCACGCATGATGATGACGCGCTTCAGAAGACTGTTTAACCGATCATCGCTTAACCGCAGCGAAGTGCAATTGATGCGCGGGCTGTTTGCCTCTCTGAATAAGCTCTCTAAGCGGATCAAAGCCCGGTAGCACAGTGTCTGCAGCGCAAGGGTAGCGTGCGTCGGTTTCGAGCATTCTGTCGGGGTGTTGAACTATTGTCGCCAATCAGCGGGTGTTCGGGCTTTGTTTTGAGCTAAGAAACCTTATAATACTTGAGCAAAATAATCGGATAATTTACATGTTCGGGCAAATAAAAGAGGACATCTATTGCGTTTTTGATCGCGATCCTGCCTCTCGCACTGTTTTCGAAATTCTTACCACCTATCCCGGCACTCACGCGCTTCTTGTTCATCGATTGTCTCACTGGCTATGGGGAAAGGGGCTCAAGTGGCTGGCGCGGTCTTTTGCCTATTTTAGCCGCTGGTTTACCGGAATTGAGATTCATCCGGGTGCCAAAATCGGACGGCGATTTTTTATTGATCACGGTACCGGTGTGGTCATTGGTGAAACCGCGGAAATCGGTGACGACGTCACGCTTTATCACGGGGTGACGCTCGGTGGCGCTACCTGGAGTAAAGGCAAGCGTCACCCGACGGTGCACAATAATGTCGTTGTCGGTGCCGGCGCGAAAATTCTCGGACCGATTGTGGTGGGCGAAAACGCGAGAATCGGGTCGAATGCGGTGGTCGTGAAAGAGGTACCTGCGGGAGCTACCATGGTCGGTATCCCGGCGAGGCAAGTCGGCAGGAAGGCGGCCGCTGCTGACGTTCGGCGGGAGACAGCCAGTAAAATCGGTTTTGACGCCTATGGAGTCACCGATGATCTGCCCGATCCCATGGTCGAGGCGATCGACAAGATGCTCGATCATATCCATGAAACTGACAAGCGCTTCGAAGAAATGCGCTGTGCTCTGCGAAAGCTGGGAGAGCATGTCGACAACATTGAGCCGTTGCAAATGGACAAATTAATGGCCGATTGTCGAGGTGATACGACATCAACAGATAACCCGCCGCAAGAACTGAAATCTGATAGAAAAAGTGCTGTGAACACCTGATTTTCACCGCAAAATGACTCTAGATAATACTTGACTGTTTTTGTAGGAAATGTAAACTGGATTGAAGCTCCGGGGATAATTTTATGAAGCTGACAACTCGAGGCAGGTATGCTGTAACAGCAATGCTCGACCTCGCTTTGTATGAGCAACAGGGACCAATTAGCCTGGCAGATATATCTGAGAGGCAGGAAATTTCGCTGTCATATCTGGAACAACTGTTTTCCAGGCTGCGCAGAGGTAAGCTGGTAGAAAGCACGCGTGGCCCGGGTGGTGGTTATCATATTGCCCAGCCTCTTGAGCAGGTTTCCATCGCAGACATTGTGCGAGCAGTGAATGAATCAGTTGATACGACTCAATGTGGCGGTCGGAAAAATTGCCACCCGCACGGACGCTGCCTGACCCACGATCTATGGGAAGGGCTTAGCGAACAGATAGACACTTTTTTAAGCGGTATCAGTTTGCAGGACCTTATTAACAGAGAGCAGGTTCAGCAGGTGGCCCAAAGGCAAAATGCATTGCGGGAAAGCCCGTTACGTTTGCATGAAAAGCCGGGTAGTTCGGCCAGCGTGTAAATTGGCTCCAGCGTGTAAATTGGCTGTTGTGAAGCCCGGTTTTGTGAAGCCCGGATTTGTAGAAAGAAAATAGTAGTTTGTGGTATAGCAAGTTAATAAATACTTTACTAACCCTCCGGATGGCGGGTTTAACCTTAGAGAGATTGAAGTGGCAAACCTGAACATACCCGTATATCTGGATTACTCAGCGACTACACCGGTAGACGAACGAGTGGCCAAAGCGATGACGGATTGTCTGACCTTGCAGGGCAATTTCGGTAATCCGGCGTCACGATCACACGTGTTTGGCTGGAAAGCTGAAGATGCAGTGACTGAGGCACGGGCCAATGTCGCGAAGCTTATTGGTGCAGACCCGAGAGAGATTGTCTGGACTTCGGGCGCCACCGAATCAGATAACCTGGCAATCAAGGGTGCAGCGCACTTTAATTCAAGTAAGGGCAAGCACATCATCACTCTCAAGACAGAGCACAAAGCAGTGCTTGATACTTGTCGGCAACTGGAGCGTGAAGGTTTTGAGGTCACGTATCTCGACCCGGAAGACAACGGCTTGCTGGATATCACCAAACTTGCCGATGCCATTCGTGAAGACACAACACTCGTGTCTATTATGCATGTAAACAATGAGATCGGAGTGATTCAGGATATCGCTGCTATTGGGGCACTGACCCGATCAAAGAAAGTTCTGCTTCACGTCGATGCAGCGCAGAGCCCGGGCAAGGTTGCCATTGACGTTGATGCAATGAATGTAGATTTAATGTCACTGTGTGCACACAAGGTATACGGCCCCAAAGGTATAGGTGCATTGTATGTTCGCCGCAAGCCGCGGGTAAGAATTGAAGCACAGATCCATGGTGGTGGCCATGAGCGTGGTATGCGTTCGGGTACGCTGGCAACACATCAGATTGTTGGAATGGGTGAGTCTTTCCGACTCGCACATGAAGAGATGGCCGAAGAAAATGCCCGTATAGAAAAATTGCGTGATCGTTTGTATGACGGTTTGAAAGACATGGAAGAAGTGTATGTGAACGGTGATCTGCAACAGCGTATTCCAGGTAACCTGAATATCAGCTTTAACTTTGTTGAAGGTGAAAGCCTGATGATGTCTCTTAAAGATATCGCGGTATCGAGCGGTTCTGCATGTACCAGTGACAGTCTGGAGCCTTCTTATGTGCTTCGTGCACTTGGGCGCAACGATGAGCTTGCCCACAGTTCACTGCGTTTTACTCTTGGTCGTTTTACCACTGAGGAAGAAGTCGACTTCACAATAACCGAAGTTCGCAAGGCAGTTGAGAAACTGCGTGATCTCTCACCGCTTTGGGATATGTTTAAAGATGGTGTTGATCTCGACTCTGTTCAGTGGGCAGCACACTAGTAATTGCTTATCCGTATAAATTTATCCATATAAGTTTATTCATAGTAAATTTTATTCATAGTAAGTATCCATAGTAAATAAGGGGAAATTAAAAATGGCTTACAGCGACAAAGTAATTGATCATTATGAAAACCCTCGTAACGTCGGTAAGCTCGACGCCGATAGCGACAATGTTGGTACCGGTATGGTGGGTGCGCCTGCATGTGGCGATGTTATGCGTCTGCAAATCCAGGTCGACGACAATGGTGTGATCGAAGATGCCAAGTTCAAAACCTACGGCTGCGGTTCTGCAATTGCCTCATCTTCTCTGGTCACAGAGATGGTTAAAGGTAAAACTCTTGATGAAGCAGCAGCTATCAAGAACATGGAAATCGTTGAAGAGCTTGCGCTGCCTCCGGTGAAAATTCACTGTTCTGTCCTGGCTGAAGATGCGATTGCTGCAGCAATTGAAGATATTCGCGCCAAGCGTGGCAAGAAAACTGAATCTGCAGCCTGAGTGAGTTTTAGTCTGTTCCGCCGGTGTGTGAATGACACATGCCGGCAGAGACAGCGCGGATAATACAATGGCAATAACATTGACAGATGCAGCAGCAGACCACGTCAAAGGGTTTCTTGCAAATCGTGGCAAAGGTATTGGTTTGCGCCTCGCTGTGCGTACCACCGGTTGTTCAGGTATGGCTTACGTGCTTGAGTTTGCCGATGAAGTCGAAGATGAAGACGTTGTTTTTGATGACAACAACATCAAAGTTGTTGTTGACCCGAAAAGCCTTGTCTACCTTGACGGCACCCAGCTGGACTACGGTAAGGAAGGGCTGAATGAGGGTATCATCTTTAAAAACCCCAACGTTAAAGACGAATGTGGTTGTGGAGAGAGCTTTAACGTCTAAACGTTCAGGCCTTTTCTTCTAGTTTAATAATTCTCATACCCTGCTGTTCTTTAAGGCAATCTCTGCAGTAATGCATCGCGAAATCTGAAGCTTTGGAAATCGATAACTTTAATTTCGAACAGAGCTATTTTGAGCTCTTTGAACTACCCGTCAGCTGCGATATTGACTCCGGCAGGTTGCGCGATAGGTATATGGAGTTGCAACGGCAGTATCATCCTGATCGCTTTGCCTCTGCCTCGGACGCTACACGAAGACGCGCTGTGCAAATTGCGGCTCACGTTAACGGTGCTCACCAAACTCTTGATGTTCCATTAAAAAGAGCCGAGTATTGTCTGGAGCTTGCGGGCTTGAGCACAGATTCTGAAACGGATGCGAAAATGGATCCGATGTTTTTAATGCAGCAAATGGAGTTGCGTGAGGCGCTTGAGGATGTGTCATCGGCCTCTGATTCCTACCGTGAGCTTGATAAAGCACGAGTACAAATTAACGAACAAATCGGCAGTACTTCTGTCATCGTTGGCAAAGCGATAGAAGAAAAACAATACAATGACGCACGCGAGTATGTTCGCCGCTGGCAGTTTCTTGAAAAGCTTTTGCAGGAAGCCAATTCTATTGAGGC
>CAYLZS010000507.1:0-2466 GCA_964388065.1 uncultured Granulosicoccaceae bacterium
ACGCCGGGGATTAATCCGGGGGCAACAGGTGCAGGTGGTGATAGCGGTATGGTTGGCGGTTTTGCTGCGCCGACGTTTCAGCCGATGATGGCGAATGGGCTGGCGATGTCTGCGGTGGCGGGTCAGGGTGCTGTTGCACAGGCTGCGGCTCAGACGGGACAGGGGAATATTGTTGAAGTTCCTGCTTCGTTTAAGCCTGAGTTAAGTCAGGTTGAACAGTCGGCATTAGAGAGTATTGAAAATAATTTGTCTCAAGGTTTATTTGATTGGGATGTAGGTAGATCAGAACTACAGGATATTAGTAACACACTGAGTGGTCTGTCGGCAGATGAAAAAAATAATGTTATTGCGAGTCTTTCGAATGAACAGTTAGGAACCTGGGGGAAAGAGATTGATGGGTTTAGAGGCGGCTTGAGCGATGCCGAGCAAGTCGAGCTATTCGAGAGCTTGACCAGTGATCTCAATATAGAGCAGCTGCAACGTGTCTATGATGCCTTCGGTACAAAGTTAATTCAGAAGATAGATGAGAGTGTATTAAAAGACGTTGATACACCTGAGGGATTAAGTGATGAAGAAAAAGAGCTTTATCTAGATCTGGGTCAAATGAGTCTGGATATTGTCGGTATATTTGATCCGACACCCGTCTCTGATGGTCTAAACACTGTCACCTCGGTAGTACGGGGTAAGTGGCTGGATGCTGGTTTATCCGCTGTGAGCATGGTGCCCTATATAGGGGATCTTGCCAAAGCCGGTAAATTGGGAAGCTGGGCAAAGACCATTGATGATGTGATATCGATGGCTGCGAAGAATCCGGATTTTGCTAAAGCGGTAGACCCGGTGCTCGACAGGATACACGACGCGATTGATAGCTTGCCCTCGGGACTTCCTGACGGAGTAGAAGATACGCTTGGGGCAGTTAAGAGCAAGGTAAGTGTTAGAATACGGCGAAGCGCTTCGGAGGAACAGTTGGCGCTGATTAAGGCTGGCGAAATTGCTCCAGACGGCGTCACGAAAGGGATGGATTACTCAGCTGATACAATCAAGAACTTTGACTATGGCACTCATCTTAGAAAGCTTATCGGACCGCCCCCTCCAAATATGGATTCCCACCATGCGCACCATATTCTTTTTAAAGTTGGTAATAAGGAAGCACAACAACTATTGGTTCAAAAAGGACAGGCTATACTTCGCAAACACGGAATTGATCCGATATATGGAAAAGAAAACCTTGTATGGGCACCGAATATAACAGGGCAACATACAAAGGAAATGCTAGAAAAGGTTGTTAATCGTTTGGAGAAAGTTGATAGTGTAAGCGGAACAAGAGAAGAAATTATAGAAGTACTTACTGAATCAGGTCAAGATGCAGCGAATCTACTGTAGGTGAAAAAAATGCAATTAAAAGATATATTTCCGGAAATTACCAAAGCTATTAAAAGCAACAATATTGCTAAACTCGATGTACTTTTTAGGAAACACCCAGACAGCATTGAAATGCTGTCTCCTTTTGGCACCTGGCTGCACTATGCAGCAAACAAATCTTCTACAACTACATTGAAAGCTTTGGTCGATTTTGGGGTCGACCCTAGGATCCGCGTGAAAGCATTAGAGATGGATGAATTGTCTGAGAATGGGTTATCTGCAATTGTTAAGGCTGCTCAGGCAGGAAATCTGGAAAATTTTCAATTTTTCATGCAGCTCAACGTTGAGTTAGATACACACGATCCATCTGCAAATCCATTGTTTGCCGCTGTGGTTGGTCGTTCGGTAGATATAGTTAACCTATTGCTTGAAGCTGGCATCGATGTAAATTTTCGTTATTCAGGTGAAAGGATGAATGACATGGATGCCTTAGCGTTCGCATTGGAACGAGGAGAAACAGAGATCGCTGATGTTATAGCTCTTCATCAAACTAATGGCGATGTGAAAAAGGCTGAAGAATTAAAAGCGGAGCGCCGTAGTAAAGGACGTCATGGCCGACCACCTGCTCCAGAAAACCTTAAATATAAAGGAGAGAGTTAAAAAGAGATAGCTAAACAAAGATACTGGGTCAGTTTAAGTTACTTGAGACAGCTATAGAGAAGGAAAACTTTGGCGAGGCATCTCAACGAAAATATCGCTAAACGTGCTAACCGGGCATCGTGTTGTATCTGTAGTCTGCGGTGTTCGTAGGACCGTCCGGTCAGCTGATCACATCCGCAAAAGAACTAAAAAGGACATAAAAAAACAAGGACATGCATTGTAAAAAGGAACATAATGGAGTTCCCCCGGTTCAGTGGACTAATGAAAAGTGGGTTACCGATGTGACCTATGTAGACACCGATGAATGATTGATTTATATAACCGCGAAGTCGTTGGCTGGGCGATGAGCGATACCAACGATACAGAGCTTACATTGAGTGCATTGAACATGGCATTGAGCACACAGAACCCATCTGAAAATCTTATTCATCACTCCGATAGAGG
>CAYLZS010000508.1:0-8293 GCA_964388065.1 uncultured Granulosicoccaceae bacterium
GTCCCAGATGACCCATGTGCGTCTGGGGGTGTCTTGCAGGGCGAACATGGTGTGTTAGTGGGTTGTGGGTGTACAGATGATGGAGGTAGTCGCCAATTTCTCCGGCACCTTTTATGAAGCGTTCTACTTCTGGCAGTGAAATTTTTAACTGTGCACCAACGTGATAGCCAGGTAAATAAACCACACATCCATGTGCAGAAGCGCTCTTCGCTGCCATCCATGGCAGCACGACCCCTGGCTCCAGTAATTCTTAAAACTGATTAAAGGCTTTAAGGTCAAAACCTAAAAGCAAAAGCAAAAGCAAAAGCAAAAGCAAAAGCAAAAGCAAAAGCAAAAGCAAAAGCAAAAGCAAAAAAGCTAAAGCCGACGTATTGATTTCAAAAGTAGTGATGAGCCGGCTTTTTGTTTTACAGCACCGAAGGTGCAGTTGCAGTTGACTTTAGAGCCTTTAATCAGTTTCAAAAATCATTTCAGCGATAGGCCGGCGCGCCATGGACGGCGCAAGAGCGCAGCGCACAGGACGTGCGCATCTGCGCGTGCCTGTTGATGAGATGATTTTTGCCATATTTTATTGACTAGGGGCGAAGCGACCCGCAGGGCAGATTCAGTGGCGACACGGCATTTTTGGTTACTTTTGCTGCTGTTGGCAAAAGTGACTCGTAGTGCCAGGGACTGGCTTCGAAACACGGCATGGATGCCAAGTCATAACGATAAAAACGCCCAGCACGCCAAGCCAGAGCGACAAAGCAAAGCGACAACCCAGCACGACAAACCAGAACAAAAACCAACAAGCCCAGCGCCAGCGCCCCAACACCAACAATTCTACACCGTAACTCAGCCCCAAAGTTAACCTGCAGTAACATTCACCTGTGAGCAGCAGCTCTAAGCGTCACTTCAGCCTGATTCTCAAGAACAAGCTCGTCATCTATGAACAAGCCTGAACCGGTACCCGGATCGGATATCTTTTCCCTTCAGGTGCGTGTGTACTACGAGGACACCGATTTTGGTGGTGTGGTCTACTACGCGAATTACCTGAAGTTCATGGAGAGGGCGCGGACTGAGTATTTGCGTGCGCTGGGGTTTGATCAGAGTGTATTGCTTGCGCGTGACAGGGTGCAGTTTGTGGTTAAATCAGCGGATATTAAATTTGTATCGCCCGCGCGATTTGACGATGTGCTGTCAGTTAGCTGTGAAGTTAAAAAAACGCGCCGTGCGAGTATGCAATTTACCCAGCAATGTCGGGTCGTAAGTTCTGCTGCCGTTCATAGTATTAATGATAGTAGTAACAATAGTAGTGCAACTGGTGGTGATCTTGTAGCAAGTGCAGATGTACTAATTGCTTGCCTTGATGCCGATTCCTTTAAACCCTGTGCTTTGCCGGGGTCAATGAAAAACCCGGGCTTGTAAACTCCGGGTATTTAAAATGGTATGAATCATTGAACGCTGATTTCTCAATCTGGTATTTGGTACTGTCGGCAGGGCCGGTGGTGAAAGCTGTGATGATTTTGCTGGTGCTTGCATCGATCATTTCATGGGCCATTATTTACGCCAAAAGCCGTCAGATTTCGCGGGCGACCAAAATGGCAACCCGATTTGAAAACGAATTCTGGAGCGGTGCTGATGCAAATCAGATGTATCAGGAAATTCGTTCCAGAGACGGTGAGCAATTAAGTGGTATGGAGCAGGTCTTTGAGCGTGGTTTTTCTGAGTATGCACGCCTGGTAAAGCAAACGGATGACAGTGATACCGTTGTGGAAGGTTCATACCGCGCTATGAAAATTGCGCTGTCGCGGGAGACAGATTCGGTAGAACAGCATTTGCCTTTTTTGGCAACCGTCGGCTCGACTTCGCCTTATGTCGGACTGTTTGGCACGGTGTGGGGGATTATGAATTCCTTCACCGCGCTTGCAAACGTTGAACAGGCGACGCTGGCTATGGTGGCACCGGGTATTGCGGAGGCACTGATCGCGACTGCCATTGGTTTATTTGCAGCGATACCGGCAGTTGTTGCCTATAACCGATTGAGTAATAAGTCTGAGCGGTTGCTTAATCGGTATGACAACTTCATGGATGAATTTACGTCGGTGCTGCAAAGACAAATACTGCGCCGTAACAACTCGGCACATCGATAATGGCCAGGCACCACTATCGAAGACAAAAGCGTACCCTGATGGCAGAGATCAATGTTGTGCCCTACATTGATGTGATGCTGGTGTTACTGGTTATTTTTATGATCACAGCGCCCTTGTTAACTACCGGTGTAGAGGTTGATCTGCCTGAAAGTGATGCAAAGTCCATAACCGCCGAGAGCATTGAGCCGATTGTTTTGTCTGTCAATTCCATTGGTGACTGGTACCTTAATCTGGCGGTTGACCCGGAAACTCCAATTACTGAAGAGGCAACGTTAGGATTGGTGAGGGATGCTTTGCAGGAAGAGCCTCAAAGACCTGTCCGAGTAGCTGCAGACCGAACCATTGAGTACGGTCGCGTGATGCGAGCGATGGTAGCACTGCAGGCAGCGGGAGCTGACAAAGTGCAATTGATGAGTGATACAGCACGGTAGCGTGCCATCTGATTCATGCACGTGATCCACTATGACTGAGCTCTTTCGCCGCTTTCCTCTTGCGATAATTCTATCGCTTGCCAGCCACATCGGTATTGCGGCGATGTTGTTTGTGGTGCTTGAAAATCAGCCCGAAGAGGAACAGACAGGGGACGATAACGAAATAATTCTGGCGGAGCTCATTACTTCTACTGAATTGCAGGACGAAATGCAGGCGCTGCTTGCGACCCTGCCAGATCCGGTCATAGAAGAGCCCGACATAGAAGAACCTGTTATAGAAGAACCCGTCATAGACGAGCCTGTAATCGAAGAGCCGGTAGTAGAGGAACCAGAGGTTGACCCTGAAGTTGAGCAACAGCTGGCGTTGCTGGAACAGCAGCGTGAAGAAGAGTTGCAACGCCGGTTACAGGAGGCAGAACAAAAAAGGCTTGAAGAGTTAGAACAAAAACGCATAGAAGAGGAAGAGCAAAAGCGCCTGCTTGCAGAAGCGGAGCAGAAAAAACTTGAAGAACAGGCGGAACGAGAGCGCGTTGCAGAGGAAGCAGAGCAAAAGCGTCTTGAAGAGGAAGCTGAAAAAGAAAGACTGGCCGAAGAGCTAGAGCAAAAGCGCATTGCAGAGGAGGCAGAGCGAGTTCGTCTTCAGGAAGAGGCCGAGGCGTTGCGCATTGCAGAAGAGGCAGAAAAAAAACGCCTTGAGGAAGAAGAACGGATACGTCTTGAGGAAGAAGAGAAAAAACGTTTAGAGGAAGAACGACTTGCTGAGGAAGCAGAACGTGAGCGACTGGAAGAAGAGCAGCGTCTTGCCGAAGAAGCGGAACGCAAGCGACTGGAAGAAGAGCAGCGTCTTACTGAAGAAGCAGAGCGCAAGCGATTAGAAGAAGAGCAGCGTCTGGCTGAAGAGGCAGAACGGGAGCGACTGGAAGAAGAGCAACGGCTTGCCGAGGCGGCGCGTCTTGAAGAGGAGCGCAAAGAGGCAGAACGAATAGAAGCGGAAAGAGTCGAAGCTGCAAGGCAGGCAGAGCTTGCGGAGCAGAAACGACAACAGGAAGCGGCTGCAGCAGTGGCTGCTCAGGAGCAAAAGGCCAGGCGCGCGAGGTTGCTGCGTAAAAAAGCGCAACTGACACAGCAGTACAAGCAGTCAATCCGAAAGGCGGTGACTAAGAAATTCAGGCCGCCCTCGGGCTTGCGGCCCGGATCTACCTGTACGGTTAGAGCGCGGCTCGTATTTCCGAATGAGATTGTCGATGTGCAGGTAGAAGAATGTACCGGTGGCAGGGAGATGGCGCGTGCGGTGGAAAAAGCGGTGCTGGCAACCCGGCCATTCCCGATGCCGCCCCATAAAGCAGTGTTTGAGCGAGTTCTGGTGTTTGATTTTAAACCGGGTGGTTAGTTTGGCTGCAGTGGCACATGATCACTTTGTCAGCTATAGGATGGTAAAACAGGTAGTTCCTGCGTTTGTTGAGCGCGGAAACTTTGTATCATAATCAGCACTAATCTCGTGTAGAGGCAAATGCGTCAATGCGCCAATTTCCAGCCAGTTTTATACTTACGTTTGCGATGCTGCTTATGGCAGTGTCTCAGGCGTCTGCCGAGTTGCGAATCGAGATTACCGAATCGGCCGGGGTGCAGGATAAAGTTCCGGTCGCGGTTGTGCCGTTTGCAGATGACGTTAGCGGACTACCTGTAGATATCGCCAAAGTTATCGAAGAAGATCTGCTGCGAAGTGGTCGCTTCGATATTGTCCCCCGCAATCTGTTGCCGAGTAACCCTGTGACCAGTACGGAAGTAACCTTTTCCGACTGGCGTTCAACCAACATTGAATATCTGGTTGTCGGTAAAGTGGTAAGCGGCATAGGTGGCAGGTTGCAGGTTGACTTCGAGCTGGTTGATATTGTCAGGCAGCAACGCTTGCTTGCCTTCCCTGCGAATGATCTGGGGCAGGTTGATTATTGCTGTACTTACCAGATCGGTGCGCGGCAGTTACGCCGTACAGCGCATACTATTGCGAATCTGGTTTATGAGCAGGTTGTCGGGGTCAGGGGAGTTTTCGATACTCAGTTTGCCTATATCACTTCCACTGGCAGTAAAGATCAGCAGCGCTATGCACTTGAACTGGCTGATATCGACGGTCAGAACACGGTGCGTGTATTGGAAATTTCACGCCCCATTCTGTCACCCACCTGGTCGCCGGACGGTCAGCAGCTTGCGTATGTGTCTTTTGAGTTTCCGGGGCGCACGGCGATAATTGTGCATCATTTGCCGCGAGCCGAGAGGCGCAAACTTATTTCCATCGAGGGAATCCACGGTGCGCCTGGCTGGTCACCCGATGGCAGGCGTCTGGCGCTGTCGTTATCGCATCGCGGCAGCCCTGACATTTTCATTGTGAATGTTGCTTCTGGCCAGATGTCTCAGCTTACCAGTGCACCTTCTATTGAAACCGAAGCAGCATGGCTCGATGATAATACAATTGCCTTTACATCGAATCGGAGCGGAACACCGCAAATCTACCGTAAAGGACTGGCAGGTGGCTCAAGTGCCACGCGACTAACCTTCGAGGGACAGTACAATGCTGGTGCCACGGCATCGCCGGATGGGTCGAAAATCGCGTTTATCCACAATGATCGCGGCAATTTTCGCATTGCTGTTCAGGACCTGAGCACTGGTGTACTGGAGGTTCTGACAGACGGTCGACTGGATGAGTCGCCCAGTTTTTCACCCAATGGTGACCAAATCTTATACGCTTCCAAAGACGAGGGGCGCGATGTTTTGGGTGTTGTGAGTGTAGATGGGCTGGTTGAGCAGAAAATAAGTTTGCCGAATGAAAATGTTCGCGACCCTGCCTGGGGGCCTAGACGGTAAACAACTAGTGTCAAACAAGATACAATGGCGCATAAGAATCAAAATGGGGTTGTTGTGAGTAGAAGAAATATTTCAATGCAAACAATGCTTCTTAGCAGATCGTCACTGCGATCTTCGCTGCTTGGGCCAGTAATCGCGCTGGGATTGCTGAGTGCCTGTGCGACAAGCCCTGAAGTGGAGGAAGTTCCGGAGCCCACACGGTTGCCTGCAGGTACAGTCCCGGCGACTTTGCCTCCACCCCCTGTGCCGGACGTGATTCCCGGACTTCAGCAAAGCGCTGAAGGTGCGGCGATTGGTACCGTCACTCCGACAGAGAGCCAGGAATCCATTGAGGGTGGCCCCATTCTGGGTGGTATTCCGATTAATCGTGACTCCATCACGGATGCGCGTCATCCGTTGTCAAAGCGGATTGTATTCTTTGAATTCAACAGCTCTCGCCTGAGCCCGGATAGTCTCGACCTGATTCGAGGCCATGCAGAATATCTGTCGCGCTTCTCTGATGTGAGGGTTCGCGTGGAAGGCCATACTGACGAACGAGGCTCGCGCGAGTACAATATTGCACTCGGCGACAACCGTGCACGCTCGGTGGCCAGAATACTGCAGTTAGGTGGTGTTGATGCCGGTCAGTTTTCGACACTGAGTTATGGTGAAGAGGTACCTCTTGACGAAGGTTCCTCCGCGAGTGCCTGGCGGCGTAATCGTCGTGTAGAGGTAGTCTACGAAGGTTATAACTGACAGTACGCAGACTGTTTATTTAACAGCTAAAGAGGCCACTAAAAGGCCCCTAAATAGGCAATTAAGCTGTGATTTGGTCAGACTGTGGGACGTTGGCGCTATACTTGTTTAAAAATCGGACCCGGTAACAGGAGGGTGTGGTGAGACTAAATCACTTTATCAGGCTGGCCAGCCTTAACCTGGCCGTAATGTGCGCAATAGTCCTCTCGGGTGCGGCGCACGCACAGTCAGCGGAACAACGTCTGCAGCGGCTGGAAAGATTTCTGGATAACTCCGCTCTGATTGGCATGCTGCAGGAGATGGAATCGCTGCAAAACGAAGTGCGCCAGCTTCGTGGAGCGCTGGAAGAAAGAGACAATGCCATTGGCGCAATGCGTGAGCGGCAACGAAAACTATACCTCGACACAGACAGCCGAATTGCCGCACTTGAAAGTGGTGGTGTCAGTGGAGGCAGTGCCGGTGGAAGC
Organism: uncultured Granulosicoccaceae bacterium; assembly: GCA_964388065.1. Lineage (GTDB taxonomy): Bacteria > Pseudomonadota > Gammaproteobacteria > Granulosicoccales > Granulosicoccaceae. The sequence continues at coordinate 6,625 of CAYLZS010000508.1, forward strand.
CTTGATGACCTCGATGATCTGGATGATCTCGATGATCTTGACGACCTCGACGATTTCGACACCGGAACCGGCGGCGGTGGTGACAACGAAGTTTCTCTCAGCAGTCTCTCAGGCAATCGACCGCAAACGGTACCCGTGCCGCGGGCCGACGAGCAGCGTGAGAAGATCGACTATCAAAACGCCTATGATCTGTTGATTCTCGGTCGCAATCGCGAGGCGATAGCCGGGTTTGGTAACTTTTTACAGCGCTACCCGAACGGCACCTTTTCAGACAACGCTCACTATTGGCTGGGTGAGGCCAACTACGTCGAACGGCAGTTTAGCGAGGCAATTGACCGATTTAACGTGGTGATTTTCCAGTTCCCGGCGAGTCGAAAAGTGCCGGATGCTCGATTGCGTAAGGGTTTTGCCCTGTATGAATTGCAGCGCTATGGCGAAGCCCGTCAGGAGCTGACACAGGTAGAAAACGAGTATAGCGGCAGATCGATAGCAGCTCTTGCGCGCCGTCGAATCGAGCAGATGAACAACGCGGGTCTGTAAACACACCTGTTGTTGAGTTCTGTCACGATTGTTGCCGGATTTTACTAAAACCGACTGCCAAATTTTAATTCCACATACTATGCACGCCGGTCGAGTCGGTCTATAATAGGCGGCTTGGCGTGAGGATATGCTTTTAAATCCCGTCAAATTTATACAGCAGACAGTCGGTGCAAAGCTGGCTGGAGTACTTGGTTAACGCCAGTACAGAGCAGGTATAAAAGTAGTTTGCAGGTAATAAATAAGGGCCGTTAGCTCAGTTGGTAGAGCAGTTGACTTTTAATCAATTGGTCGAAGGTTCGAATCCTTCACGGCCCACCATTTATCGAATCAATAGCTAAACCTGCCTCTCGTAATCTGATTCTGTGTGCAATCTTTTTTTAAGTTGCGGGAATAATTGATCCCACACGTCCTGTTCCTTCTTGATAGTGACAAGCGGTTCGAATCCCAGGTTTAGATACATCCTGATTGCTCCGGTTAGATCTGTCGTAGTGCCAAGACGGACTTCCTGACAACCTGCGTCTGATGCAATTGCGAGTAATCTGATCACTAACGTCTGCGCTAAGCCTTCTCGGCGTCGGTCTGGAGTTGTTGCAACCCACCGTACCCATCCGTGTTCCGGAGTGTCAGAACGAATTTGCAATGAAGCGGTTGCCAGAATTCGATTTTCTGATACGACCACCATGGGTGCTTTGACCGTCTTGTCGTAAAACAACTCTTGTTTAGTTGCTTCCGGCTCCCAGTTCTCGGTTGGATAGGCGCAGTGCAGAAGTGTTGCTAACGCAGTAGATTCTTTTGCCTGAGCATGTCGGACCTCAAGCGACACAGGCAATACCGGTTTGGATCGAAGTTCAGAGGTTATCGAACGTCGCATGGTGACTTTCACGGGTGGCATGATTTTGCATCGGCAATCAGACTGATTATCTCGAACATCACCGCCATTGCCCGATAACTTGTGATTTGATTTGGAGTGTCCACTGTAGGCATTAAGCAAACTACATCTCCACCAATAATATTTTTGCCGCGAACTGATTGTAATATTTTTCGGACCTGATCCATGCCGAAGCCCTCTATGCCAGCTTCGATGTTTGAAACACCGGGGGCGACCGTTGGGTCGAGGCAGTCAAGATCA
>CAYLZS010000509.1:0-3003 GCA_964388065.1 uncultured Granulosicoccaceae bacterium
GTTTGTTATGGCGACCGGTGGTTCTGTTATGGCAGATACCGAAGCGGCACATCTGTCGCAATCCATCCCTGATGCTTTTATCAAAGCCTGTTGGTCGTGTCAGGATATGCTGACCCTCGATGTCGCACCAGGCAGCGGGCCACGTTGTGTCAACGGTTACATCACCATTGATGATGCACCGGGGCTCGGTGTGGTACCTGATGAATCGGTACTGGGAGCACCAGTCGCTGTGTACCAGTAGCCTGCGATGATAATTACACGTGTGTTCTTATACAGAGTTGCACTGACCAGCCATGAAACCTACTACATGGCAGACGGTAAAACCTGTGACGCTGTGGACTCCATGGTTCTCTCGCTTGAGACCGATGAAGGCCTTCAGGGTTGGGGTGAAGTTTGTCCGATACCACATTACCTGCCTGCCTATGCCAACGGGGTGCCTGCAGCTATTCAGGAAATGGCGCAGGTTTTGTTGGGTGCGGATCCTATTGGTCCTGAAGCTCTGATGCATAAACTCAATACCCATCTGCAGGGACATGAGTATGCCAAGTCGGCTATCGATACAGCGCTTTGGGATATAACATCAAAAGCTGCCAACTTACCTTTATACCGATTACTCGGCGGGCAATGTACTCAGGATCTACCGCTTTATCATTCTATTACCTGCATTGAGCCTGAAGCAATGGCAGAGATGGCGATTGCAGCGAAGAACACAGGCATTGCGCAGTTTCAGGTAAAGCTTGGTGCTGATAACAACTGGCGAGCTGATGTTGCACGATTGACGCAGGTGCGTGAAGCAGTAGGTGATGAAGCGCTGGTGTATGGTGACTGGAACTGCGGCAGTTCACAACTGGATGCCAGTCGTGTCGGTCGTGCGGTCGCACATCTTGATATAATGCTTGAGCAGCCATGTAAAACCATTGAAGAGTGTGCCAGTGTGAAGAGCGCATGTCATCTGCCAATGAAAATGGATGAAAGTGCTCGTGATATACCTTCTTTGTTACATGCGTATAATCTTGGGTGTATGGATGCGGTAGCGTTAAAGTTGTCTAAATTTGGTGGCCTCTCTGCTATGCGCCAGGCGCGTGATTTGTGTATTCAGCTTGGTGCCAGAATGTGTATTGAAGACACCTGGGGTTCGGACATCACCACGGCAACGGCATTACATCTTGCAACAGCCACACCGGCCAAATCTCTGCTTAATGTATGTGACCTGTCGGGCTACGTTCATCCGCGACTTGACGAGCAGGCTCCAGCTAGACAAGGTGGCTTTATCAGAGTGAATGATAAACCGGGCCATGGTGTGGAGCCGAACCCGGATATACTGGGTCAACCAGTTTTAAGTCTAACCTAATACAAAGGTCAGCTAATGAGTCAGCAGGCGAAGTGGATAAAGCGTGCACAGGCGGTGCTACCCGCAGGTGGTTTCGGAAATTTCGATCCCGGAATCATAATAGAGCGCGGTCAGGGGTCACGTGTTTGGGATGAAGATGGCAAAGAGTATGTCGACTTTCTAATCGGCTCGGGTCCTATGTTGCTCGGTCATGGCCATCCGGAAGTGTTGGATGTTGTGCAGAGTCAGCTTGGTAAAGGTCTTACTTTTTTTGCTAACAATGCCGCGGGTATTGAGCTCGCTGAAGACATTTGTGAGGCAGTGCCCTGTGCTGAGCAGGTGCGCTACCTGACATCGGGTGGTGAAGCAGACATGTATGCCCTGCGCCTGGCCCGCGCTTATACCGGTCGATCCAAAATTATGAAATTCGAAGGTGGCTATCACGGTATGTCTGCCGAGGCGCAAATGAGTCTGGCGCCGGAAGTTCAGGCCAATTTTCCTCAGGCGATACCCGATAGTGCAGGCATACCGGAATCAGTGCGGGACGAAATGGTTATTGCACCATTCAACAATCCGGAGACGGTTGTGGCCTTGCTGGACGAATACGAAAAGGATATTGCAGCGATTATTGTTGAGCCGTTGCAGCGTGTGGTGCCACCGCAGCCGGGTTTTCTTAAGCTTCTGCGTGACGAATGTACGCAAAGAGGCATAGTATTAATTTTTGACGAGATTGTTACCGGCTTTCGGCTTGCCTATGGCGGCGCACAGGAAGCCTATGGAGTTGTGCCTGACTTATGCACCTTAGGGAAAATTATTGGTGGTGGATTTCCACTGGCAGCAATTGCAGGCAACAAAGAGATGATGGATCATTTTGATAAAGCGATCGTTGGCAAAGACCGTTTCCTGATGCAGCTCGGTACACTTTCGGGTAATCCGGTAGCAGCAGTGGCCGGTATTAAAACGATGGAAATTTTGCGTCGTGACGGTGCTTACGAAAAACTCCGCAATTGCGGTGCTGCAGTTCAAAAGATGCTTGCAGGCAGCCTTGATGCACAGGGTCATGCACATAAAATTGTTGGTGATAAAACACTGTTCGATGTGGTTTTTACTGATCGGGAGGTGACTGATTATCGATCATGGCAAACCGGTGATAAAAACATGAGTGAGTTATTTAATCAGGTGTTACGACAAAACGGTATTTTTAAGTCTCCGGGTAAAGTCTATCCTTGTTTAGCGATAGATGACGATGATCTTGCAGTAACCGCAGAGGCAATCGCCGCCGCGGCTGCTGCTTTGTGATTTGTTATCTGGCACTAATCTGCCGGAATTACATCCGGATAAAAACCTGTTGAATGCTTAAGCAGATTTCATGAATTTTTTTAGCGCGGTAATTCGTGCGCTACGAATTTCCTCTGCAATGTCTCTTTCTTCCTCTTTTGCTTTGGCTGCAATTGCCGCTGAATCAATGTTTTCCATAGCGACCATGGCATCGCGCAGGTAGTCTGTCTGAGGATAGTCTCGTTTTTCAAGACCTTTTCTGCCGCGTGCATCGGCTTCGCATACCTGCAGGTATAGTTCGAAGCGTTCAGGCCTGCGAAAAGCATCAAGGCCGGATAGCAGCTTTAAGACACTGGTGGCTTTTAGTTCCAGAGCTCGATGACAATGTGTATGGT
>CAYLZS010000510.1:0-5726 GCA_964388065.1 uncultured Granulosicoccaceae bacterium
CATTATTATTGGGCCTATTGTTAGTCGCGGAGCTATCTGGCACCACAATGCTACTGTCGTTAGCGGCAATAAATACCAGCGGTGACTCGGTAATTGCACAGGTACTCAACCCCCTGGGAGGTGATTCGGGCAGAGCCGCTATGGCAATCTCTTCGTGGCCGGCAATCACCCGGCTTATCGCAAGCTCCGGATCACCGGTGTGCAGCTTTATTTCAATACCGGGATGGTTGGGCCGAAATCGATTCAACAGATCAAACAAAATACTGTGTCTTGCAGTAACCCAACAATACAGACTGATCTCGCCCTGAATATCATCGGTATCCTCTTTTAACTCCTTGCATATCACCCGCCACTGTCGGGTAGAGTTTTTTGCGTAGTGCTGAAACTTCTGCCCCTTGCGCGTAAGCGTGACGGATCGATTGTCGCGATCAAACAATCGCGCACCCACCTCTCCCTCAAGCTGGCGAATACTGCGCGAAAGCGCTGAAATACTGATATTGCAGGCAACGCTTGCCTGACCGAAATGCAGATGCTCAGCGAGCGCCAGAAAGTGAGACAGGAGGCGGATATTCATCGCCTGCAAGAATACCTTAATATTGAATTAAACGGCACACTGCATTGCATTTATTGCAATTTACGACACATTAACAGTTCGTTACACTGCTCTCACTCAGTGAAGTCCACCAATACATAGCGCGGACGCAGCTACCCACTCCATCGTCGGAGCACGACATGCCAGAAAACTATTTCAATTCCCTCTCCCTGCGCGAACAGCTGGAACAACTCGGCAAGTGCCGCTTTATGCACCTTGATGAATTTACCGAAGGTGTCGATGCACTCAAAGGCAAAAAGATGGTTGTTATCGGTTGTGGCGCGCAAGGCCTGAACCAAGGCCTGAATCTGCGAGACAGCGGGCTCGATGTCTCCTACACGCTGCGTGACGCAGCCATCAAGGAAAAACGCCAGTCGTGGAAAAACGCCACCGAAAACGGATTCACTGTCGGCACCTACGAAGAGCTTATTCCAACAGCAGACGTTGTACTCAATCTGACACCGGACAAGCAACATACAGACGTAGTAAATACCGTGATGCCGTTAATGAAGAAAGGCGCTTGTCTTTCCTACTCACACGGATTCAACATTGTTGAAGAAGGCATGAAGGTTCGCGACGATCTTACCGTCATTATGGTCGCGCCCAAATGCCCGGGCTCAGAGGTACGTGCTGAATACGTTCGCGGCTTTGGTGTTCCAACACTGATTGCGGTACACGAAGACAACGACCCGAACGGTGAAGGTCTGGCACTCGCCAAAGCCTATGCCGTTGGCACCGGTGGTCACAAAGCCGGTGTACTGATGTCATCATTTATTGCAGAAGTAAAATCTGATCTGATGGGCGAGCAGACAATTCTGTGCGGCATGCTGCAGACAGGCTCACTGCTGTGCTTTGACAAAATGATCGAAGAAGGTATAGAACCAGGCTACGCATCAAAGTTAATTCAGTACGGCTGGGAAACAGTCACTGAAGCACTCAAGTACGGCGGTGTTACCAATATGATGGACCGCCTGTCCAATCCTGCAAAAATCAAAGCGTTCGAGCTTGCAGAAGAAATGAAAGACATTATGCGTCCGCTGTATAACAAGCATCAGGACGACATCATGACCGGCAAGTTCTCAGCCACCATGATGGCTGACTGGGCCAACGACGACAAAGACCTTCTCGGCTGGCGCGCTGATACCGCAGAAACCGCCTACGAGAAAACTCCGGCAGGTGATGTAGAAATAACCGAGCAAGAGTATTTTGACAACGGCATTCTGATGGTTGCGATGGTCAAAGCCGGCGTTGAGCTCGCTTTTGAAACCATGACAGCCGCCGGAATAATTGCAGATTCAGCCTATTACGAATCACTACATGAAACACCGCTGATTGCCAACACCATTGCACGCAAAAAGCTCTACGAAATGAACTCCACTATTTCTGACACAGCAGAATACGGTTGCTATCTGTACAACCATGCCTGCGTGCCATTGCTCGGCGATTTTATGAAAAACATAAAGACAGACGTCATTGGCGCAGGTTTACAGTTAAATCACAGCGGTGTTGATAACGCCAGATTAATCGAAGTCAATGAAGCCATACGAGTTCACCCTGTCGAAGAGATTGGCGCAACCCTTCGTGGCCATATGTCTGACATGAAAAAAATCATCTGATTTCATCTGTCTCCCTAATGCATTTACACAAAGGCCGGTCAACTACCGGCCTTTTTTTGCAACCAGACACCAATGCCACTGCCCTATTCCATCACGCTTACAAACGCCACAGTTGAGTTCGACAAAGGCTTTATCTGTCGGGATATCAACTGGAAAGTGCACCCGGAGCACCACTGGCTGATCTGTGGCAACAATGGCTCTGGTAAATCGGCTCTGGCTGCTATTCTGACCGGTGCAGGTGAAGTTCAGAACGGACTTGTTAAAAACCTTCCCAATCGCATCGGTGTAGTATCTTTCGAAGCACAACAGGAACTGATAGAGGCAGAACGCAAAAAAGACGATGCAGACATCATGGATGTTATCGCAGAAGGAACACCTGTCTCCGAAATCATTGCAGCAGTCTGCAAAGACAAACCACTGGCCGATGAATTAACTGCAAAGTTCGGCTTAACACCACTACTGGACAGAGCGTTTAGAAAACTCTCCACCGGTGAGTCACGCAAAGTGATGTTAATCCGTGCGCTCACCTGCGACGCGGAATTACTTATTCTGGATGAACCGTTCGAAGGCCTGGATGTCGCGAGCCTTGAAGCGCTGCAGGCGCACCTGAAAACCATTGCCACCAATACAACGATTATCACCGTGCTGAACCGGCTGGATCAGTGTCCGGATTATATAACCCACCTCGCCTACGTTGCCGAAGGCAGACTGGAACTACAGGCAGCACGCTCAGACACAGAGGCCTGGCAACAACTGGAAGCTCTGCTGCATTTAAAAACCACAGATCTTGAAGTACCACCAACAGACACAGAAAACAAACTTCCCGAACTGGACCCGCAATCACCACTGGTGCGCATCAGCAACGGTGCAATCAAATACGATGAAACGATTATATTTGAAAAACTAAACTGGACAATCAATCGCGGCAGTCACTGGCAACTGACCGGCCCAAACGGCAGTGGCAAGACAGCATTATTGTCACTGATAACCGGTGATCACCCACAGTGTTATGTCAACGATATATTTGTATTTGGCTTTCAGCGTGGCAGCGGTGAGAGCATCTGGCAGATCAAGCAGTTTATCGGCTACGTTTCAACCGCGTTGCAGTGGGAATACACTGTCGGCACCAGTTTGCGCAATGTTATTATCTCTGGTTTCTACGACAGTATTGGCCTGTACAGCAAGCCCACAGACAACCAAAAGCATATTGCCACTCAGTGGCTTGAAGTACTGGGCATGAAAGCGCGCGCGGACGATACTTTTACCAGCCAGTCGTACGGTGATCAGCGCCTGTTGTTAATAGCGCGGGCAATGGTTAAACATCCACCGTTACTGGTACTGGATGAGCCCTGCCTCGGACTTGATGACATGAACAGGCAACGTGTACTGGCACTAATAGAGCTAATCTGTGCACGGAGTGACTCAACTGTTTTATACGTTAATCACCACGCAGAAGACAAAATCAAAGGCATAGAAAACTATCTGGCCCTGGGTGATGCAGATAGCATCAGCAACCAGATTTCATAGTACCTGTATCGAACTCTGTGGTAATTTAATTATTTTCTGTCAGTGCTACCAGCTTTGGTCGAACCACTTCCTCCAAAAACCCATCATCAGCTGTTAAACCAACAATTAAAAATGCAAATATGTACTTTTCCACCTGAGATATAAAAAAACTGCCAACTATAACTTCGTTATATATAACTGAGTACAACTCACTTTTAGTTCCATAGGTGAAAGTGGAATTTTCCAGTTCAAATTCAAAATCTTCATACACCCTTTCAATACTGAATCGAGTGACAGCGAATTTTCCTGATACACTTCTATTTTTTTGTAGTGTTGAAATCAACAACAACTCATCATCTTCGTACTTGTAATTTGCAAGCTCAGAGAAAAAAAGTCGTTTTTTAGTTTCAAAACTCTCATTATCAGGTGAATACGAGATATCAATGGCAGCGAGATCAGACATGGTAACAAGCTGGCTTTGCTCAATAGCACCCGCCGACATTGAGAAAAGCAGCAGATACATAAACGTAAAAAGACGCATAATTTATCCTTGTCATCCGAGTACTATCAATCAACTTTCCCGATAGTGGATTTATTTGATTCGAGATCAGAAATTACTATTCTGAGCTCAGCTATAGCCTCTTGTTTGCGATCGAGGAGATATTTGTAGACCGCCCAGCACAGACAGGCAGCAATCAATCCTCCCACTGTGAGCAATGCACCAACCCAAGCCAGTGAGACACCTTGTGCGCCATCATATTCAGGAAACGCTCTTGCCGCGAGTACCCAAAACAGACAACAACTGATGAATATCCAGACAAAGAACCAAATAAGGATTGCATCTGACGCGGGCTGCCCATTGGCGTATTTTTGCAAACGGGTAATTTGTGCTCTGGTCAGTGTCATTGCATTCCTATAATTTCTTCTTCCATTTAAGCGATCAAACAGTTTGCGTTATTATTTTCGAAATAAAGCACATAACTATGTTCGGCAAATACTTCCACTTGAACTAAAGGCCTGACGTTAGCTGCGATTTACCGAATATAGCTCACTGCCAAGCTTCTCAATTTCAGCATACCTATAGAGTTTCTCCTTCCAGGAGTCTGGAATACCGTCCGACCCATAGTATGCCCCGGCAATTTGACCACATATCGCAGCCGTTGTATCAGCATCATCACCAAGATTTGCCGCTGATAAAATAGCTTCTTCAAAGGAGTTGGTATTAAAGAAGCACCACAACGCTGCCTCCAGACTTTGAATCACATAGCCAGTTCCTGCAAGCTCCGAGATTTTCTTGTTCAGAAATTCACCTCCGGCAATACTTTTAACTTTATCTGTGTACGGTTCATACCTGACCAGGCTTATTATTTCATTTTTATTTTTCAGACGGCACGAACAGAACAACAAATCTGCAAAATACCTGCATGAATCAATACACTCATCAGAACCATGAGTTGTACGGGAACTTTTACCCGCATACTTTATGCAGCTTTCATAGTGGCTATTGTAAAAAATAACAACAGGTGCCAGCCGCATGAGTGAACCGTTACCAGATGAGTACTTGTCTACCGAACCTGAATAGGGTTCTTTGGTAACGAGGTATTTATTCAGCGCTGTTGAGACCGTGCTACCGATATCAAAGCACTCCCCGGTACTGCTCATATATCCACTATGGTACCAGTCGCAGTATCTGTTCATTTGATCTGCAGGATCAAAAGTTCTTTTTTCCAATAAGCTGTGAGCAAGACAAAGCGCCATTGAGGTATCGTCAGTCCATTTTCCAGCCTCAAGATTAAATGGCCCTCCTCCCACCATATCTTTTATTGGTTCGAATGTTCCCGGCGCTTTGAACTCCAGTGTGGTCCCGACAGCATCACCTGTTGCGAGACCAATAAGGGATGCTACTGCTCTATTTTCCACGGTGTTCCTGTTTTCCATCCTTGCATTGCGTCATAAATTATAAGATAGAAAATGGCAATGTCAGACCTCCGCCTCATGGCAGACCACCTCAA
>CAYLZS010000511.1:0-3685 GCA_964388065.1 uncultured Granulosicoccaceae bacterium
CCCGAGAACAACATTACATTGATACCTGTTTCTCGGTTTTCACTTTTTGCTTTGGGTGTCTGCCTAATTCCCTTGCCTAATTCCCCCTAAATACCCAATCAAATTCACAGCGTCATAGACACGATTAAAATCACTGACATTTTTCGGTGGTGGATATACAACAGATGGGGAATCTGTAACTACGCCCGGGTTTGAAATAAATAGATGAATTTCATAGCCTTGGGCGCGCTATTATTCACACTATCTGTTGCAGTGCGTGAATTCCTGGATGGATACATCGCTAAGAAGAGTCAACCGAATAAAAAACGACTATTTTTTAAATTTGATCGACGAATCAGTTGGAAGTTTTTTAACGTTCGTTTCAATGAATCAGCTGTTCCTGCCACTCCTTTGAAGCGACTTTCAAATTCTGTGCTTAGATAGACCCAGTGCTTTGGTGATATGTTTAAGCGCCGAAATAACGTTGCCTGTCTTTGTTCGGTTGTTTCGGTAGAGACTTTAATCGGTAAGTTGGTCAAGGAAATCTGTAAATGAATCAGCAAGCTTGGTTACTACGCGAGTCTCATGATCCCAAAATACAACAATCGGGTTCTTTTTTTGAGGGTCTTTACCGTAGTCGAACGCGAAAAAATTCCCCCCCGCATCTCGACAAAAAGCCAACAACAAACTATCAGCCCCCTCATTTATAAAATCTCCCCACCCTAGTCGCCCCGAGCCAAATTCACCATGAAAATGATAAAGACCACCCACGCTACTCCCATTTCCGTCCGCGTGGTGCCCACCAGGCATTGGAAACTGGCCTTGATGATGTCGTGCCACCTCGATGAAATCCGCTGGTAATTTGTAGCCAATTTCTTCTTCGACGCGTCTTACCTCGTCGAGAGTAGCCACAGGGGGATCATCTATTGCGTAGTCCACCCACTCAAATCTATCAGTCACTTGCTTTTCATCTCTGACATCCCACCCTCATGGGTAAACATATCATGTATAAACGTATCAACCAACATCATATCACCTTCAGCATTCACGTGATGCCATGTGTAGTGGCTTGGTGGATTACCACCGTATCCCTTATCCAAGAGCCCCACCAATTTATCGCTGAAACCTAGCTCCGCCTGTAGTGCTGGTTGTTCCTTCTGGTTGTTCCAGTAGCAATTGAGCGAGCTTTTTATTGGCATCCCTAAAATGGTGACGTCGATTGTGCGGCAAACCTTCGGTTAATCGAATCTCCTAACCGGAAGAGTATCTCCTGCGCCTCGACATTATTTGATGGGTATATTTGGTTGATTATTGACTCAATTTACTTGTTATTTCTCTGTAGCTAACACAAATCACCGTCTGCCCTTTTTATAACTCCAAAACCAGCACGACTTTTTTGGTTGTGTTCCTTTTTACAATGCCTGTCCTAGTTTTTTGCTAATTTTTTGTAACACAGCCTGGGCACTACACTTCTAGTACTTTACATAACGCACCTGACCCCTATTTTTTTCTTTTGTACTTTTTCTCCCAAGCCGCAACTTGTTCCAAGCTTGCCACAGGAGGATTCTTCATTCTGACGTCCGACCAGACAATATCATCAACCGATGGCATGTTATCCCCTCAACTATTTATTCTGTAGATCCAACATCTCTTTTATCCCGCCTTTATGCAGGAATAACTGGTGACTCTGGCGGTAACAGTTTCTTCAGGACTGACTCTTTGCGTTCTAACGAGTACTTCATGATCCACTCTTGCCCCCACTGTCTAACAATTTATAAAGATACTAAGGGTGGACAACTAACCTGACACAGGGGGGTATTTTTTATTATATTATTCTTGCAAAACCATTGGAATAAGGGATTGATTTACACTATCAATACGATAACAATTTGCAATGCCTTCTGGTAGCGGCGGCCCTCCATAAAGAGGATGAACTGGAATCTGATCCCTGAAAACCAGATTGGACTCCAAATCAAGTGAAGGTGGCATTTCCGTGGGATTTGAAAGGAAGTGCTTTAAGTATGACCACGCATCCAAGGGAGAAACAAACGTTGCCACTGACCTCATAGAATCACTTTCAATATCTACAAAATAATACTCTTTGCTCTTGTCATTAACCGTCCACCAAGCCTCCCCAGAACGGGAGGATAGGTCTGATTGCCAAAACAATATTGAAAATCCCAAACCTACACAATGTCCAATCCTACATCCAAAGCTAACGTCATCCTCTACATACTCTATATACGCTTCTTCAGGCTCCTCGACCCACTTGTCCGGGCTATAGTCAACAAAAAAAGGCTCTAACAGAGCTGTGTCCACTTCGTTTTTATCTGGAAAAAAAACTAGTGGGAAATCAAATCTAGTATACTCACCCATATATATTCCGCCGGTTATTGAATTTTACTTTGTCAGTTGAGACAGCTCATCGGGCTTCCAACTTCGTAAAAGCGGTTCACCATCAGTACTTACGGAATAACGCCCATCTGGCAACACTATCACTAGTTGGCTTACACCCATCTTCTCCGCAATATTTGGTAAATCCAGCCAACAATCCTTACAAGCTATTCGATCCACGCTCAACACAACTTTGTCGGGAATCGTACCAGTATCCCATATCTTCTTGAGACTTTGTGCTTCAGCATGCCGCATTGGATCAAGGACCTGGTCGGCACGTTACAGCGCCTGTCCTTTTTAGTTGTTTCGCTTTTCTGGCGGTAGTTTCATTCAGAGCTCTCATCATCCAGCTGATACTAAATAACCGGCCTCGCCAAATATCCACTAACACAGCGAGCTGATCTTTCTCTTGTGGCTCCAAAGGTTCGTATGCAAGGTACTTATGCGATGCTTCTACACCTGCAAAGCGTCTATGCCATCGTTCAATGATGTCACGCATGTCTGCTTTTTCTGCAGCCGATTTATCTACATGCAATACCAGGTGGTAGTGATTGGAGAGTATTGCATACGCTGCAATGTCGATAAAAAAAACATTGGCGAGAACTTCAAGATCATTCTCGATCCATTGACGCCGATGCTCAAAGCTTCTGCCAGTGAATTGGTCTTCGCCGCACAAAAAAGCGCGACGGACGCAGCGGGAAATGACGTGATAATACGCTGTAGCTTCCAGCGCTATCTGCAGCTTACGTGCTTTGGGCATGGATTACCTCTTACTGCTATGACTGCGCCTTGGAGTTTGCACCCGAGAACAACATTACATTGATACTTGTTTCTCGGTTTTCACTTTTTGCTATGGGTGTCTGCCTAATATTTTCGTGGTTATAGCATCTGCATAATTGGCACTTGTGTTAAGCAGCGCACCGGTATGTGCCAAACGGATTGAGTTTGTGATGCTTTGGCGGCTCACAAGTCAGAGTGTCCCGATGGACTCCCCTATAAGTCAAACTTTGGGTGCCTCCCCGGCATAGCCGGGGGGACTCCCGCTTTAGCTAGTTATTAAGCTGATCAAGAAGTTCCCTGAACGAATCGGCAAGCTTTGTAACTTTACGAGTTTCGTGATCCCAAAAAACCACCTTCGGGTTTGCATTTCGTGGATCATTCCCATAGTAAAAAGCGAAAAAATTGCCGCCGCCGTCACGACTAAAAGGAAGTAGAGATAAATCCGTTCCTTCATTGATAAAGTCACCCCAGCCGAGACGACCAGAGTCTAACTGACCATGAAAATGATACAGTTCCCCTAGCGAACTACCAC
>CAYLZS010000512.1:0-2099 GCA_964388065.1 uncultured Granulosicoccaceae bacterium
TTTGCAATGGGATGCCAATAACCTGCTCTGCAAAATTTCTACATGGAGATCTGCAGATATAGGAAATCATCCGTCATTCGGTGGTAGCTACAAAGCTGCACTGGGATCAATCACAGCGCGAACTGTCGTCATGCCCTGCAAAACAGACCTGTACTTTCCACCGGAAGACAACGCGATAGAAGTGCAGCTTATACAAAACGCAGAGTTGCGGGTAATTGATTCGGACTGGGGACACTGTTGTGCGTCTCCCGGGCGCAATGCGGTAGTTATGGCAGAGTTGGAAAACACTTTTGCAGAGTTGCTTGGAGAGCGTTCCTGAGAGCTTTGTTGAGTAAGTTTGTCAGGTAAACTCGTCTGCGCACATATTCTCGACCAGCTCAGCTCGTTTATCAATTGCATGTTTGTCGGTCGCTATTACAGTGTCTGCTACCCGACGTCCAAACTGACGCATCAGGTGATCTTCATCTTCTGCTTCCGGCACCGGATATACCGTATCCTGACAGTATGTGGAGATACGGTTTTCTTCGTTAAGCGACGGCATGGGTGCCGCTCCTGTGCTGCTATGGTCACGCACCCGGTTACGCAAAAGACCACGCAGCTTTGATACGCCGCGGTCGGATGTCACACGGTGCTCAAGAGCATGAATTGCAATTGGCCGCTGTGAGACCTGAACCTCGTAGTCGCCCGGCTGACGCTGCTGTTCCTCGTAGCTGCGACCCGCGGTTTGCCCCATGAAATCAATGGATTCCTTGCCCACTATTGACAGGTCGTCCTGACCTCGCGGATCAAGCTTATCGTTTGAGTAACGCCACCCGATAGTCATGGTATTTGTATTATCGATTGGCACCATCCAGCGCAACATCGATACGCGTTGAAATACTTTTTTACTCTCTGCCTCCTCCCAGATAGCACCGGTTTGATTGCAATTCGGGAGAATAGTATCTGTAGTACGCGTCCACAGGTGCTCACCAACACGCCGGGTTTGTATATTTATCATGCCGAGTGGAGTTTCAGTATATTCAATTAACTGCTCCACACCTGATGCTGCGCCAAACTGTATACCGCTTGAGAGTGCGTGCAGGTGCAACACATGAATAGGATCCTGCGTATTCTCATAAACCTGCAACCAGTTGGCCGGCATACTCAACGAGAAAGTTTTATTTATCGTATCGTCGAGACACATGGTGTCATACACGGGGAACTCCGGACACTTATCCGGCGGGCCAAGGTAGGCAAATACCAATCCCTGTTCTTCTCTAACCGGATACGCACCCTGCACAACTTTGTCACGCACCGGACTGCCGACAGGTTCTGAGGGTGCATCTATCAGTCTGCCGTCTACATCAAAATGCCACCCGTGATAACAGCACTTGATACCGCACTCCATAATGATGCCAAATTCAAGCGATGCACCACGATGGGCACAGTGGCGATGTAGCAGCCCTAATTTTTGAGACTGATCGCGAAACAACACTAAATCTTCGCCCAGTATGCGAATTGCCACGGGCAGATCTTTCACTTCACTTGCCATAGCAACCGGTTGCCAGTAGCGACGCAGGTATTCACCACATCGGGTGTCGGGCCCAACGTGGGTCAATTCCGGATCTTCAGCGGGAATTTCACGACGGAAGTAACCGGTATATGGTTTAGTTTGTGAGTCGTCAGCCATAGCTATCTGTGTGCATCGTATAGTGGATCCACTTTACCTTTGTGTATGCAGCAATAAAAGCCAATTGTAGCACCCCGGATATGTCCTGGCCTGGTAGCGTTTTCAGTTCTTGCGCGGAATGATCTGAACAAAAAGACATAGGTCTGTCATTTATCCAACCCCGGTACGCCGGGCAACCGGGATCACTTCAGGACCAATTCCGGAAAGCTGGTCATATGGCTCAAATTTTCACCTAAAAATCTCCATTTTTGAGCACTAAAAACTCTCAGATTTGAACATTAAAGCCGGGATTTTACGAAACGTTTGTAACTTTGGTTTGCGAGTATGTATTTTTGCTGCGTTAGTGTTCTTGTCTTTGCTTAGTCGGACAAAAACACACCCAGAAAGGACGCTGTAACTCCTGGTAAAACTCATTACAAAACCCACCTAG
>CAYLZS010000513.1:0-18137 GCA_964388065.1 uncultured Granulosicoccaceae bacterium
CTCGTGGCCGGACGTTACGAAGGCATTGAGGAAAGATTGATCAGTCGAGAGGCTCATCGGGAAATTCCAATTGGTGACTCAGTTTTGAGTGGCGGCGAGTTAGCAGCGATTGTTGTCACCGATGCGCTTGCAAGCCAAATACCCGGTGTACTCGGGAATCAGGAATCAGCGCTAAACGATTCTTATGCAGGCGAAGGCCTGCTCGACTGTCCGCATTACACCAGACCGGAAGATTACGACGGTATGAAAGTGCCTGAAGTACTTCTCGGCGGGGACCATGCAGCAATCGCACGCTGGCGCCGTAAGCAGTCACTGGGCAGAACCTGGTTGCGGCGTCGATCTCTGATAGACCCGGACACGCTCGGTACTGAAGACAAAAAATTGCTGCAGCAGTTTATGGATGAACAACAAAAAATTGATGCAGATGGTCAAACTTAGTTGGTTGATCTTGCTGCTGTGAATAGGCTGTTGTGAATAACTGAATACCACATGTGATTGGAGTGGAACGATGAGTAACGTAATTGACGCGATTAACGCGGAACAAATGGACAAGGATCTGCCGGAATTCGGCCCTGGTGACACGGTTGTGGTTCAGGTGCGTGTTAAGGAAGGTGATCGCGAAAGACTACAGGCATTTGAAGGCGTCGTAATTGCTCGTCGCAATCGTGGTTTGAACTCAGCCTTCACTGTTCGCAAAATCTCACATGGTGAAGGAGTCGAACGTGTCTTCCAGACTTATAGCCCAAACGTTGCAAGTGTAGAAGTTAAGCGCCGTGGTGATGTTCGCCGTTCAAAGCTTTACTACCTGCGCGGCCTGACTGGCAAGGCAGCGCGAATCAAAGAAAAGCTGTAACCGGATTTCAGTCAAACCGTTCGGTTATCAGTGACAGGGCGGTTTTCGGTATAGAGTAAGTTAGCCACCGTTCCTGGTGGCTGGATACAGGGCTTCTTTATGTTTTAAGGCGTGGTTTGTTACGCGCTGCAGTTCCATGGCCTCCGGCTACTCAGTCAACAGGTTCTGCCGGGTCTTGGGATCCGAGGCATCGGGTACTTGAAAAACGTACCGCAATCCGCAATTTAACTATTCAATATTTTCGATCAGGCTTTTTGCGAGAGCGCAAATGACAAAAACATCTACAGCTGAAACTATGGAGTTTCAGGCGGAAGTGAACCAGCTGATGAAGCTGATGATTCACTCGCTTTACTCCAATAAAGAAATCTTTCTGCGTGAACTCATCTCAAATGCATCGGATGCGTGTGACAAACTGCGATTTGAAGCAGTTGCCAATGATGCGCTGAATGAAGGTGATTCAGAGCTTGCGATCAAGATCGAATTTGATGCCGATGCGCATACGGTGACAATTTCTGATAACGGCATCGGTATGAACCGGGAAGATGTGATCAATAACATTGGAACGATTGCCAAGTCAGGCACCAAACAGTTTTTAGAAGCGCTAACCGGTGATCAGAAAGAAGACTCCAAACTGATTGGTCAGTTTGGTGTTGGCTTTTACTCATCATTTGTTGTTGCAGATAAGGTCACTCTGACCACTCGTAAAGCCGGGGAGGATGCCTCCAGCGGTATCAGATGGGAGAGTGAAGCAACGGGTAGTTATGAGCTTAGTGAGATCGAACGTGCAGAGAAAGGAACTTCGGTAACACTGCATTTGCGTGAAGATTGTAACGAGTTTGCAGACAACTGGCGTTTGCGCGGAATTATTAAAAAGTATTCTGATCATATTACTTTTCCAATCAAAATGCTTGAGGTGCTGCCACCACCATCTGAAGATGAAAAATCAGATGGTGACAAGGAAGAAGAAAAGAAAGTACCAGAGTTTGAAAAAGTAAATGATGCGTCAGCTCTGTGGACCCGCGGGCGTAATGATATTTCAGAAGACGAATATAAATCGTTTTATAAGCAGGTCAGCAATGACTGGGAAGATCCACTGGCATGGTCTCACAACCATGTTGAAGGTAAATTTGAATATACATCGCTTCTGTATATTCCAAAGCGTGCGCCATTTGATCTGTACGATAACAATCAACAGCATGGCATTAAGCTCTACGCTCAGCGGGTTTTTATAATGGATGAAGCTGAAAAGCTGATGCCGCGCTATTTGCGATTTGTTCGTGGACTGGTTGATTCCAGTGATCTGCCGCTCAACGTGTCGCGTGAAATTCTGCAAAGCAATAAGGTGGTAGAGAGTATTCACGGTGCGTCGGTCAAGAAGGTGTTGTCTTTGCTGGAGGGTATGGCAAAGAATGATGCTGATGACTACAAAGAATTCTGGAGTCAGTTCGGAGCCTGTCTGAAAGAAGCGCCGGGTGAGGACTTTGCCAATAAGGAAAAGGTCGCAGGGCTCTACCGTTTTGCCTCAACTCAAAACGGCAACGACGAGCAGAGTGTTGGATTTGGTGATTATATTTCCCGCATGAAGCCCGGCCAGGACAAAATCTACTACATCACAGCGGATAGCTACACCGCCGGAAAGAACAGTCCGCATCTTGAGATTTTTGCCAAAAAGGATGTCGAGGTTCTGATCATGTACGATCGGGTAGATGAATGGATGATGAGCTATCTGAATGAGTTCGATGGTAAAGCATTAAGTTCAGTCGCCAAAGGCGATCTTGATCTTGGTGAGATCAGCGACAAGGAAGAAAAAGAAGCACAGGAAAATGTTGAGAAAGAATCTGAAAAGCTGGTTGAGCGGTTGCAGGAAAATCTTAAGGATAAGGTTGCCGAGGTACGCGTATCGCATCGTCTGACCTCGTCACCGGCCTGTGTTGTTCTTGGTGAGCAGGAAATGGCGATGCACATGCAGCAGCTGATGAAGCAGGCCGGTCACGATGTACCTGACAGCAAGCCGACTCTTGAGATCAATCCGCAGCATCCGATTCTGGTTAAAATGGATAACGAATCTGATGAAGACCGCTTTGGTGACTGGAGCATGCTGTTGCTCGATCAGGCGGTACTGGCAGAGGGTGGACAGCTTGATGATGCGGCAGGATTTGTCAGTCGTATGAATGCGATGATCATGGAGCTGTCAGAGGGCAAATGATGCTCGCGAACTGGCTGATACGGCAATAGCGATGCGGGCGGAAGATAATGGCTCGCAAGTGATCGAAATTGCAACGCAGCCAGCCTGTCAAAACCGTCTATTATTAGTCGCTTCAGCTACGTACACTGATGGGTTGAAATCAGGCTGTCTTTTTGACGTCTGCTCCCACAGACAGAATTTGAATTTTCACGGCTTTTAACTAATGAAATCAATGCTTACAAAGAGCAAAATGATCGCGGGTTTGTTTGCCGCACTATTACTGAGCGGGACAGCGATAGCCGCTGATCCAGAAGCGGGGAAAAAGAAGGCTGAGACCTGCCTTGGTTGCCACGGCATACCGGCGCAGGTGAACGTCTACCCGACTTATCATGTGCCAAAGCTGGGTGGTCAGCACGAGCAGTACCTGGTCGCAGCGCTAAACGCGTACAAAAATAAAACTCGATCTCACGCAACCATGCAGGCCAATGCCTCTTCGCTCAGTGATGAAGATATTGCTGACATCGCCGCTTACTTTGCCTCACTTAAATAACGGAGTTGTGATGAATATTTTTAAATCATTGCTGATTGCCGCTCCTCTTTTCGTTATATCAGGTGTCAGTCAGGCGGGTGGTGATGCAGCCAACGGTGAAGAGCTCGCGGCGACTTGTGCAGCTTGCCATGGTGCTGATGGCAACAGCACGATAGAGTCCAATCCGAAGCTTGCAGGTCAGTACGAAAGCTATCTTATTCGTGCGCTGCAGGACTACCGATCAGGCGCGCGAGAAAGCGCGATTATGGCGGGCTTTGCGACGGCTCTGAGTGATCAGGATATCCGTGATCTGGCCGCATGGTTTGCAAGCCAGGAATCAGACCTTGCTGTTCTGGGCAAATAGGTTCAGACAGGATGTCTTTTCGGGCATATCAAACGGCGAATAAATAAAGACGCGGCTCTGTGCCGCTGTTTTTGTATTCGGGTTGTGGTTGTGTGTCGGCAGTAATTTGCTATCTCGCAGCCGGTGTTTTGTCTGCCAGATGCATTGGTGCCAACGGGTCAGTTATTTGCAGGTGGTAGCCGGCTTGCTGCAAGTTCTGCAATACGGTTTCCGGGTTCTCAGTGGCGAGTTTGCGATTTTTTGTTAGTTCAAATGTCAGTGCGGGTTCGAGCTCACCCAGTGCCTGCAGCAGGTTGTCCGGTACTTTCCTGAAGTTGTTTTCTTCCGGTACATACAGATAATAACCGTTCTTTTTGAGGCTGTGATAGACAAATACTTTCATCGTATTTCCTGATAAATTTGCGGCGTTACTGTTGCGCAGATTGCCGAAAAACCCGGGCGAAAGACCGGGGTGAAAGAACCGGAGTCCTGGTGCGGCCTAAGGCGGAATGCGGGCTTAGTTCATACCAGACTATCTGGAAATGTCTGCATTGGTGCCAAAGTTTGTCGCGTATTCTAACGCTGGAATAGCAAAAATACGCAATTCCTGTATCGGGGCGATATGATCGACAGTGTATGAACTGGATTGGCTTAACAGCAAGGCTATGGCAGAACCTGAGAAAGTCAGATTAGACAAATGGTTGTGGGCGACGCGGTTTTTTAAAACACGTGGTCTGGCAACGGAGGCCGTAGGTGGTGGCAAGGTGCATGTTGATGGTGCCAGGGTAAAACCGGCGCGTCAGATCAGCGTTGGGCAAATGCTCGAAATTCAAAAAGGCCCGTATCAGTTTGTTGTGCAAATTGATCAGCTGATCTCGAAGCGTGTGTCGGCCAGTGTGGCGCAGACGGCCTACACTGAATCTGAAGAAAGCATTGAAAAACGGCAGAAAGTACAGGCGACAATGCGTACCGAGCGGATGTTCGCTCAAGCCGAAAAACCACCTGGCCGCCCGAGCAAGCGTGACCGACGGCAGCTACACCGGTTCAAGGGGCGCCAATCAGACGAAGGCTAGGTTGGCCTCGGATGGCATGAGCGGTGGTCCGCTGCCGCTGATTGTTGAGACGCGGTGGGTGACGGGATGTAAACAACCGGGAATACTCTTGGTTGGCGCGCTGGAAATCACCTAATATAGTCTGAAATAACCGAATTTAGTGGATCGGCTGTGTTGTTGCAGCGCGCGCCTGAAGACTAAGTTACTAAAGATAAATTACCCAAAATAAATGAAAAAGATCACCGCGATTATCAAACCCTTCAAGCTTGAAGACGTCCGTGAGGAGCTGTCAAAAGTTGGTGTTAAAGGAATTACAGTCACCGAAGTGAAAGGTTTCGGACGTCAGAAAGGTCATACGGAGCTATATCGTGGTGCAGAGTATGTGATTGACTTCCTGCCGAAAGTGAAACTTGAAGCGGTGGTGTCTGCAGATCAGGTTGAAGAATGTGTTGAGGCAATATCCAATGCTGCCCGTACTGGCAAGATTGGTGACGGAAAAATATTCGTCGAGTCGGTTGAGCGTGTGGTGCGTATTCGCACTGGCGAACAAAATGAACAGGCGCTGTAGCTTGACCGCATCAAGTAACTGATAAGTCGTATGCAACCGAACACGATTTCGCGCGACCAACACATAGTTTCACGCAAGGACATCAGTAAAAATGCGTTGAAGGTGTTATACCGTCTTAATGAAGCGGGCTATGCAAGCTATCTTGTCGGTGGTGGTGTGCGTGATCTGTTGTTGCAAAAAAATCCTAAAGACTTTGATATAGCAACGGATGCCAGTCCTGAAGATATCAAAAACCTGTTTAAGAATTGCCGCTTGATTGGTCGCAGATTCAGGCTTGCTCACGTAGTTTTTGGTCGCGACATTATTGAAGTGGCAACGTTCCGTGCAGCACACAGTGAAGGTGAAGGTGGTGCAACCGGAGACAGTGGACGTATAACACGCGATAACGTTTATGGCGGTACTCTGGCAGACGATGCGGTACGCCGGGACTTTACCGTTAACGCACTCTACTACAACATCGATGACTTCAGCGTGGTGGATTTCTTCGATGGTGTGCAGGATCTGGAAGAAGGTAGCCTCACTTTTATTGGCAATGCTTTTGATCGTGTGGTGGAAGATCCGGTTAGAGCATTGCGTGCAGTCAGGTTCGCAGCCAAGCTCGGCTTAAGCATGGACGCGGATTGCGTTGCCGCTATAAAAAAACATCATCATCTGTTAGCTGAGATTCCACCGGCAAGGCTGTTCGAAGAAGTACTCAAGCTGGTGCAATCCGGTCATGGTGTAGCGAGCTTTAACCTGTTGCGTGAACATGATCTTCTTCAGTATCTTTTTCCGTTGGCGGATACCAGGCTTAAAGAGGGTGATGAATACGCGCTTGATATGATCCATCGTGGTCTCACTAATACCGATTCGCGAATTGCCGAAGAGCTGCCGGTAACTCCTGCGTTCATTTATGCCGTATTCTTATGGCCGGATGTTGCCGCTCGCGCAAAAGACTATGAAGCAGACGGATCTGATCCGGTGCCGGCCCTGCATATGGCGGCAGACGATATTGTACCGATGCAGCTGGCGGCGACTTCACTGCCCAAGAGATTTTCGATACCCATGAGAGAAATCTGGGTAATGCAGCCGAGGTTAAAAAACACCAAAGGTGCGCGTGGTAAACGCTTGCTGAGTAATCCGCGCTTTCGAGCTGCTTATGATTTTCTCTGTTTGCGAAAAGACACTGGTGAAGATCTGCAAAAGTTGTGTTCCACCTGGGAGTCCATCCAGCAAACACCGGAAGCACAAGCGATGTTGGAAGAGGCGCGCAGCCGTGCTGCAGCCAGAAGGCGCCCCAGGAATGCGGGTAATCGAAATACCGGTAATCGGAATGCGGGTAACAGGAATGGCAATCGGTCGGGCGGTGGTTCCAGAGCGGGGGGAAATCGTTCTTCAGGTGGTGAAGCGCGAACCACGACTCGTCGCAGGAACTCTGGAAAATCTGCGGACTAGTTTTTCCGTCCTGACATAAAATGTCGGCTGTTTGCCGATTACACCGATGTTGGATTGATGAAAAGCCCGATTCGTTGTGCCACACTCGCGCGCAACCATGAAGGAGAAACTCTTGGAAAATCAATTGCGCTATGTGGCGGTAGAAGGGCCGCTCGGAGTGGGTAAGACGACCCTGGCCCGGCGTTTGGCGAAATCGTTAAAAGCCGATTTGATTCTGGAAAACCCCGCAGATAACCCTTTTCTGGAAGATTTTTATCGGCAGCCTGAACATATGGCGTTGCCTGCGCAGCTGCATTTTCTGATGTCGCGGCGCAAAGCATTGAAGGATCTCGCTGCGAATGTCAGCGAATCTTCCTGCCGGGTTTCAGATTTCCTGTTTCAGAAAGATCGATTGTTTGCCGGGCTGACGCTGAATTCGAAACAACTCGAGCTTTATCAATCTTTGTCTCAGGAGCTTGAATTTGACCTACTGGTTCCCGATTTGGTGGTTTATCTCCAGGCGCCGCTGGATGTGCTGTACGACCGGATTGAAAAAAGGGCGATACCGTCAGAGCAGGCAATTGCGAGCAGTTATGTCGCAAGGCTGCAAAAGGCGTATACCGAGATGTTCCATAATTACAACGATACGCCGCTGTTGATTGTCAACGCTACGGATATAAATTTCGCCCAAAATGAGCAAGACTATGCTGGCTTGTTGCGACAGATCAAAACAGTTCAGGCGGGAAGACATTATTTTAATCCGGCACCCGAAGTCGCATGACGAACCAGATCGGCTGAGCAGATTCGCCAGGAACTTAAAACTCGTGCGTGAAGGCATTACTGTGGATTTCAGAATTTTAGGAGACAAATACTTTGGCTGATACTCAAATACTTCGAATTGGTATGCTCGAAGATGATGTCGATCAGGCCAATCGTGCCAGTGGTTGGATTACTGAGCGGGGACACCAGTGCGAGGTTTTTCACAAGCCCGAGGAATTCCAGCGGGCCTTTCGCAAAACCAGTTATGACGTTGTCACGCTCGATTGGAATCTGCCAGACGCGACCGGATTGGAAATACTAAAATGGGTAAGGCAAAGTCTGGTAAGTGATGTGCCGGTTATATTCATCACTGCGAGGCAGGGTGAGTCAGATATTGTTGCAGCCCTTGAAGCGGGTGCAGACGACTATCTGGTGAAGCCAGTGCGGCAGTTTGAATTGTTGGCGCGTATCGGCGCACTTGCGAGACGGGCTCAGCCAGAAACAGAAGTTCTCGAGCATGACCCATACACTTTCGATACAAGTAATCGGCAAATTAGTGTCGACGGTGAACCGATAAAGCTCACCGAAAAAGAATACGATCTTGCGCTGTTTCTTTTCCGCAATCGTGGTCGCGTTTTATCCCGTCAGCACTTGCTTACATCGGTTTGGGGAACTTCTGCGGAACTGAACACCCGAACAGTGGATACGCATGCGAGTCGACTGAGAAAGAAGTTGAAGTTGTCAGCCACAGAGAAGTGGAAACTCACCTCGATTTATCAACATGGCTATCGCCTGGAAGAACGTACTCTGACGTCAGAGACTACATAATAATTATCTATATAACTTCTCAAATTAAGCAATGGTTCAGATTGAAAGGCTGTATCTCCGGTTAATTGTTGAAAAGTGTAGTATGTACTCCTGCACCCTTGTGCTTGGTGTAATATGGGCGTAATGGCAAATGGCGCCTCAGTCGCTTCTGGAAAGCAGAAAATGATCTCAAGCACTCGTCGGGAGAAAAACCGACCAACTTGTCGTGCTACTTATATATCCGTCCTTGTGGCTGGGTTGTTAGCGTCGACTGCAGTCGTTGCTCAGTCCAATACAACTCCAACCGATGTTCAGGATCTCCACATAACTGTTGAGCCCGGTGATACATTTTCGGACATCGTGACGCGCGAATTGAATTCATATGATGCCTGGGGAGAAATCGCCAGGTACAACAAGCTTGACTCCCCTGATAATTTGAAGCCAGGTGATGTGATCATCATTCCTGCACAGGTTTTGAGGCTTCGCAACTACGCGACTGTAATTTTTACCAAAGGCAACGTGACACATCACAGCTCAGTCACGGGTAAAAAAGGTAAACTTGCCAAAGGCGATAAAATATACCCCGGAGATCTGATTGAAACCGCTGAAGACGGCTTTGTCAATTTAACATTCAACGGCGGTTCTACGGTCAACATTCAACCTGACAGCTCGATGAAAATTAATGCGCTTGATTGCATTGATCGCGAGAATGAGTGTCAGATCAAATTGCGAACTGAGAAAGGCCAGCTAGGGCTTGATGTCCAGCGTAACGGCTTTGCGAAGCCAACAGTGTTCAGTATCGACTCGCCTTATGCAAGCGCTGCGGTGCGTGGAACTCGCTTTGACTTTGACATTGATGACGGCAACGTACTTGGTGTGACAGAGGGTTCAGTTGCAATTTCACTTAACGGCAATAGCAACGACGTGAGAGCTGGTAAAGGTGTTGTATCGGGTGGTGGTAAATCGCTTAACGATTTGATCGATTTGCTGGAAAACCCGACATTTAATTTGAATGACGATATCACCCGCATTAGCAGTGAAGATGTTATCAGCTGGGATGCAGTTAACGGCGCGGTTAGTTATCTGCTCGCCTTTGACAAAGATGAATCGATGCAGAGTGTGTTAACCAACTTTGTAGAAACAAAGCTATACACTAAACCGGCACTTCCCACTGGTGATTATTTCATAAGAGGTCGTGCTGTTGACTCCAACGGGTTGCGTGGCTTTGCAAGTAAGAAGCAAATTCGAGCTGTCACCATCAATGATCAAATTGAGCCAACAGAAATTGATGTGCAAATCGATGGCACCGATATGAAGATCACCGCATCAGGTTCAGCAACTGATGATATTGAAGTGAAAATCGGTAACGCGGTTGTGGCGATCGATGGGGTCGAATACATCATGGGCGAGAACACCCTCCGGCTGAAAGGTGGAGAAACAACCACGGTGGATGTTGATCCTGCCATGCCATGGTATTTGCAAAGCAGGAATATTGTAAACCGTAACAATGTGTCTCCCTACGGGTTGCTCTACTTCTTCGATAAGATTGGCGGCTAGAATTCGGCGCTGCTGTGGCCGTCTCTACAGATGAGGTCCGTCGCCGCGGACGGCTTGGCTATTGGACACTAATAGTCTTCTACCTGTTTTTTGCTGTTCTAACCTGGCTGATGGATCACTTCGAAGTTACTTTGAAGATGGATCGGCTAATCCACGATAGCTGGGTAAGAATAAGTCAGTCTGACCCTGGGTCCGAGATTGTTATCGTCGGCATCGATGCCAGAAGTGTCAGTGAACATGGCCGCTGGCCATGGTCTCGAAACGATCAAGCCAAAATCATTGAACAGCTGACCGAAGCCAGCGCCAGGACCATCCTTATCGATGTGATTTACACTGACCACGCGGTCAGTAATCCGGAAGGTGATGCGCGGCTTGCGTATGCGATTGAAAAATCGGGTGCAGTTGTATTGCCGATACTCACCGAGGGCAGAGGTGGTTCGGATATTCGGGACGGTGAAAGATTGCCGATCACACAATTATCTATGGCGTCCCGCACACTGGGACATATCTTTTTGCCCATTGATAGCGACGGAATTGTTCGTCGCGTGTTTCTCAAAGCCGGTTTTAAAAGGCCACATTGGTCGATGCTCTCACTTGCCTCAATGGAAAGTGAAGGTATCGCGCCGAAACAACTACCGGGTGTACGGACTCAACATACGGACAATGCATCAAAGTGGGTCGGTGACTATGAAGTATTGATTCCGTTTCATGGTCCGAAAGGAACATTTAAAACTATCTCTGCGATCGATGTGCTCAACAAAAATTTTGAGACAGGAGTTTTTAAAGACAAAACAGTATTGTTTGGATTGACGGCTACCGGTCTTGGAGATGCGGTGCCGACACCAATTCTTGGTCTTGATCAACCGATCCCCGGAGTTGAAGTTCACGCGAATATTTATAGCGCACTCGGGTCCGGCACAATGATTAAGCCGACAGGTTCGTTGTTGGCGTTTGTAACGGTCGCGCTTTCTATCGCATTACTACTGGGTGTTTATTCAAAGCTCAGACCGCGCTGGGGTTTATTAAATACCGCCCTGCTGGCAATGTTCCCGGTACTGGTCAGCTTTCTTCTCTATCGATTTGCAGATCTATGGTATGCACCGTTACTTGCGTCTTTACCGATTTTTCTTGCCTTCCCGTTGTGGACCTGGCATCGGTTGGAATTTGCTACCCGCTTTTTAAGATCAGAGACCAGCAAGCTTGCGATTTACGATCATGATCTGGACATCACAGGTGGCGCACCGTTAGTTAATCTATTTGAAAATGCGGTGACGCATCTTGGTCTTAAATCCTGGTTTGTGCTTGCCAATGGAAAGCTGGAGAGCAGTGACAATATTCAACGATCTGATGTCGACAAGATCAGCTCTCCCGATTGGGTGCTGCGTAACGGCATGCAGGTAAAAAGGTACATTTCGAGTAGCCCTCTGGTTGTTGGCTACAGGTTCGAAAATGTTGCGATGAACAGTCGCTTTGGTGCCTACCTCGATAATGCATCGAGAGTACAGGAGCTTATTGAGCTGCCTAATGTTGGAGGGACGATTGAAAGCCTGCAAGCTAATGCCGACAGGCTGAGCAAGCAAAGCCAGCGCATGCTGCAGCTGAGGGTTTTAAATGACAATATTTTCAAAGGTAGTCCGGCAGGCTTGATTGTTTGGAATTCGGTTGGCGAGTTGCTGCGCCACAACGAATTGGCAGTAGATATGTTTAAGGATATGAAGTTAGCGGATACTACTGTTTTCGATTTTTTTGTCAGTATCGGTAAAGACCCGCTGCAGATAGATCGCGAAGCCTTTGAGGCGATTATGTTACGTAGTCAGGATTTGCAGATGAACTACGTGCAGTCGGAGTATGAACTGATTATTGATTTTACGGTATTGGGCGATGATCTAACGGAGCGTTTGATTGTAGCGAGTACCGTTGATTTGAGTGAAATAAGAAGAGCGGAACGTCTTCGAAGCGAATTGATTGAATACTTGTCTCACGATCTGCGCTCACCGTTAATATCATCGCTATATCTTGTATCACAAGACCGTGAAAATGCGCCACCTGAAAAAGATGTTACACCTCTGATTCAGGTTGAATCTAATATCAATAAAACCCTTAAAATGATAGACGACTTACTCGGGTTGACGCGTGCGGAGAATCTATCAGTAGAACATCTTCAGCCGGTATTTTTTGAAAATCTAATTGAAACGACGATGGACCAGTTGTTGCCGCAGGCCCGTCAGAAGAATATTAATCTAATCGCAAAGCAAACAGATGAAGATGTTTGGGTTAGTGCAGATTCAAGTTTGCTTGAACGCACGTTTATAAATGTTGTAGGTAATGCCATCAAGTATTCTCCTGAAAGTACAGAAGTTATTGTATCGACCTGGATTAAAGACGATAGATGGATTGTGGTAGATGTAATAGATCAGGGTATTGGCATACCGGAGTCACGCATAAATAAGTTATTCGAGCGTTTTCACCGTGACCCGGATGTACAAATGAACTTTAAAGGCACAGGGCTTGGCCTTGCGTTGGTTGCTACCGTGATGAAGCAGCACGGTGGTACGGTTTCGGCGTCGAGTGTTGAGAACGAAGGCACAACCATTTGCCTGATGCTGCCTATTCTTGAGCTCGAAAACCTCGACTGAAACCAGATACCTAAGCGCAGATATTCTGCTGTTTTATGAAGTTGCCGGTAATCTCAGTGCGTTATTTTATGAGAACTGCAGCAACATTCGTCAGTGATCGACTTCTCGGAAATCGCTTTTTTTGTGATGCAATTCGAAATAGTGTGCAAATCCCTGTGCTAGATTTATCTTCCCGCAGCGACGCTGTGGGGGTTTGTCCGGGTGACTGGTCGATGGCCAAATACTATTTTTACCAGTTGTTATTAGTAAACGGAGTAGTACAGATGTTGAAGTTAATCCGCAACGTACTTGTTGCATCATTCCTGTCAGTTTTTTTCTCTCTTTCCCATGCGGCACCAGTGAACATTAATACCGCAGACGCTGCTACTTTGGCGCAAGGTGTTAACGGTATTGGTCCGTCAAAAGCCCAGGCAATTGTTGACTACAGAGCAGCCAATGGCAGCTTCGCGTCCGTTGACGATCTGGTCAAGGTTCAGGGAATCGGATTTAAGACTCTTGATCGTATTCGTGAGTTTGTAATCGCCACACCAGACGGTGTTGCAGCTCCGGCCAGCCCGACCCCTGCCAGCCCGTCTGTATCAGAGCAACCGGCAGCGCCTGCCAGCTAGGCCCAGGCCATTTTCCATGGCCCTTTACCATGGTTTGTTTGTCGGGGCCCGTTCGTGTCGGGCCCGGCATCCATAGTTGAATGAACGCAGAGGTGCTATCGATTCCTGATAGCACCCAATTGCTCCACTCCACTGACCTTGCTGTCGGGTGAAATACCTTCGGCCAACGTTTTGCTATCCTAAAAGCATGGCAGGCGATAGTTTTGTCAGCTTGCTTTGTGCATTCGCAAACACGGTGGAGAAGCCCAAATGTTAGAAGAATTTAAACGGTTCGTTCTTGGCGGCAATATGGTGGACATGGCCGTTGGTATTGTCATTGGTGCTGCGTTTGGAACCATTGTAGGTAGTCTGGTAGAAGATATACTTCTTCCACCTATAGGGCTGCTGATGGGTGGTGTCGACTTTAGCTCTATATATAGTGTGCTCAAAGAAGGATCAACGGCTGCACCTTACGCATCATTGGCGGCAGCAAAGTCTGCAGGTGCTATCACGATCAACTGGGGTAATTTCCTCAATACAGTAATTAGTTTTCTGATAATTGCGGCATCGATTTTTGTTGTTATCAAGCTACTCAACAAGGTTCGCAATCAGCAGGAGGAGGCACCAGAGCCTTCAGTGGCATTGCTCACGGAGATTCGGGACTTATTGAGGGATCAGCGCAGGTAGATCACCTGCATACAGGTGTCCTGGCTCACTTCGACTGACTCTCAATCGTGCGATTCACCCAGCGAATAACCAACACCAGGCTTGGCTTCTTTTTGTTGTCAGCCTTTACGGGATTGCTGGTCGGGACCAGCACTGTCGCTCTGATAGAGTGCGTTGATTTTTTGCAGGGAATTCTTTTCGGTGATCCTGCAACGGACGATCCGAATCAGCTGAATTCGAGATTCTCGGGCTGGTCAGTATTACTGGTGCCGATTTTTGGCGGCATCGTCATCAGTATTATGTTGCGGCTTGTCCCGGGGCAGCGTATTCATGGCATCGCTGATGTTATGGAAGCGAGTGCACTGCGTGCCGGAAAAATGGATGTGCGTTCCGGTGTTACTGCCGCAATTGCTACTACGCTGTCACTTGGTTCCGGTGCACCGTTAGGCCGTGAAGGGCCAGCGGTTCACATTGGTGCGTCGCTAACATCGTGGCTTGCAGAAAAATTTAATCTTGGTCGCACCCGGTCATTAACGTTACTTGGTTGTGCTGCTGCAGCTGCGGTAACTGCATCATTTAATACACCGATAGCAGGTGTTATTTTCGCGCTGGAAGTGGTGGTTGGTTATTACGCATTGCGGGTTTTTGCACCGGTTGTCATTGCAGCAATGGGAGCTGTAATTGTTCGGCACAGTATCTATGGCAATCGTCCTGAATTTAGCTTGCCCGATTATCAGATTGGATCATTGTGGGAGTTACCGGCTTTTGCACTACTGGGTTTTGTGGCGGCATTTATAGTCCAGGGTTTTATTTATCTGGTTATTTTTTGCAATGCAGGCTGGGAAAAGGTGTCTGCTCCGGTATGGATAAGGCCGGCGTTTGCCGGAGTTATGATCGGAGCAATGGCGCTGTACTATCCCCTGGCACTGGGTGTTGGCTATGAAGGCACATCACTGGCATTGAATGAAAATTTACCTCTGGCACTTTTAGCAGGTTTATTGATTGCCAAGGTGCTCGGTGGTGCAGTTGCGATTGGCAGTGGTACACCGGGAGGTGTATTTAGTCCGGCGTTATTTATTGGTGCGATGTTTGGTGGAGTGTACTGGTATGTAGCTGCGGCACTTATTCCGGCAGAGCTTTCCAGTCAGGGTGTCTACTCGGTCGTTGGTATGGCGGCAATAGCCTCTGCCATGTTAGGTGCGCCAATTTCAACATTGCTTATCGTTTTTGAACTGACGTTTGACTATGATCTTGTCATTGCTGTGATGCTCGCGGCGGCCATGGCCAGTACGTTTATGCAACTAATGCCATACAGCTCCTTTTTCCGCTGGCAACTTGCAGAAAGAGGTATCAACCTGAACAGCGGTCGCGATCAGGGCTTACTCAGAACAAAAACCATAGATGAATTTGTAACGCAAAACTATATTCAGGTAGAGCCTGGGGCGACGCTTACATCGGTCGAATCATCTATGTATGCACACAGACGCTATATCGCAGTCGTTGTGAATGACAACGAAGAGTTTGTCGGTAGTTTGTCTACTGATGAACTGGTGGCGGGTGTGGTTAATGACCGCGAGGCAATTTGTGAATCTGCGATGAATGCGGTTGAGCATGCGATTCCTCACAGCACCAACTTATTGGCGGCACTGCAATTCCTGAATGAACTTGATACTAACTATGCCCCGGTTACTAAAACAGGGGAAGATGCAGAAGTGGTTGTCGGGGTGATCTACCGCAGCGATGTGCTGAAAGCCCTGTACGACATGATGCGCGCCGCAAGGTCTGAAGAGTACGGTGTTACCTGACATAGCCTGGCGGCGGTTGCCTGGGGACAAATGCTACTGCAAATAATTCAAGCGCTCGAACTTTAGATGCGCATTTTTTAATTTAAATGCCTCAGCTTTTTTGCGAACTGTGTTGTCGTTAGCTATCCTGCTTATTCGGCTGGCATCTCTTTGTACTCACCCGCTGTTGTAAGATAAGTGTTGTCAGCGTAGAAAGTTTCTTTTCCGCTATCGAGTAAAACTTTTAGCATACCGTCCACCACACCACCGTTAGCGGTGTATTTTTCTGCAAACTTTTTGGGGCCGATGGCATCGAGCATTTCAAACGGACCTTGCGCCCATGCAAATCCCCATCTCATCGCACGGTCAACGTTGACTATATCGTTGGAAATTTCCGGAACCAGTGAACTGCTATAGCTGAGAGTAGAGCTCATCAGGTCCCATGCGAATTTGCCATTCGCATCGTCGCAGAACATTAGTGTTTTAATGTCCTGGTGTTCAGTATCAAGTGAGGCCTGCGACATTGGCCGCCAGGACTGGGATGAAAGATCGAACACTTCCATGGACTTTTCACCTGTGTCTGACTTGATCAGTTTGTAAAAGCCACCGCCGGTTTTACGTCCCAGCTGACCATTTTTTAGCATGCTCAGTTCTGCGGCTGGCATAGTTAAGAACTCTCGACCTGCATCATTGGCCGGCAGGTTCTTTTCAAGGTTTTTAGCGACGAAATCCATCACATCCAGACCGATTAAATCAATGAGTCCGTATAAACCGGTGGGAGGCAGTCCTACCGGCTTTGACATCAGTGCATCAGCGGTTTCCATTGAAAGCCCGGAGCTTGCAGCCTTGTGCAGACCGGACAACATCCAGTTACAACCGATGCGGTTGCCGATAAAGTTAACCGTGTCTTTGGCGTAAACTACACCTTTGCCGAGTGGACCGGACATAAATTCGGCAAGTTTAGAGATAACAGATGGATCTGTTTTGCTGCCCGGTACTAGTTCTACCAGGCGCATCAGATGTACCGGGTTAAAAAAGTGCGTTACCGCAATATCTTTTTGCATGCGTTCCGGCATGTCGGCGTAAATCTCTTTGAGCGGAATGCCGGATGTGTTCGTTGTAAGTACCGATCCGTCTTTTCTGATCTGTTCCAGCCTGGTAAAAAGCTCGCGCTTGATCTTAAGGTCTTCAACTACCGCTTCACAGATCCAGTCGCAGGTTTCGACAGATTGCAGGTCGCTGTCGAGTGAGCCGGCAGTGATTTGCCTGGCCTGTTCTTCGGTGATTGCTGGTCGCTTGCCCGAAGTCAGCCGGTCGATTGCCTTTTGAGCTGTTTCGGTTTGTAAGTCCAGCAGAATGACGTCGGCGCCGGTGGCCGCGCACAATCCTGCGATCCCTGCACCCATCGTACCTGCACCGACGACAGCGACTTTGCGTATTGCTTCAGACATTATTAGTCTCGATAGTGATTCTGACGCGGCGAGTGTAGGATAACTTGCCGTTCCGCACCAGTCGTTTGACGCAATACATCTGATAAACTTGGTGGCGTTAATAAAGTTGCTCGCGCTTCGCTGTTTACTATTCGATACTTTCTTTTGTCGGTAGCTGGCACGATCAGGCGCTGCAACACTTCATAACTCAGGACTACACGATGCCGCGCCATATTGGATTTGATACGTTGATGTTGCACGCCGGACAGCGACCCGACCCGGCCACCGGTTCGCGCGCGACACCGCTATACCAGAGCACTTCGTTTGTATTTCAAGACAGCGAGCATGCGGCTTCGCTCTTCAATGTCGGTCGGGCCGGACATGTTTACTCACGAATATCCAACCCGACGGTGGCAGTACTTGAGGAGCGCATGGCCGCTCTTGAAGGGGGAGTAGGGGCAGTTTGCACTGCAAGCGGTATGGCCGCTATCCACTTGGCGATCACTACACTGGTCGGCACAGGATCACATGTTGTTGCATCACGAGCGCTTTATGGTGGAACCCATAATCTGCTGGCTTATACGCTGCCGCGATTTGGCATAGAGACTACCTTTGTCGATCCGCAGGATCCACAACAATGGCACGATGCAATACGCGATAACACGAAACTGCTGTTCGGAGAAATTGTAGCGAATCCCGGTTGCGAAGTACTCGATCTCAAGAAGATATCAACGATTGCGCATAACGCGGGCGTGCCACTGGTTCTTGACTCGACCCTGACACCCCCGTGTCTGATAAAACCGATAGAGCATGGTGCAGATATCGTTGTGCACTCACTAACCAAGTTTGTCGGTGGCCATGGTGTTGCGGTGGGCGGCTGCGTCGTTGATTCCGGTCGATTTGACTGGGCTAAATCCGGTAAGTTTAAGCAGCTCTCTGAACCTTACGATGGTTTTCACGGGATGAAT
>CAYLZS010000514.1:0-38678 GCA_964388065.1 uncultured Granulosicoccaceae bacterium
ACACCACTTCGATTGTCAATCAATAGCAGAGTGGTGGATGCTTCGTTTCTCTTAAACTTACCTGCCACTGCTGAACCCACACTTCCCAGCAAACTACCCACTAGTGCAGCACCGCCACCACCGGTTTTTCCGGAGAACTGAACAGAGGGAGAGGCAGTGTAGTCTGCTGATACTAACTGGCCGCCACCAAAGTTACTGGTATCTCTGAGTTCTCCGCTATTCGCGAGCGCTCGCTCTTTTTCCACGGCTGCCAGTGCACGGCCGCGTTCCACGATAACAAAACAGTTAGACTGCTGAACCATCAGTCGTAAAACCGGAATTGTGCTGCCAAGTTTTGGAAAATCGTTGAGGTAGCGGTTCCACCACGGCAGGGATCTGTCTTCGAACATCGACATTGTGCCCAGCGGTGATTCGCATTTTTCGAGCGCCGTGTTAGCGCCAGCAACCGATTCGCCGCCTGCTGCTCCGGTTAGCACATTGTTGGTGCCACCTCCCAGTTTGGCTGAAGTGGATACGCACCCTGACAATGCGAGCACCAGCCCGGCTGCGAGTACTGTTGATCCTAATCTGGTATTTGAAAGCTTACTCTTCATCCTAAAACCTCTTGCAATTAATCGACGAACACAAAACAAATTTAATGTAACACATTGTTTCTTGTACTGACGCGATTAACAAGAGTAAATAAATCACATTGAGGGAAAGTATTGCTCTTGTTGTGGTCTGGTGCTCAGAGTTGCCGAGTCTACTTTATGGCCAGGGAGAGGTTTTTTTATTCGTAAGTGCCGCTCTTTGCTTGTAAATACGTGAGTGATTGGTCCGTTCCTCCTGCCCGGATGCAGGAGGGTGTCGGATTCGGGTGTGATCAGTAGAACTACTGATCACTTAAAATTACCAGCCAACTATGATCAGCTAACTCTATGGTTAGCCAGCCCTATGGTTAACCAACTCAGGCAGAAGTGTCGTCACTTTGATCACTGTGCTTGCCGCTTTTCTTATGTCCGTGTCGGCCTTTTTTGCCACGGTGATCTTTTTTGGCTTCTTCGTAGCCCGCGCGTTCCGCATCGGAAACTGTGCCGTCACCATTCACGTCAAGTTGTATTTCAATGGCTGCTCGTCGTGCTTCTTTGGCTGCTTTCCTTTCGGTGCGAGACAGCTCACCGTCTCCGTCTGCATCGAATTGCAAGACCATTGCAGCGCGGCGCGCTTCTTTCAATGCTTTGCGCTCCTGACGTGACAGCTCACCATCACCGTTGGTGTCGTACTGTTGTATCGCGGTAGCTCTTCGAGCTTCACGACTCTGTACAATTTCTTCTGCAGAGATAACACCGTCGCCGTTAGTGTCAGTGAATGTCGGTGGAGTGAAAGCCCAAACCGGTGCGGTGATTATGCCGGCAAGTGCGATTGCGGCTGTTATATTGATTGTGTTTTTCATGAGTTTCATTTGTGATTTATTTCCTGTAACAGATAATTTGTTTTCTGATGATTGAAAAGATTGAGTATGCTTGTTAGTTCGAATAAATTATCGGAATTAATTGTGCAGAAAATATGCAGATACGAGGGAGTTATTGTGGGAATGTGCGGGTGTGACATTCACAACCCGGGCTCAAACTTATAACCAATCCCGTATACGGAATGAATGTACTCTGAATCATTGTCCAGGGTTTTCAGTTTTTGACGTAACTTTTTAATGTGGCTGTCAATGGTCCGGTCACTGACAATGCGATTATCTGTATAGATGCGATGCATTAACTGCTCACGATTATAGATTCGCCCGGGGTGAGCTACCATGGTTTTAAGTAATCCAAGTTCGATCTGCGTCAGGCTGCAGGTCTGGCCTTTTACTTTAACCAGCGCTTCGTTTTCCAGCAGTACAAAATTTTCGTCTGTGGGAGTGGTATTAATGGAGCCGGTACGTCTGAGCACAGCTTTGACGCGAGCAACAACCTCTCTCGGGCTATAGGGCTTACAGATATAATCGTCTGCACCGAGTTCCAGGCCCAACAGCCTGTCTATCTCTTCTACTCGGGCTGTCATCATAATGATTGGAACCGATGATGTTTTTCTGACCTCACGGCATATGGTCATGCCATCTGTGCCCGGAAGCATCAGATCCAGAAGGATCAGATCTGGCGACTCTTGTTGCAACGCGTCAAGTGCTTCAGTGCCGTCCTGATAGATTGATGTTTCGTAGTCGTCCTTTTGCAGGTAGTCACTCAACAGCGTTGCAAGTTTTGATTCGTCTTCAACGATGGCAATGTGCATTTATGATTGTCCTGTTCCTGTGCCTGTATTGGGATCCGTGTTTGGAAAATTAATTTTAATTTCCAGTCCCCCCTGCTCAGAGTGGACGGCTTCACAAGTGCCACTGTGTGCGTCGACAATTTTTTTAACGATAGAAAGACCAAGACCTGAGCCCCCGCTTTCCCGATTCCGTGATGCTTCTTCTCTAAACAGCGGCTCGAAAAGTTTGCCAAGTGCATCGCTTGCCACACCGGGTGTTGAATCGGCCCAGCTGAATGTAACGTTATTTTGATCTTTAGCTATTGTGACGTTGAGAATGCCCGGTTGGTTGGTATAGCGGACGGTGTTTTGTACGAGGTTATCAATAAGCTGTGTGATTCGCTGTTGATCACCGTTGATGAATATCGAAGACTCGGGTGCGTTGAGTTTGACGGTCAGGCCGGTATTTTTTTTGTCGAGCTTTTTAATATGGGTTTTCACAATCGTTGTGAAATCCAGCGGTTGCATTTTATAATCAAGCGCACCGGTATCTGCCAAAGACAAAGTGTGCAGGTCTTCTATAAGACGTTTTAGTTTAACTGTTTCGGTATGAAGGGAATTGACAGAGCTTTGGTCAAGGTCGCGAATGCCGTCCTGCAACGCTTCAAGTTCTGCCTGTAAGACGGCAACCGGTGTGCGCAATTCGTGGGAAATTTCCGCAAAGTGTCTTTGTCTTGCTCCTCTGTTGCTCTCGAGCGTCTGACCGAGTTTGTTGACATCGCGAGCCAGATCGCCAATTTCGTCTTGTCTGTTGGTGCTTAAACGATTGGCATAGTTGCCATTGCTGATTTCTCCAACCGTTTTTGACACCTTTAAAATTGGTTTTACAATTCTTGATGCCAGTGGTGCGGCCAGCAATGCAGATAGTAAAACCATACTGAGTCCGGCAAGAGCGAAGGATTTTTTTTGTTGTCGTTCAAATGTCTGATCAAACTGGTCTTCCAGCCGTACCAGTCTGTTCAACCCGACATAACCAACCACTTCATTGTTGTGGGTGATTTCCTGCCATTTGGGTTGATTCCTTTTGCTAATTCGACCGAGCAATACCTGTTTGTTGGCATCTGCCAGAACCAGACGATTCAGTATTCTGGCGTGTGGTGGTCTGCTCTGACGGTTTGGTGAATCTCTGTTATCTCTTCTGTTTCTGTTTCCGGCACGGACGGATCGCAATACCGACCTGATAACGCTGGTGTCAGAGGCTAGCGTCTCCCAACTGCCGTCGGTGGCGTATTTCTGTTCAAGTACTGGAACAAGCTCTGCAAGCCGTTGGTCTTCAGCGTTGTTGATATAACCCAGAAAACCGCGACTGAAGCTCAGACTGCTTACTGTAAACATTACGGCTACCAGTAATGCGCTGGCAATTAGTAAAGTGATAAATAGCTGGTACTTGAGGCGCATGGTCTGGTAGTGAAGTAGTCTCTGTAAATGGTCTTGTGCCGGCAGCTTAGCGGCCAGTCAGCTGAGTCTGCAGATAATCACCACTTAGTATCGGTCAGCAATGTGCAAAAACAGTGGAAATATCCCGATAGTAAGCCATAGAATGGGGTAACTCCCTATTTTGAGAACTACACCATGAATGCATTGCCAAACTCCGTTGAGGGTCGCGACGCGATGGCCCATCTGCATGGATATACCAACGCCCGTACCCATGGTGATGTCGGTGCGCTGATCATTGAAAATGGCGAAGGCGTCCATGTCTGGGACAATTCCGGTAATCAATATATCGAAGCGATGTCAGGTCTTTGGAGCACGGCACTTGGTTTTAGCGAACCGAGGTTGGTCGATGTTGCGACCAGGCAAATGCAAAAACTTCCGTACTACCACACGTTTGCGCATAAAGGACACGGTCAGGCGGCAGATCTTGCCTACAAGCTGGTAGAGATCGCGCCGGCACCGATGAGTAAGGCCTTTTTTACCAACTCTGGTTCTGAAGCAATTGATACAGCCATCAAGCTTTGCTGGTATCGATCGAATGCGCTGGGTATGCCTGAAAAGAAAAAAATCATCTCGCGCAACCGCGCCTACCATGGAGTAACAACAGCAGGTGCGTGTCTTACCGGGTTGCCTGCAAATCAGGCGTCGTTTGATTGCCTGGTGCCGGTTGTGCGAGTCACTTGTCCGCATCACTGGCGTGAAGGGCATGAAGGTGAAACGGAAGAACAGTTTGCTTCGCGTTTGGCGGAAGAGCTTGATGCCACTATTCAGGCAGAAGGGCCAGATACAATTGCCGCCTTTTTTGCCGAACCATTACAAGGTGCCGGTGGAGTGGTTGTACCACCTGCAACCTACTGGCAAAAAATTCAAGCAGTGTTAAGCAAGTACGATATTCTGCTGGTTGCTGATGAAGTGATCTGTGGTTTTGGACGTACCGGCAATATGTTTGGATGTCAGACCTTTGATATTCAGCCCGATATGATGACACTCTCAAAGCAGATGACTTCATCTTACTTGCCAGGGTCTGCGTTGCTAATAAATGATCGGGTATTCGAACCTATTGCAGATGAGAGTAATAAAGTCGGCGTGCTTGGGCATGGTTTTACCGGTGGTGGTCATCCGGTTGTCTGTGCAGTGGCAAACGAAACAATCAGAATTATTGAGGAAGATAATCTCGTAGCACACGCCGCAAAAGTAGGTGCACATATGCTGCAGGGTCTGAAACAATATGAATCACACCCGCTGGTTGCTGAAGTGAGAGGTGTCGGGCTGATAGCTGCAATTGAGCTGGTCACTAATAAGGAAACAAAGGCGGCACTTGAAAAACCCGGTCAGCTTGGTGCGATTGCCAATGCGAAGTCTATGGAAGCGGGATTCTTTACCCGCAATATGGCTGATGCAATTGCATTTTGCCCGCCGCTAATAATTACCGAGTCTGAGATAGATGATCTGGTAAGCAGAACAGGTCGTGCGCTCGATGCAACATTGGCTGAGTTGCCGGCTAATACAGTAAGTTAAAGAGTGTAGTAATTATGCAGAATTTTTTAGTGCTGTCACTTTTGGCATCTATCGTCCTGACAATCCTCCTTAATGTTTTGCCGATGTTATTTCCAAAGTCGTCCGAAAAGGTCGAACGCAAGGTTCATGAGAAAATAAGTGAGTCGATAGCCAGACAGGAGGAGGGTAATCAGCCAAGAGTAAGAGTGTTCTTTCCCTGGAAAGCAATGCTGGTTGCATCGCTGGTTTTAACTGTTGTGGTTAACCTGGTGGGTTTTATTGCTGCACGTTGAGGTTTTTGTTATCCGTGAATATTGATGTCGCAGCTCACGAATTTTGTGCAGCCTCTGCGGTGGCAAGCTTAATACAACATGCAACAATTTCCATAGCGAGCTCTACCTCTTCAATGGGAGGTCTGGTTGGTGCAAGTCTGATGTTTCGATCCTCAGGATCAGTGCCGTCCGGGTAGGTAGCACCCGTTGGTGTTAGTGCGAGACCCGCTTCTTTTGCGAGCTCAACAACGCGGCTTGCAACCGGTTGTGCAGTATCGAGGCTTACAAAATAACCACCGCGAGGATCTGTCCAGGTGGCGAGATTCAGGTTACCCAGTTCGCGATTGAGTATTTCCTGAACTTTATCGAACTTGGGTTTCAATATTTTTGCGTGCTCCTGCATCAGGCCTTTCAAGCCACCCGGGAAGTCGCGCAGGAAAAGCACATGTCGCCACTGCTCTGATTTATTCGGACCGATGGTCTGCACGCTCATTGCTTTTGACCAGTATTTTAAATTTTCAACGCTCATACCGGCCAGACCGATACCGCCACTGGCGAATGTAACCTTGGAGGTTGAACCGAAAATAATCACACGATCCTGTTTGCCGTTGTCTTTAGCAATCTGTAGCAGGTTGGGTGCGGGTGGCGGATTGTCTTCGAGGTGATGCACGGCGTAGGCATCATCTGCGAAAATAGTGAAGTCTGCCGCTGCGGCCTTAATGTTAATCAGCTTTTCTGCAGATGCCTGGGAAATAGTCTCGCCGGTCGGGTTGCTGTATGTGGGTACAAAGTAGATGCCTTTTACACTTGAGTCGTTGGCGACCAGTTTTTCTACTGCATCTATATCTGGACCCGTGCCTGTCATTTTCACAGTGACCAGTTCGTAGCCGAGCTCACGTGCAAGCAGGTAGTGTCTGTCGTAGCCTGGTGCGGTAACTATGAGCTTGGGAGAATCGTTAAACCAGCCTTTGCTGCTGTCTTTAACACCGCGCAGAAGAGCCCAGGTTAAAAACCGGCTCATGAGTTCGAGGCTTGAGTTGTTGCCGATAATAAGTTCATCCGGGGCAACATTTATTTGTTCGCAGAAAAGCTCACGAGCTTCGAGCAGGCCGAGTACGCCCCCCGGGTAGTTGCGAATGTCCACCCCGTTATTAGTGGTATAGTTGGTCTCGTTGACAGCGCTTAGAATTGGCAGGCTCAGGTCGAAATTTGCATCGGCTGGCTGGCCGCGCTCCATATTAAGCGTAAGGTTGCGCGCCTGGAATTCCTGATGTTGCTTCAGCAAAGCATCATAATCGGTCATCGGATATGCTCTTGACTTGTAGTATAAAACAGCGGGTATGAGATAACGGGGCTGTGACAACATGGTGCGTCGACACAACTGTATATTATGCAACAAATAGCGAGGCAGGTGGCAGTCCGGATGAACATTAGTTTACAGCCGGGTTTCTATAGCCTGATTGCGACGGTTCTCAAAACGACAGGCTGTAAATTGCAGCCTGCTTTCCAACAATATTAAAGGGGTGATGATGAGCAAGATCGGGTTTATTGGTGTCGGGTTGATGGGGGCTGCTATGGCTCATCGTTTGATTGATACCGGTCATACGCTGCAGGTTCTCGGCAATCGCAACAAGGAAAATGTTATTGCCCTGGTTGACCGAGGTGCGACAGAAGCTGCCAGTGCTGCGGAGCTCGCCAAAGCCAGTGATGTGGTCATGCTGTGCATGGGCACATCAGATCAGGTGGAAGGTCGTATGCGTGGTGCTGACGGAGTGATCTCCGGTTTAAACTCCGGCGCTGTCGTGATCGATTTTGGTACCTCACTTCCTGCATCAACAAGAACACTGGGTGACGAAGTTGCAGCCGCCGGGGGACACTACCTGGATGCACCGCTTGGCAGAACACCTGCACACGCCAAAGACGGATTGCTGAACATCATGTGTGCCGGTGATGAATCCGCTTACAAAAAAGTGCTGCCGGTGCTGAATGATCTTGGTGAAAATGTTTTTCATCTCGGTGCCCTGGGGTCAGGTCATACGGTAAAACTTATCAACAATTTTTTTGGAATGACGGTCGCCAATGCAATGTGTGAAGCTTTCGCGATGGCAGATGTACAGGGTGTAGACAGAAAGGCAGTCTACGACGTCATGTCTGCTGGGCCGTTGCACAGTGGCATGATGGATTTTGTCAAAGGCTACGGAGTTGATGGAGATCCCTCACAACTGGCGTTTGCCATTAAGAACGCCGCCAAGGATGTTGGCTATTACTCACAGATGGCAGAACAGGCAGGTGTCGAGAGTGTTATGTCGGGTTCGACGCTCAGCGCACTTAACGATGCCAATCAGCTCGGCAAGGGCGAAGAGATGGTGTCGCAGATGGTCGATTATTACACCGGTAAGCTTAAAGCCTGAACTGAGTCTCCCGGGCCTGTATAACTCATATCTGCGTAACCTGGGCGTGCATCACAAAAGGACAACATTCATTTAACCCGCTTTTCCGGTCTGCTGCGATTAAGTAACTAACGCAGCAACCGGAGCGGGTTATGGATCCGCGCAATTATCAAATTCTAGCGCTTAGCGCGTTTATAGTGGTCGGTGTGACCAGGCTCGGTTTTCAGATCGACTGGTTACACGCACTGGTTATTATCAGTGTTGCTCTGCTGGCTCAACGCTGCCTGTTTGCAGCAGGCCAGGAAAAAAGCGCGCTCATTTCATCTCTTTCTCTGGTACTGCTGCTGCGCACTGATCTGGTGCTGGTTGCAGCAATTGCAGCATTGTTCGCCGTTGCCAGTAAGCGTTACCTGCGACTGCATGGTACGCATATTTTTAATCCATCGGCGATCGCTTTGGTGGTTGTCACCGGATTATCTTCGCATGCGTATATCTCTCCCGGTCAATGGGGCGCATTGGGCCTTGCATCGTTTTTAGTGATGGGTGCGGGTCTTATGGTTGTTACCCGTGCTCAACGACTCGATGTAGCGCTCTCTTTT
The DNA here is from genome assembly GCA_964388065.1 of uncultured Granulosicoccaceae bacterium. Taxonomy (GTDB): domain Bacteria; phylum Pseudomonadota; class Gammaproteobacteria; order Granulosicoccales; family Granulosicoccaceae. The sequence goes on from CAYLZS010000514.1 coordinate 8,473, forward strand.
CTTTTTTCCTATCTGGCTATTGTGTTTCTGCGTGGCTGGTATCTGGGGGATCCAATATCTATTGCAGTGCATCAGATGCAAAGCGGTGCACTTTTGCTGTTTGCGTTTTTTATGATTACCGACCCCAAAACAACTCCGCAGGATCAATACGCACGAATGGGCTTTGGCGTTACGGTGGCGGTAGTCACTGCAATATTGCAATTCAATTTTTATCTCTCTACTGCAGCAATTTATGCGCTGGTGATTATGGCACCACTGGTTACTATTTTAAATCTATACAAAAGGAACAAGACTAATGTTAAAGAAAATACCGTTAAAAATAATACTGTTTGCAACAGCGTTGCTCAGTACCGAAGGGGCGATGGCGTTTTGCGGGTTTTACGTCGCCAAAGCTGATACCGATCTTTACAACAGCGCATCTCAGGTAGTGTTGGTTCGCGACAAAGACAGAACGGTTATTACCATGGCCAATGATTTTCAGGGTGATGTCAAAGACTTTGCAATGGTGGTGCCTGTGCCAACCTTCATAGAGCGTGACCAGATCAATGTATCCACACAGGGATTGGTTGATCACCTCGATGCGTACACAGCACCAAGGCTGGTTGAATACTTTGATCAGAATCCCTGCATGCGTCACCAGTTCAGAAGTCAATTGGCCATGAGTGCCGCATCGAAAAATCTGGCAGTGCCTGAAAGTGTGGGACTCGAAGATGATTCTGGCGTGACCATTGAAGCGAAATACACGGTCGGTGAATACGATATCCTTATTTTATCTGCAGAAGAAAGCAGCGGCTTAATCGACTGGCTTGATACTAACGACTATAAACTACCAGAAGGTGCCGAAGAGGTTGTGGGTAGCTACCTAAAACAGGGCATGCGTTTTTTTGTAGCGCGGGTAAATCTTCAGGCACAACAGGAAGCCGGGTTTAGCAACTTAAGGCCATTGCAGATTGCGTTTGAAAGCCCGAAATTTATGTTGCCTATTCGTCTGGGTACCTTGAATGCCAATGGCAAGCAAGAGTTGTTTGTGTATACACTAACCCGCACTGGCAGAGTAGAAACATCCAACTACCGGACTGTGCGAATGCCTTCAAACATGGAAATACCGGGCTTTGTAAAAAATCGCTTTAACGACTTCTACCGCGATATGTTTACTCGTCAGACTGAAAAGGAAAACGGCAAGGCGGTATTTTTGGAATATGCATGGGATATGGCCTGGTGTGATCCCTGTGCAGCTGACCCGTTAACGGCAACGCAACTGCGTAATCTGGGAGTCTATTGGCTCGATTCTGACTCGGGTAGTAACCGCAGTCTGCCTGCCGGACAGGATGTATTTGTCACCCGACTACATGTGCGCTACGACGGTGATACTTTTCCTGAGGACTTAAAGTTTATCGAGACTGGTGACAGACAGAATTTCCAGGGTCGATATGTCATGCGTCATGCCTGGGAGGGAGAGATGAATTGTGCTGCCGGAGAAGACTACCTCGAGATGGTTAGTGACAGAAACATTGTTGCCGGTAATCAACTGGCCAACCTGACCGGTTGGAATCGTCAGGAGATCGCCGCCTCCATTGGTGTAGTGGATCTGCCTGAGGAAAAGTGGTGGCAGAGGATCTGGCGCAAGTAAGAAAGGAATTGGCATTCCGGCCAGAGACTCTCTGGCTGGAATGGTAAAACGCAGGTGCAACGTTGCTAGTTATCTGCGTTATGAATAATCTGTTCAATGCCAGCCAGCCCCTCGGTCAGAGCGGCGGGCCCCGGCTGCAGAATGACCGGTGACTTTATTTCATGCAGCTCACCGTTTTTAACTGCGGTTATCTGATCCCATCCGACGCGGGCTGCAACTTTTTCCGGTCTGAATTTTTTGCCACACCACGAACCAATGATGATATCGGGGTTGGCTCTGATGACATCATCCGGATTCGCGATTATTCGCTCGGCACCACCGGCGCAGGCAGCAAGTTCGGGAAAACAGTCATCGCCTCCGGCAATTGTAATTAACTCTGAAACCCAGCGGATCGCCGATATCATTGGTTCGTCCCACTCTTCAAAGTAGACTGTTGGGCGTTTTTTGAGTTGCCTGGCCCGAGTCTCACAGGCTTTCATCTGGCTTATATATTCTGCGACAAGATGTTCGCCTTTTTCACTGACACCTGTCAGTGCAGCGAGCTGCAAAATCATGCTGAGGATTTCATTAACCGATCGATGGTTCAAAAGCAGAACATTTGCGCCGCGTTTGATCAGGTCTCTGGCGATGTCGGCCTGCAGGTCTGAAAAGCCAATCACCAGATCCGGCTGCAGATCCAGGATTTTTTCGATTTTGGCAGAAGTAAATGCAGATACCCGTGGCTTTTCCTTTCTGGCCTGCGGTGGCCGTACGGTAAATCCCGAAATGCCAACGATGCGATTCTGCTCCCCCAGCAGGTATAATGTCTCGGTCGTCTCTTCTGTGAGGCATACGATCCGCTCCGGGTATTTGGCTTGGTAGTTCACATCCGGCTTCTGTGGCCTGCAAGTAGTGTTAAGTGTACCAAATGAGCATCCCAGACAATCACGGAATGAAGGTCGGGATGTGCTTTTGCAAAATGGCAAACGATGAATAATGACCTAGATTCAGGCAGGCACAGAAACGGGCTCGGTACGCTCGAAAAATACGGCTTGCTGTTAATGGGTATTTTTCTTGTCATTCTTTCCGGTGGCAGATTTGTTACCCCGGCGGCAGCCTTTCTTGCACCGATATTCCTGCTGCGCTTTACGCGCAACTCATCGGTTATAACCGGGACAGTATTGTTATATGTGCTGCTGTTTCTGAGTTTGCTGGTGCAATTGCATGACTATGTTTCTGTGCCGCGACCGTTAAACTTGTTTCTGATAGCCGGTATTGCCGTGCTCGAAGTGCTGCCGTTTTTTGCAGATCGAACGATGCGCGAGTATTTGCCGACGTTTTTGCGACCACTTGTATTGCCTTGTGTGTTTGTTTTACTGGGCTTTGCAGTATCTGCAGTAGTGCCTTTTGGCACCATGGGTGAGAAAGCGTACAGCCAGTTTGGCAACAGTGAGTTTATACAACTGCTTGCAGTGACGGGTACGCATGGAATTACGTTTATCATATTCTGGTTTGCAGCCACTATGGCGTCACTCTGGGGTTCGGGTTTTGTCTGGCAGCGCAGTCGCAGTCAGGTAATACCATTGGCGTTGTGTCTGATGATCCTTTTTGTAGCCGGTGGGTTTCGCAATATATTCGATGAAAATGAATCACCCACAGTTCGCATCGCAGGTATAACTGGTGATCACACTACACTGCAACAGTCACTACGTGATGCCGGAGTAAGTGGCGACCTGAATGGTTTATCAGTTGTGGGTTATGACGCAGAGCCGGTTGCGGATGCGTTAGCTGCTCGCAGGCGTGATCTGCTGCAAAGATCAAAACAGCAGGCGTTGGCGGGTGCGCGCATTGTTGCCTGGGCTGAGGCAAGTGCTGTGGTATTTAAAAATGATGAACCAGGTTTCATTGCGGAGGCTGCAACCCTTGCGCGGGAAAATCAGATTTATCTGGTTGCATCTGTTGTGATATCTGCTGAGGCCACCACAGAAGAGCCAGGTTCTAAACAGCCAGAACCGCTGGAAAACAAGCTACTGGTATTCGGCCCGAACGGTGAAGAGCTCGGGCAGTACATTAAAGCCAGATCGCTATGGAAAGAAGATAATGTGGCAGGCGATGGTATGCCCTTAATAATTGAAACGCCTTATGGAAAGATAGCGTTTGCCATTGGTTTTGATTTGGATTTTCCACCCCTTATCAGACAAGCCGGGGATGCAGATATTCTTATTGCACCGTCGTCTGACTGGAGAACATTATCACCGCATCATAGTTTGATGGCGACCTTCCGGGGTGTTGAAAACGGGTTTTCTGTTTTCCGGCCAACGAGTAAAGGGTTGTCTCTGGCCAGTGACTCACACGGTCGAATCATTGCACGCACCGATCATTTCAAAACAACACCACACAGTTTTATTGCAGATGTACCTACAGGCGGGGTGAGTACTTTTTATACCCGTGCCGGTGACTGGTTTGCGTGGTTGGTTTGTGTGCTTTTTCTGTTGTTGTTACTGGTGGCTTTTTTGGCAGCACGCAAGAGAAAGAAAACTATAGATCAGTCGGGTGGTGGTCCGACAGACCCTGATGAGGTTCGTGATCGAAGTAGAATTACTGCTATTCAGTGGCGTGAGGCCGAGAGGGACAACAACCTGCACCGGAATAACTGAGCAGCAACAACCGGGTACCACTTAAAGTTGTTGCAGAGGTATTTGACCAGACGCGCACGCGTCTGGTCTTTGCAACCTTAGGAGCCTGAGCTACCTGACTGCTGCTTTTACGGCCATGCCTAACAGGTCATCCCACATTGAACCGTCTTTATCTGCATCGAGGAAGCTCTCGAGCATGCCGCGGTTTTTATTCGCAGCGATACCAGAACCGAAGATATCGCTGTTATTGGTTTGACCGCCACCGAATAATCCGCCACTGCTCTTGCCTTTACCCAGTAGCTTTTTACTCATGGCACTCATGACAAGGGATGCGACAATAGGGAGCGCCTTCTTCATTAATGTCGATGATAAACCCGCTTGATTAGCGCCGTAGTTGGCAATATTGCGACTGACGTCTTTGCTGCCGAAAATATGGCTGAGAATTGAGTTACCCTCCTGAACGGTAGATGCCTGCCCAAGACTTGACGGGTTATCAAGATAGTTATGGTGGTTGCCTCCCTGCAGTGCTTCTACAAGACTGGAGAGACCGGTATCTGTTGAAGCGTTGTTTTTAAGGCCACGGGTCAGCGCAGGTATTAGTTGTCCAGCTGCGGCGCGCGCCTGATCTTCACCAACGCCAAGCTGGCGTGCAAGTTCGCTGACAACACCTGAACTCTGGTCGCCGATCAGTGATTCCAAAATATTCATAGTTTATTTCCTGTGAGGGCAGTTCCCTGCCTGTGAAGCTCGACGGTGTGCAAGTACCGAGTTGGGCAAGCACTGTTGTTTGCCGTCTGTTGCGATCGCCGTAAAGTGTAACTGAATTCGACCGGGATAATTCGCAGTCGAATTTTTCGGCCAACCGCTATAGCTGAACCACTATAGCTGTTCGAGGATTTTCTCGGCCGAGCTTACCTCGTAAGTTGGGCCGTCTTCAATGTTCAGATGGGTGATTTTGCCGTTGTCGACAATCATCGAAAAACGCTGCGAGCGTATACCGAGACCGCGTTCAACCAGATCGAGTTCGAGCCCGAGCGCTTTGGTCCACACGGCGCTGCCGTCTGCTGCCATCAACAGTTTTTCAGCTTTCTGGGTTTTACCCCAGGCGCCCATCACGAACGGGTCATTGACTGACATACAAACAATTCGGTCGACTCCTTTGGCGGTTATTTTATCTGCATTGGTGACGAAGCTTGGCAGGTGTGATTCTGAGCAGGTCGGGGTAAAGGCTCCCGGAACTGCGAATAGAACGACCTTTTTGCCGGTGAACAGTTCGTCAGTTGTGATGGATTCCGGTCCGTTTTCGCCGAGAAAACCCAGGGTGCCATCGGGTATGGTGTCGCCAGCTTTTACAGTCATTGCGGTGCTCGTGTTTGAGTGAATGTTGCAGCGCATGGAAACATAGTCGCCAGTCTGCGTAAAGTCCTCTGAAGCTGTTGTTGGTCCGGGTTGCGGTGATAAGTAAGAGTGGAGCGCAAAGCCAGCGTGCCAACAGAACCGCTGTTGAGCCATTGGTGAGGGATCAGAGTTCCAGCAATTCCTGCAGCTTTTCGCGTTGCGCGTAGCCATCTTTGTAGCCGAGCTCTATAAGATCGCGTGCAAAATTGGAATCAAATAAAAGGTAGCTTGTGAGTGGCCGACCTTCTTTGGTCATTGCACCGAGACCGCTAAGCAGGATTCGCATCGAACGGGGAAAGCGGCTGATGTGTTTGGCGACAATCTCGCGAATATCGACGCTCGGAGAGATCACCAGAAACTCAACAGGTCTCAGCAGGGAGTCGTTATGAGTAAACGAGGACTGTTTCGATTGTGACAGGGCGAAGTTAATGCGTTTAAGTCGCTCGATATCTGAGTCGAGTCGATCCATGAACAGCGTGTCGAACATATAACCGGCAACCGAGCCGAGGTTTGGATATTTTGGGGTTGCGTTGGCCGGGTCGTATTCGGTCTGGGGATTTCGGACACTGATGATCAGCAATTTATTAGCGCCCAGGTGCAGTGCCGGGCTGAGTGGTGCGGATTCCCGCATTGAACCATCGCCATGGTATTCATTGGCAATTTTAACTGCAGGAAAAATCACCGGGATCGCGATTGAGGCCATAAAGTGATCGACAGACAGGCGCGCCTGCAGGCCAAACCGTCGCGTGCGTTCCCACTCTTGCAGATCTTCGTGTCCCTCATAGTAAGTGAGCGATGCACCTCTGCCATAAGACGACGCGGTTACCCCGAGTGCACGCAGATGACCGCTTTGAATACACTGACGCATGCGCGCAAGGTTCACATGATTTTCAAGCAGGGAGCGCAGCGGGGTGTTGTCCAGCACGGAGTCGGGTTGCGTATTGCCGGTACCACCACTGGCAAACGACCAGATCCATCGGGCTCCGGTTTTGGCAGCACTTTTGGTATCGGTGCGAACCACCATGTCCATCTGGAGGTTTTCCCACATACCTAACAGGCGTTGCAAGCCATCGCTTAAATCGACCGATCGACTGGCAATCATTCCGGCATTCAGTGAGCCTGCGGATGTTCCGGTGACCACCGGAAAAGGCGATGGGGTTTTTGCCGCGAGCAGTTCTTCAACGGCTTTGAGTACCCCGACCTGGTAGGCATTTCGGGCACCGCCGCCGGGCAATATCAGACCCAGAGTCTGCTGCTCTTCGATGCGCTTTTTAGAAAACCAGTGTATGCCCATGTGTCAGGTGGCTTGAAGGGTCAAACCACTAAGCATAACAATAGCCAAGCCAAAATGCGTAAAATAAATAAGTGTTTCTATTGTTTACGCAGAGACGGAGTTTGTTGCTCTCTGACGATGCGTTGCTGCAGGCTCTGGTGAAGCTCGCGCTTTGCGCTTTCAACTTCCATCAGTGCCGTGCTGACCTGGTGCCAATCAACTGTCGCGTCCTGTTGCCTGCGCTGATGATGCATGCCTGCTGAGTATACAATGACGGCAGTCACCACCAGACCACCCACCAGCTTGCGGGTACCTTTTTTGTTGTTATTAGCTTCCCGCATAAGTTACAAACTCTTCCCGACCGATTTCAGAGACTATGGCATCGACTTCACGCCAGCTGGCCGCGAGGTCAATGAGTGAATTTTCAATCGCACCCAGTGATTGCAGATCTTGCAGTGCGAGGCGTACGTTGCGTCTCAGCTGCGCGGTATTTGCCGCCTCACGATAGACCTGTGCGTTTTTTTGCAGCACGAACAAAACAAAATCTACCCGCTCGGTACTTGCCGAGAATGTCGACATCAATCGCGATTGAGAATCTGCAAACCGTACCCAAATCTGTTTTTGTGCATCGAGTGAATTGAGTACGCTTTGGTTGGAACTGACAATAATTCTGTTTTTGTCGCGCTGCAGATCGGTGGTGGCAATGGCATTTTGAGCTCGTCGAGTCTCCGCTTGTGCCATTTGGATACGATTGTTTATCTCATTTATTGCTGCCTGCGTTTCACGATGTTTGGCAGCCATCAGGGCGCGACTGTCGGTAGTATTTTTTCCGTATTTAACCCGCAGTTTGGCAGCTTTTTCAAAATTGCCTGCTATCTCGTCGAGCTCTGTTGCGAGCTCTTCAATCACATCATCCATGTGCGGTGCCTGTTGCACCCGGGTACTCAGAGCTCGAAACGCGGCAAGATTGTCATTTAGCAGATGGTAGGTGGTTGCGGCACCGATTCGCTGCGATTCTGAGACGGTATCCAGAACTGACTGCTTAATTTCGTTGAACTGCGCCGGCAGGCCACGGATGTCGGCAGCGCTGATGGCACTGCAGGATAACGTCAGCAAACCCGCTGCGAAACAGTTTAGGAGGCTGGCCCTTGCCTTCATGATGTAATACTCCGATCTTCGTCGGTTAACTGGTTGATATGCAATTAAAACCGCATTTGGAGTGCAAGGTAGCGACCGTTGTCAAAATTGCTTGAGGAAAATTTTTTGTATTGGATTAGATCAGATTGTCGTTGGCAGCTGACCACATGAAAATGAGAATTATGGCTGAATTGAATTACAATTGGAGGGTCACCTAAAACCGGTAAGCCCAGTGCATGAAACTCCTGACTGAAATCAAAGCGCGATTCAAACCTGCGCTCGAATCGCTCGTCGACGGAGCAGAGCAGGTCGATTCGCTGCTCGCGATGATAAAACCTACCCAGGACGATAAGTTTGGCGACTACCAGGTCAACTGTGCAATGGCGCTTGGCAAAAGACTCGGTAAAGCACCGCGCGAGGTTGCCGGCGAAATGCTTGAGCAGATTCAGCTCGATGATATCTGTGAAAAGGTCGAGCTGGCGGGCCCAGGGTTTATTAACCTGACCTTTAAAGACAACTGGATCACGACTCAGCTCAGCCGCGCTGTTGTCGATGAAAAGCTCGGTGTAGAGCCGGTAGAAAATCCGCGCACTGTGGTTATTGATCTCTCATCGCCTAACGTTGCCAAGCCAATGCATGTTGGCCATATCCGCTCTACCGTCATTGGTGATGCGCTGGCCAACATACATCGCTTTGTTGGCCATAAGGTGATAACCGATAACCACCTTGGAGACTGGGGCACCCAGTTCGGCATGATCATCTATGGTTACAAGCACTTTGTAGATGTTGATGCTTATAAAAAGAATCCGGTACTGGAACTCAGTCGATTGTACAAGTACGTGCGAGTATTGATGGATTACCACGATGCTGTACGCAAATTGCCGGAAGCTCAGGATCTAAAGCAAAAGCAACTGGATGCCCTTGAGCGTATTCAGGCGCAGGACCATGGTGATAACAAAGGCAAGCTCAAGCAACAAAAAAAAGATAGCCAGCGGCTGAAAGAAAAACTTGCTGTGCAGGATGAACTTATAAAAGGTTACTCGGACGCCGTAGAGCACTGTGATCCACAGATAGCGGCAACTGCGAAAGAACATGCAACAATAGGCCAGGTGGTGCTGTCGGAGACTGCAAAGCTTCACGAAGGTGATAAGCAAAACAGAGATTTGTGGGATGAGTTTCTGCCTTATTGTCTCGAAGATATCCAGCGCATATATGATCGACTGGGTATCGAGTTTGATTTTATATTGGGTGAAAGCTACTACCAGGACCATCTGGTGGACATTGTTAGTGAACTCACTGATAAAGGCATTGCCACAGAAGACGATGGTGCGATGTGCGTATTTCTAAAAGAATTTACCGCACCAATGATCATCCGAAAGAAAGATGGTGCTTTCTTATACTCAACCACCGACCTTGCCACTATTAAGCACAGAGTTACCGAGTGGCAGGCTGACAGTATGTTGTATGTTGTTGATCACCGACAGCATGATCACTTTGACAAACTGTTCGAAGTTGCAAAGTTATGGGGCTACAACGATGTTGAAATGATCCACGTTAGTTACGGCACCGTGATGGGTGATGATGGAAAACCGTTTAAAACACGAGGCGGTGATACCGTTGGACTGGAAGGCTTGCTGGACGAAGCAGAGAAGCGAGCACTATCTGTCGCGATTGAACAAAATCCAAACCTCGAGCAGAGCCGTCAACAGGAAATAGGCAGGGTAGTGGGTTTAGGTGCATTGAAATATGCAGATCTTTCACAAAACCTGACCTCCGATTATAAATTCAGTTATGACAAGATGCTCGCGCTGCGTGGCAACACCGCGACTTATCTGCAGTATGCCAACGCACGTGTGCACGGTATTTTACGCAAGCTCGACACCGACACGGACAAATTGCAAAGCAGTGCTGATGAAATCCAGTTTACTGAAACGGTAGAAAGGCAGCTCGCTATGCAACTGTTGCGCTTTGATGAAGTAATCAATGAAGTACTGCACGAGTACAAGCCTAACTTGCTTTGCAATTACCTGTTTGATCTGGCGCAGTTATTTGCGCGGTTCTTTGATCAATGCTCGGTCAGAGATGCGGGCTCGAAAGAAATTCAGATTAGTCGTCTGCAACTTTGCGGGTTAACGTCGCGTACGCTGACCTGTGGATTGGGTTTGTTGGGTATCGAGTCACTGGAACGCATCTAATACCGATTTCCGGCCCAGCTGCTATATATATTGAGTAAATCCGATTTTTTTTGAATGGCCGGATAATATACTCAATTCTTTGTGGTGGTAATGCCTGTCTAAGTTATTGATTTATATAGATCTGGCCACTGGTGCTGTAATCACCGCTGGCGTTGCTTACTATGAAATCTGAACCACCCGTTGATGTACTGTTTGAATGTCTGAGCCATATTGCGATGCACTACGATCGCAAAATAGACAAGGAATCACTGCTGGCGACGCTTCCGGTTGATCTGGCAAACGGCGTAACTCCCGAACTCTTTCCCCGTGTTGCGGCACGTGCCGGATTCGCAGCATCGTTCGGTAAAACAAAATTGCAGCAACTCGCCTCACACATAGGCCCGTCGATTGTGCTGCTGCAGGGCAATCAGGTGGGTGTAGTACACAGCACACCCGGTGATGCGCCGAATGTATTTTTACTGCTCAATGAAAAATCACAACTGGTGCCTGTCGCGTTCGATGTGATTAAGCGTCAGTACACGGGTTATGCCTTTAGCCTGACGAATGTGAATGCCGAACAGGAAATGGGCAGTGCCGCTGATATGGATATTGCTGCAAATCGCCAGCAGTGGTTCTGGCGCACACTGTGGCGATACCGTGCTTATTACCTGCAAATGATTCCGGCTTCGTTGTTGGTTAATATGTTTGCGCTGGCAATGCCATTCTTTGTAATGATTGTGTATGACAAAGTGGTTCCAAACCAGGCAATGGAAACACTGTGGGTTCTCGCCATCGGTGTCGCCATTGTCTATCTGTTCGATCTGCTTATACGTCTGGTGCGCGGTGTGTTGCTTGAAAGGGCGGGACGCGAGCTGGATTATGAATTGGCGGGGGTACTGTTTGAGCAAGTGCTCTCCCTTTCGATGCGATCAATTCCAACATCGACCGGTTTTCTGGCTAATCGAGTCAAGGCGTATGAAACGCTGCGGGAGTTTTTTGTCTCTGCGGCGATGCTGGCATTAGTTGATTTACCATTTTCGCTGTTGATGATCGGTGTGATATTTTTTCTTGCAGGTCCGATTGGCTGGTTGCTCCTGATAGCTGTGGCGATTGGCCTTGCGATTAACGTCGCGCTTCAGGTGCCGATGTACAAGTCAGTTAAAAATGCAACCGCGTCAGGTATTGAACGCCAGACATTGATTGGCGAGAGTATCGCCAGTCTTGAATCGGTGAAGGCAAATAATGCAGAAGGTTATCTGTTGCGTCGCATGAATAAACTGTTGAGCAGCTCTGCGATGAATGGTGTTAAGTCGCATTGGTATGCACTGATAGGTAACTCGGCAACCACTTCTCTGATAAACCTGACTTCTGTTGCAGTGATTGTTGCCGGGGTTTATCTTGTTAATGCAGGCTTGTTGTCAATGGGGGGGTTGATTGCCACCGTTATGCTGACCAGTCGCTGCATGGCACCGCTTGCGATGGTGTCAGGTTTGATGACGCGCTTACAACAAACACTTCAGTCACTGGATTCACTTACCGAAGTCATGCAGATGGAGACTGAAGTTAATCATCGCCGAGTGCATCTGACGAACGAGAATTTCACTGCAAACTTCAGTTTTAATAAAACAGTGCTGTGTTATCCGGAACACACCACACCCGCGCTTGCTGTCAATACGTTAAAAATTTCAGCTAAAGAAAGCGTGGTTTTGCTCGGTAGAATCGGTTGCGGGAAAAGTACCTTACTCAAGGTAATGGCAGGCTTGCTGCCGCCAACCAGCGGTACGGTGTTAATAGATGGAATGGATGCAACTCAATACCATCCTGCTGCCCTGCGCGGCACGCTTGGGTATGTGCCTCAGGAAGTCGCACTATTTCACGGCTCATTTAGAGATAATATCAAGCTTGGTGACAGCGATATTACAGATGATCAAATCATGCAGGCTGTTGTTGGTGTTGGCCTTGATGACTACATTAACAATCATCCACAGGGACTGAATGCGGAAGTCGGTGAGCGTGGTGCATTGTTGTCCGGTGGACAGCGGCGTGCAGTAGCGCTGGCACGTTGCCTTGTGCGGAACTATCCTGTGTTACTGCTTGATGAACCAACTGCCAACCTTGATCCGCAAACCGAACAGACGGTAATCAACACGTTGCTTAAGCTAAAAGCAACGGGTGTCAATCTGATAGTGGCTACTCACAAGAAAGGAGTAATGCAGTTAGCTGATCGCGCAATTGTGATGGAAAAAGGACAGATTGTATCAGACGGACCACCAGCCAAAGTTCTTGGAGCCGAGCCGGCCACTAAAGCAAAGCGTGAAATCCGGGTCAGTAACAGCAGGAGTCCGGCAAGCGCATGAGTGTAAAAAAAGCCAGGAAAACTGCGGCTTCCTCAGACAAGCAACCGGGCTGGGATTTAGCCGAGCTCGATAAACTTGATAGCGATCGTGGTAACGCCAAAGCAAATAAAAGCCAAGCGGCTAAAACTCCAAAGCAAGCGGCACCGCAAACACCAATAGCCAGTTCTGCAATGGATCTGCAAAGTCATAGTGCCGCTTTGCAGAAGAAGGCAGTACACATGAAATCACGATGGGTGCCCTTAGTTTGTCTGCTTTGCGTAGGTGGTCTCTTTCTTTGGGCGTCACTGGCTAAGATTGATCAGGTAACCCGAGGACATGGCAAAGTCATACCCAGCAGCAAGGTCCAGACAATTCAAAGTCTTGAAGCCGGAATTGTTGTTGGTATCCCGGTTGGTGAAGGCGATATCGTTGAGGAAGGCCAGGCTGTGTTGATGCTGGACGATGCTGTTGTCAGTGCAAACCATACTGAAACAGTAGCACGCCGTGATCTTATGCTGGCTCGTATGAGCAGGTTGCTGGCTGAGGCGAACGGGTTTTCTGCACCGGTATATTCCGAAGCGCTGGACTCTGAGCTGGTGAATACAGAAAACGAACTCTTCAATGCCAGAAGGTCCGATTATCTGGCCAGAAAATCCAGTGCAGAGCAGTTGTTAGAGCATGCTCGCAGTGAGCTGGGGATTCTGCGTCTTGGTCAGGATTCGATGACCAAGTTAGATATAATTCGCGCGCAGCGTGATGTGGCAACCCTCGAAGGAAGCTTGAATACTTTAATCAGTGAGAACAGCCGCAATGCGCTGGATGCACACGATGTACTACGCGCAGAGCTCGCATCTTTAAATAGTGAATTATCCCGATCCGCCGATGCTCTGGAGCGCAAGGTATTGCGTTCGCCAACGCACGGTACCGTAAATAAAATCCACATTGCCGGTGAGGGTGGTGTTATTCGAGGTGGTGACAGCGTCATGGAGATTGTACCCATCAATGACAGCTTGCTGGTCGAGGCAAACGTACGTCCCGAGGACGTGGGTTTCATTCATTCGGATCAGTTGGCGACCGTTAAATTCACAGCCTACGACTTTACGATTTACGGCGGAATGGATGGTGTGGTTGAGTATATTGGTGTGGATACAGTACAAAATGAACTTGGTGAAACTTATTATCCGGTTCGCATTCGAACTGAGTCGACTACCATGGGCACAAAGAATGGTCGAGAGCTAACAATTATTCCCGGTATGGTAGCTGAAATAGATGTACTGGCCGGTCAGAAATCTGTGTTGCAGTATTTACTGACTCCACTGAACCGGGCGCGTGAGAAAGCACTGACTGAGCAATAGGATCGATTGGCCTCAATAAAAACTGCGTGGCAGCCTGCGCGGTGACTAATGGCAGGTGTCTTACAAAAGGAATAAACACTTTCGTAGAATTGCAACTGCATCAGTTAATTCGCTCAATGTACCAGTGGTATATGTTGCAGTGAAAGCGAAGCTGCCCGCAATCCAGAGATTTGTGATAAGAAGCGCCAGCGCCTGGGTAATAACATTTGTTTTGGATGCGATTTTTTTTCGTATAGAGGTTTTCACCCAGAGCCTGTACCCAATTACTCCGACTCCGTGATAGATGCCCCAGGCTGCCCAGTTCAAAGCACCTGCATGCCAAACTCCGATTGCCAGAAATGTAAGAATGATTGCCAGATAAGGTTGTCTGGTTAAGCCGATTGTTGGCATATAAACATATGACTGACACCAGCTGCCAAGTGAAATATGCCATCGTTTCCAGAACAACATGACATTCGATGCCAGTATTGGCCAGTTAAAATTCTCTGCTACTCGAAACCCCAGAATACGTGCCGATCCGATTGCAATATCACTGTATGCGCTAAAATCCATATATACAATTAGATAGTTGAGAATTAGAAAACCCCAGACTTTGTAGTGTTCTATCGCATCTAATCTTTGAAGAATGGAATCTCCTGTGTGTGAATTCAGTAAGCCTGTTAAGACAACACCTGATATAAAAAATTTCTTTATTAATCCATAGATAATTCTTGTGGTGCCTTCGATAAAGTCTTGTTTTCGATCGGCCGAGACACCAGTACCCAGGAAGTTCTCGAATCGCTCTATCGGCCCTGCTGTGTAGATTGGAAAGAAAGAAATATAAGTCCAAAACTGCAGAAAGGTATGCTCTTTGAATCTGCCTCGATTGTATTCGATCAGGTAGTGAATTAGTTTAAATGAAAAGTAGCTCACTCCCAGGGGAATAATATTTGATGCGATCGGAGTTGCGCCGGCGACAGTCTTGAGGACATCCGGCAGATACTTCGAATGAGCAAGGTATAAAATTATCCCGAGTATTAAAAGTGTGCTTGAGCGGAATTTAGTAAAAAATCCAGGAAGGTTGATTCTTGGGATGTAGTAAAAGGCGACGGTCCAGAAGATCAGCCAATAGATTAAACTGTATTTAGCCAGGTCTGACCAAATGTTGGTGGTGGTTTCAGTCAGTGAATGTTGTGTGACAGTGTCTATTAGCACAAATAGAAATAGAAACGACAGCACACCGATGCTTTGAGTACGAATTCGGACAGGCAAAAATGACAGCCCCAAAGCAATCAGTAGAAATATCCAGTAGTGTGGGCTTGTAATCAATTGGGTAAAATATTCTGAGAAAGGTATTTAATGCACAGAGAGCTCAGAATCCCTGATATCTGAAAATCACTAACCCGGTTTCAGTGAGAATTAAACAAGCGATTGCGTAAAACAAGACTATTCCAAGAGTAATTCCTCGGATGCACTGGGCGATATAAAAGATGTATTTACAGGATTTAGATAGACGTAAGAGTGTCATTTCAACTCGTTTAATAAATATTCTGCGATTAAGCTTGTGTACTGATTAGCGGTTGTGCCACCGGTTACATGCACCAGGTCAGCGAAGTCAAGTGGGCTTAATTTAAAATTTTCAGCCGGAATCAGGTAGTCAGCTCCAATGGAGTTGGATAATGCTTTCATTTGGTTTCGATAATTTTTTATAAAATCGTGTTCGAGATAATTTTCAACTAGTAGTGGATTGAGGGGTTTTTCAACCAACAAAAGACTTAGGTTTTTTTTACGTTTGATAGTTTTATCGATCGTATTCAGAGTCGCGAGGCCTCTTTCTGCATTGGATTCATAATCTCCAGTAGTACCGAATAGATATTGTAAATATCTTTTTGAAGCGACTGCCACATTGTCTGGCGACATAGGTATTTGATCTTTATGTTGGTGAGTTACTCTCTGTATTTTTTTTCTGTTTCTTTTGAATTTTAGCCGCAGATACCTCGGAAGAAGAAAATGGATATTGTCCAGGCCGTATATGCCAGTAATTTTGAAGCTTTTTTGGTTTTCTTTTGTGAGAAATTCAGCCACGGCTTTTGATGTAAAGCCTCGTCGTTTGCCAGAAGCGGCGCTGTCAAAAATTTCCTTGGAAATAATGAGGCTCCTTGCAGATACTCCCAGAATGATAAGGCCTTGAGCGTCGTCTTTGATATTGTCAATTATTGCCAGTGACTCCAATAAAGATTGTCTGCCACTACGCAGGTCTACAATACGGAAATTTTTATCAGATTGCTGGAGATTGAGTGCCAGATCGGTTTCCAGTATAACTTCACGCAGAGCACTGTCTCCAACTATGTAGATAGACGGTGGGGGAGCTTCTTCGAGTTGTAGATTCAAAACCGTAGCGGTTATATGCATGTCGTCGTCGCCGTCGTAAGTAGCGAGAAATTCTGAGTGGTTTGCTATGAATTCAGGTTTTGCAAAGCTCAAAAAATTGCCTGTAATAGCTAAAGCGGCAAGACAGGTAACGATCAGGGAAAACAGGGAAGGTTTGATTAATCCCTGTAGCAGAGCTGAAAAGGCAGATGTTGGAGGTGCCTCTAATAGTTTCATCATTGAATGAGATTCTGAACTTCAGTGTAATCTATTTTTCCGGAGGTTGTTCTCGGCAGCTTTTGCGTCATTATATACCGACGTGGCCGCATGTATTGTCCAAATAGATTTTTACAGTGTTTTTTGATTTCACCAATTGGATCATCTGCCCCTGGCCTGGATACGACGACAGCGATAAGCTCATCTCCTATAATTTCATTGTACCTGGAGACTATTGCGATGTCTTCGATCATGGGAAAGTTTCGCATCAGCAATTCTATCTCTTCCGGATTAACCTTAATGCCCATTGATTTTAATTGTCTGTCGTGACGGCCGCTCAGGTATAACATGCCTCTTTCGTCTATTCTGCCAATGTCACCGGTGAAAACTGCTGGACGATTTTGCAGGCTCTTTCGGTTTGTGTTCTGTTTTTTATCCTGCAAATACCGTCTTGTCTTTTGGGTTGCGTCGGCGTCACCCCAGTAACCCTGGAACGTGCCAATACCACTATGTACTATTTCTCCTTCTTCGTCAGTTGCTGCCTCAGATCCATCTTCTCTTATGATATGCAGGTTAACTCCGGGAATGGCGAATCCCACTGAATCGGAATCCGTTCTGGCTAGTTCCTGTGGCAGTGAAGCAGTACGATATGTTTCAGTAAGTCCGTAGTTAAACGAAAATGAACTTGTATTAAGTAACTGAAAGAGATCTTCCCGTAAAGAGTGGTGTATTTTTGAGCCGGTGCTGGTGACTAGTCTTATTGAAGAACAATCTGTGTCTCTGATTGGTGAGACTCCCCGCAACAGAGTGGCAAATAATGACGGAACCCCCGGAAACACGGTAGGTCGATGTTGTTCTATGCATTCGCTGATGCTAAAAGGGTCGTTTTTTTTAGGTAGTATCTGTGTAATCCCCAATAGGATTGTTGACAGATATTGTCCGAATCCATAATCGAACGACCATGGGATCGAACACAGTATAGAGTCTGTTTTTTTTAATCCGAGTGAGCTCGCAACAGATTTGCAAGCCTGAATCAGACTGCTGTGAGATTGTGCTACACCTTTTGGCATACCCGTTGAACCAGAGGTAAAGAGAATGGACGCAGTGTGTTGTGAATTTCCATCGGCGGGCAGTGTGTTACCGGGATTTACTGACGGTTCCTTTTTATGAGTGTTTATTAGTGTTGTTGCTGTGCTAAACGTGTTTCCGGTGCTGGTAAGTGGCTTCCTGGTGTTGCAGCCCTGGATGCTAATGCTGCAGTCTGTTTTGTCTGCAGCGTGTGACAAGTGCGATTGCGGTGCTTCTTCATTGATGAGTACAGGAATAGCGTTAGTGCTAAATACACCAAGCAGCACTGATGCTGTTTCAATAGAGTTTCCAAGACTGATCAAACATCTATTGTGTGGTCTCAGGCCAATAGATTGAAGGTACTGAGCTTCAGTCTTTGCCATGGCCCATACTTCTTCGTACGTGACTGCCTGATCAGACTGAATAAAAGCAATTTTCTTTGGAGTTGTTTCTACAATTCGTGTGAATATTTCGAAAACTGTCATTGATGCTGCTCCGCAAATCCGAAGGTTTTCGGGTTGACTTATAGTTGCATGGATATATCTACAAGTGCGGAATTCTTAATTAGTATCTCTGCGGGTGTGGGGTGACTGATAAAATTTATCGGGCTGGCTGTGTATCCGTACGCACCTGAATTATGAATTGCCAAAATATCCCCGGTATTTGTTTCGGGTAATTGTATGTCTGATGCAATTAAATCAATCGATGTACAAAGCGGACCTACCAGCGTATATTTTTTTGTCTCACCGCTATTGTTGCTCAAATTTTCAATGTCCCAGTTTCTTCTAATAACGGTACCCATCAGTCCACAGGCAGCCAGGTGATTATTAAAACCAGCGTCACATAATCTAATAGAACAATCGTTTGTGTCTTTAGTGCTGACCACTGTAGACAATAAAAGCCCGCAGGGTGCAATAAGCCATCTTCCCAATTCAATGCTGCAGTGCGTTTCCCTGAATTGAGGGCTGGATTTAAATTCATCTATCATGGGATTGATTAGATCCGCAGTAGTTTGTATATCGAGATCGTTGTCCCTTGTGTAGTAGGGCACTCCAAATCCTGCTCCGAATATTAGTCTCTTCGGAGATATATCAGCCAGTGTTGAAGCTCGCTCAAAGGTGTCGAGCATTATTCTGAAGTTATCGGCTATATCTTCTGCTGAAAGACAGTTCGATCCTGAGTAAATATGGAATCCATCCAGCCTGAGTTCCGGCAATTTTGCAATTGATTGTATAGTGGATTCCAGCTGGTCTTCGTCAATGCCAAACTGGGAGGCCTTACCTGTCATTTTGGCTGTAAAGCTTTTGGGAGTCTTTTGTGGATTGATCCTTATTAATACTGTTTGCTGTTGATCACGCTTTCTGCAAATTTCGGCGGCGAGCTCTGCTTCTCTCAGAGATTCAATGATGAGTGCGCCAATGCCGTGTTTTATTGCACTTTCTATTTCAGTTTCTTTTTTTGCGGGCCCGGTAAAAGATATGTTTTCAGCTTTTACGCCGGCTTTGATCGCTCGATGAACTTCCCCTATGGAGGAGGCGTCAAACCAGCCAATGAGCTCGTTGTATATTTCCAGCAGGCTGTGATTGGGGTTAGCTTTGATCGCGTAGTTTAAAGTGAAGCGCTCGGCGAAGTGCGATTGTAGCAATTTAACCCTTTGCCGAATTATCCCGTCATTGTAGACATAGCAAGGTGTGCTGAAGCCGGAGGTAATATCATTTTGATGCTGCTTAAGAATGTTCCACGACGGATTCCGTGACGTCATGCTTCTGTTGGACATAGGCCATTATCTTGTCGATGGAATCGAAGTGATCCAGGGTTACATCTGCTGGGCTAATTCTAATATCTCCTGCATCTTCTATAAAACTCATCAATGACACGAGTGAGAAACTATCTACTATACCTGAGCTGAAAAGAAGTGTTCCGGTTGTCAGCGTCGCCTCACTGATATCGGCTTCCTGTTTCAGAAACTCTACGATTCTCTGCTTTGAAATCACGGAAACTCCTATGGTTGACTGGTTTGTAAGTATCAGAATTTTTTATTAAGTATCAGAACTTGTACATGTAAATATGGCGGAGCGTAATTTCTGTTAACTGCTGCAAGAGGGTTCCGGACTATTGAATCCCGAGTTTCAATGCGTGCAGAACAGAGATCTCCAACAGCCGGTCGTGAGGCACCTGCAAGTCGTTAGTATAGCTCCGCCGGAGCAACTTAAGCATGAAAATTAGCATACACTTGTAACATCGGAATTTGTCATCCACTGCATACCGAATGTTTTATGAGTAACGAATATTAAAACAAAAATATCAACACACGGCATTCATTAATCAAGCTGTAAGGCAGGCCTGCAATCAGGCTTGAAGATGGTTTGTTACTGCGACGATGATATTGGTACTGCCCGGCTGGTTGTTAACTCACAGACTCGCCTGATCAGTTGCTGGCAATTTTCTGCCTGTTTGATAGTTGAAGGTTAAGCCATTGATACAGATAACTATATTTGTGACTTGCTTCATACCCAGGTGGTATTTGTCCTGACAATAATCGGATGCTATGGAACGCTAAATGCCTTGACGTTGTGTGAGGTATTGAATTTCAGCGGTTCTAAGTAATCCTGCTCGATACCGTCAATTTCTTGTTGGTTTTTTTTGCAAAGGATCGAGGGGCAATCATGTTCGATGGAATTTACACAGATTTAAGTCTTCAAAAATCTGTTGACGATTACACGCCGGAGCTAGGCCAGGAAGTCACCTGGACGTTAACAGTCTCTAATGAGGGCCCTTCGTGGGCTGAGAATGTTCGTGTGGATGACATGCTGCCAGAGGGAATGGAGTTTGTTTCCAGCCACGCTACAGTAGGCGGTATTGATATTTCCAGTGGAATCTGGTCGCTGGGTGGTATGGGTGTTGGTGAAGTGGCAACAGCGACCGTAACCATGAAAGTAATTGACGTAGACAACTACATAAACAATTACGCAAAGGTCAGCACAGATACTTATGACTGGAACGGTTATAACGATAAAGACGTTATTGCTGTTGATCCATGGGAGCCGACGCAGGCGGATTTATCGCTGGTAAAAACAGTAAGCAATTCCGATCCGGAAGTCGGGTCTGTTGTCGATTGGACGGTTTCTGTCACTAATTCTGGGCCGGATACGGCGTGGGGCACAACGGTCACAGAAATACTGCCTGAGGGCCTGACCTTTGAAGGAGCCAGGGCTTCTACCGGTACTTATGATTTTGAAACTGGTGTCTGGAACGTCGGCCATTTGGCAGATGGAGAGACTGCGGAGATAGTAATCAGTACAAACGTTGACAGCGAAGCCGGTGCGCAATTCGTGAACAACGCTATAACTGCAAGCAGCACCGCCGACGCGGATACTTCGAATAACACCGCTTCTGCAACTATCACTGTTGCTGAGGGGATGGCAGTTGAACCTGTCGAAATGCCTCCGATGGAAGGTGGTAAGCCTGAAGGCGGTAAGCCTGAGGGTGGCAGATCTGAAGGAGGCATGGGTCATTCAGGTTCATACCCGGTCGCTTGCTGCTGCCACTGTGACAAACCGGAAGACACTGGCGCAGATCTGCAAATTGTAAAGCTTGTCAGCAACCCGACCCCGAACCTGAACAGCGAAG
Organism: uncultured Granulosicoccaceae bacterium; assembly: GCA_964388065.1. Lineage (GTDB taxonomy): Bacteria > Pseudomonadota > Gammaproteobacteria > Granulosicoccales > Granulosicoccaceae. The sequence goes on from CAYLZS010000514.1 coordinate 29,654, forward strand.
TGGTATGGTCACTGGTGGTAACTAACAACGGCCCGGAAGACGCGGTCAATGTTGTAGTTAATGATAACCTGCCGGCGGGTGTTGAGTATGTTTCGGACTCAACCACCATGGGAGCGTTTGATGTTGATGCTGGTGTCTGGGAAATTGGCGATCTGGCTAATGGCGAAAGCGCGTTACTGCAAATCACCACTATTGCGACAGATGCGGCAGCAGTACAAACTAACATTGCACTGGTGAGCAGCGATACTGAAGATTCGAATCCTGGTAATAATGTAGCTATAGAAAGCATAGATGCAGTAGCTGCGGATCTGGAGTTGGTCAAAGAAGTTATACCCACAACTGCAGCACCTGAAGACACTGTTGAATGGACTATCACAGTGACGAACAAGGGACCTGATGATGCCACAGGCGTTGAGGTGGAAGATGTTCTGCCTGCTGGAGTATCTTTTGTCAGTGATTCAACAGATGGAGCCAATTTTGATCCTGATTCGGGTGTTTGGAATATTGGCGATTTGGCTTCCGGTGATACAGTCTCCTTAACAATAGAAGCGTTGGTGGTTGATACAGGTGAGTTAACGAACGTCGCTCAGATTGTTGCCTCCGATCAGTTCGATCCGGATTCAACACCTGCCAACGATGATGGTGATCAATCTGAGGATGATGAAGACAACGCGGTTCTGACTGTGCCAGAGATAATCGATCTGGAACTCACGCAATCCATCAATACAGAAACACCCGAGGTGGGAGATGTAGTCACTTTCACTATTGAGGTGGCTAATGTAAGTACTGTCCCTGCGACAGGTGTCAGCGTCATGAGTGATCTGACAGAGCACTTTGCCAATGGTGATCTCACATTCGAAGGCTCAAACAATGATGGCGTTACAGCGGATCCGGCGTCCGACTGGGTTATAGGCCCTCTGGCTGCTGGTGAAACAATAACCCTGACTGTCGATGCGACTGTCAATGTTCCTGGTGTATTGGTTAATGTTGCAGAAGTTGCAACTGCAGATCAGGAAGACATTGACTCAACACCTGGCAATAACATTCCCGCTGAAGACGATCAGGCACCGGTTAGTATTACGGTTCCAGTACCCGGACCGACTGCGGTTGACGATGCCAACAGCGTAACTCTTAGTACGGAATTGTTGAATGTAGTCATTATGGTTGATCACTCCGGCAGTATGGGTAGCGACAACTTTGAAGATCAGAACCCGTCACCCTTTACTGGCGATGTTGTAGGACTTGATGGTGTGACAACTTCTCGCCTCGAGGTAGTGCGTGACGCGATAGAGCAGTTTGCCAATCGCGAGGAAATAGGTGGTATAAAAATACTTGGTTTTGATGGTAGTGCAGATCCAGTCAGTCAGGATATTCCGGTACCGTTTGACGCTGATTATGTGTCAATGCCTCATTCTAATGTTTCAGAATGGTTTGATGTTTCCGGTGGGTCTGATGGCACGGGGCTACGGCCGTTCCTTGATGATTTGCGAGCCAGTGGTTTTACCAACTATGGAGAAGCCCTGGAATTATCACGTGAGCAATTTGAAGCGGATACCGCAGCAGATGTTGTACCGCCCGGACAAGTCAATTACTACTTTTTTACAGACGGTATTCCTTTGGCTGATGAGGGTAACCCCAGACCTGATGCTGCACAGCAAGCACTTTGGGAGGATTTTGTTGAGGACAATTTCGAAGAAGCTTACGGAATTGCCTTTGGTGGTGGTGCTACACCTGCGAATCTGGTTGATGTCGATTTGGTGTCGCATCAGGATTTAGCGGGTGATTCCCGCTTTGTAAATTTGCCTGATTCGGATTTCGCAGAAATCCGTGAAGAGGAAAATACCATAGCAACTAACGATGTTACTGATATACCGTCAATATTGTTCAGAACAATTGCCGACACCGCTGAGGGAAATATCCTCGAAGACGATATCGGTTCGGATGGGGTGCTAAACAGTGGAATTTCAGTTTCGGAACTAACCGTCGGCACTACTATCTTTACAGCTGCAGACGGTCCTGTCGAAGTTGAGACACCGGAGGGTGGATTTCTGGAATTCGATTTTACTGACGGAAGCTATGTGTATTTTGCACCTTTTGTGGATGTGCCAACAACTGAAACGTTCAGCTACACAATTTCCGACGGTAATGACACAGATGACGGTATTCTTGTTATTGATGTCGAGCCACCTGCAAACCTTGCAAATGCTCCGGTTGGACCGGTGAGCGCATTGGTTGCAGACAACGATGATCTATTCACCACAGAGTCTATTGATGCAGTGCAGTTCGCTGCTGACTTCGACGCAGTAGAGTGGTCTGGAAACGGTGATCTTTACACACCCGAACTTTATGACGCAGCTATGCATGTGATTTAAAGCGAAGGTAGTAGTTGTCAAAGACTTAAATAAGGGCTGTGTTTGCAGCCCTTTTTTTATTGGCTTCCTGCTTGTTGTAATCAGAACCGGTAGTGCGTGTCAGGCATCCTTCGACCAGCTGAATCGATCTTGGTGACTCGATAGACGCAAACGGCCTGGTTCCGTTATACGAGAAGTCCTGGTAACGTATTTCAGATACCACCTTGTGCTCAAGCTTTTTCACGCATACATGTTGGGTGGCAACTGACGTGAGTTGACCGTAAATTTTTTCGTAGCCTGCTTCTGCCGCACGCTGGTGCATTACTGATCTTAAATTTTGGTATATGCCAAGGCGTGTAGCGCTTTCTTTTACTACGGCCAGATCAACCAAAACAGACCTGGCTGACGATTCACTTTGCTCAAGAAACTGAGCTTCCAATGCCTGTAACAGCGCAGTAATCGGTTTCTGTTTCTCCGGCAAATTATTGATACTTCCAATCAGAGTTGGAAACCTGCGCGCAATAACACACCCCAGTGCTTCTGTACCGTCATCGCTTACTGCCACTAGCGATTCAATGGGGCCTTCGCAGGCGTATCGGTACCAGTGTTTCGAAAGATATTCTCTAAGTTCTTTGCTGCTGACGTTTGCTGCTGTATGCAGTGTACTTTGACGACAGAAGTGATCGATAACAAGCGATAAGCATTGCTCGCTGTGCGATTCGTTCAGCGGTATTACGTGCCATGACTGCATAAATCGACCGGTTCCGGTGGTGTGGGAGAAATATATGCGACGGGAGTTTTTTGAGTTTTATCAGCGCTCGTCAGTTTGCAAGCGCCGCTCAAGCCAGCGCACACCAGCAGATACAATCAAAATCAGAACAAGATATTCAAGCAGCAGGATAGTATAAATCTCAAGTGGACGATATTCTGTTACCACCAGTTCGTTAGCTTTTCGCGTAAGCTCCTGCATACCGATGACAGATACCAGTGAAGACATCTTCAGCATATATACCAGCTGATTGCCCAGTGCCGGCAGTATTCTTTTAATCGCCTGAGGCAATATGATAAAGCGCATGGTATCTGTGTAGCCAAGCGCTACGGTATGAGATGCCTCGTATTGGCCTCTATCTATGGATTGAATGCCGGCTCTGAAAATTTCGGCTTCAAATGCACTGTCAGATAACGCCAGTGCGATCACACCTGCCCAGAATACGGTAATGGTTATATCAAGTAGTTGTGGCATTCCATAGTAGACCCAGAGGATCATGACAAGAATTGGTACTGCGCGCACCAACTCTACATATACACGGTTTAAGCCTTTGAGAATCCGGTTGGATGAAAGGCCGGGCAGGGCGACCAGTAAACCAATAACCACAGAAATTATGATAGCGGTGAGTGACAGCAACACGGTATAGCCCAGACCACTGAGTAAAAACTTCAGATTGGTCATACCTTGCTTTGTAGACGGATTGACTACATACCAGCCCCAGTCACCGGAGCAGGCAGACAGCAGTACTGCCAAACAGATTAAAAGAAGTATCCTGATCATTAGTGCGGCAGAATCTGTTGCAAAAATTCCTGACACCGTTCGCTTTCAGGTGCTTCAAAGAATTTCGCTGTGTCAGACATCTCGACAATTTGACCGTGGTCCATGAATACCATGGTGTCTGCGACTCTTCTTGCGAAGCCCATTTCATGGGTGACGCAAATCATGGTCATGCCGCTCTCGGCGAGTTCGACCATGACGTCGAGTACTTCGTTAATCATTTCCGGGTCAAGCGCTGATGTTGGTTCATCGAAAAGCATGATCTTTGGTTCCATGCACAATGATCGTGCAATAGCGACACGCTGTTGCTGGCCGCCGGAAAGCTGTGACGGGAATTTTTCGGCCTGTTCCGGTATGCGCACTCGTTCGAGGTACTGCATTGCCAGATCAGTAGCTTGTTGCTTAGTCAATCCCCGGGAGCGAACCGGGCCGAGGGTCAGATTATCGAGAACACTGAGGTGCGGGAACAGATTGAACTGCTGGAAAACCATGCCGACGTTGTCGTGAATAACCTGCAAACTGGATTTGCCGCGTCCGAGTTTATGCCCATCTATGATGATGGTTCCCTTGTCGTGTTTCTCCAGCTGGTTGATGCAGCGAATCAGTGTTGATTTTCCTGATCCCGATGGACCGCAAACAACGACGCGCTCGCCCAGACCGACGTTTATCGAAACATTACTCAGCGCCTGAAATGACGCATAGAATTTTGATACCGAGTGCATGGCGATAATTGAATTATCGCTGTGATGCGCATCGGTTTCGTTTGTCATTTACAGGTCTGACTGGGGGAAATATTGTCACTAATGTACCAGATCTGTTGCGTGGAGTGTGTGAATAAATAACACCAGTTGCATTGTGTATAGGTCCATGCAACGATTATGGTTTAATCGTTCCAAAGGAAAAACCATGAAGTTTATCAAGGCTATGGCAGCCGCTGCTATTTTAAGCCTCTCTGCAACTCCAGTCTTTGCACAATCAGCCCTGAAAGAGATTCTTGACGACGGAGTGCTGAAAGTCGGCACTACCGGTGACTGGAATCCGATGACTGTAAAAGATCCTGCCACCAACAAGTATGAAGGCTATGACATCGACGTGATGACCGAGCTTGCGAAAGATCTGGGTGTTGAACTTGAGCTGGTTGCAACCGACTGGAAAACTCTGGTTAACGGCGTTGTTGCAGGTAACTACCACATGACAGGTTCCGCTTCGATCAGCCCGGCACGAATGAAGGCTGCAGGCTATTCGTCAAGCTATATTGCAGTAGAGATTCAACCGTACACAACTGCTGATAAAGCAGATCAGTTTGACGGATGGGATTCAATCAATAAAGACGGCGTTAAAGTCGCAGCGACGCTTGGTACTACTTTTGAAAAACTGGTTAAAGAGTGGTTTCCGGATACTGACATAAAAGCTGTTGAAGCACCGGCACTACAACACCAGGAAGTCTTGTCTGGTCGTTCAGATGTATTTGTAACATCAAACATTGAAGGGGCAACTCTCACCGAAAAGTTCGAAAAGATAGTACCTATCAAAATTGATTCTCCACGTTCACCGACACCTATCGCAATGCTGCTGCCACAGGATGATCAGGTTTGGATCAATTATGTGAACAACTGGATTGAGATAAAAAAGGCACGTGGCTTTTTTGACGAGACAGCCGAAAAGTGGGGTTTGTAAAACACTATTTAACTCTAAACCTGGTTTTATCGGTATCCGGGCGGCTAGCTGATTTTTGGCTAGCCGCCTTTTTTATTGATAGCGAATTCTTTCGTTCAGCGTATTTTTGAGTACAGTGACAGGAAAAATTCCAACCGTAGAAGTAGATGTGAAAGCATTTTATGCTGACCCATATGCGGCATTGGCATCAATGCGTGAGCAAACACCGATCTGCTATGTACCTCAACTCAATGCCACTCTGTTAACTCGCCTTTCAGACATTGTGCAGTGTGAAAGGAATGTCGATATCTTCTCGTCAGAGCAACCCGGTGGTTTGATGACTGTACTCATGGGCGAGAACATGATGCGCAAAGATGGTGCGGCACACGCGACTGAACGCCGACAATCATTACCAACGCTTTCTCCGCGGACTGTGAAAAATATCTGGAAGCGGCAGTTTGAGCAATCTACCGAGCTTGTGCTTGACGAGCTTATGGAATATCAAACCGGTGATTTAGCCTGTGATCTGGTTAGGGACTATGCCATGCCGGTTTCCGCGCACGCACTGCGATCTATTACCGGCTTAACCAACATGACAACCAGGCAGCTCGATAGTTGCTCGCAAGGCATGATAGACGGTATAGCAAATTATTCCGGCGATCCTGTTATCCGGCAAAGATGCGTTGAATCAACAGAGTTGATAGACAGTTGTATTGATGAAATGCAGAAAGACGGTTCCGCAGAGGCCTCATTGCTTAATGTGCTGATGAAAGCAGGCCAGTCGGATGCCAGCGTTAGAGCTAACATAAAGCTTGCGATCAGTGGCGGTCAAAATGAACCAAGAGACGCGATCGCAGGCTCGGTATATGCGCTGCTTGCACATCCGAAGCAACTGGCTTTGGTTGTCAACGGTGCGATTTCGTGGCGACAAGTGTTTGAGGAGTACGCACGCTGGATGTCACCTATTGGTATGTCTCCTCGAAGAATAGCTAAGACATTTGACTGGAACGGACAACTATTTGAGAAAGAGAGCAGGGCGTTTCTAATGTTTGGCAGTGGCAATCGGGATGAATCGGTTTTTAATAATGCCGAAGAATTTGATGTCACTCGTGACAATTCAAAAGCGATCAGCTTTGGAGCTGGCCCACATTTTTGTGCAGGTGCTGCCGCATCCCGTGCATTAATTGCTGATGTCGCACTGCCAAAGTTATTTGACAGATTCCCCAATATAAAATTAGACGGCGAGGTGAATTTCAGGGGCTGGGCATTTCGTGGGCCGGTATCAGTACCTGTGAGACTGAAGTGAGTTACTACGGTCTGCCCCGCCGGTAATTAACAAACCCTGGTTGCCTGCTCAGCACATGATTGTAGTATCGTTGTAGTCTGAAACGGGTACGAGGTGAGGCTGTCATGGCGTTAAGAGCAACAAAAGAAATAAGAAAATCAGGAGTACAAATACCAGACATCTGTTTTGGAACATCTGCGCTTGGCAATATGCCGGATACCTATTCCTATGAAGTCGATGAAGCCCGGGCTGTTGAAACTGTTAAAGCGATCCTCACATCCGAGTCGCCGTTCATAGACAGTGGCAGAAACTATGGCATGGGTCGCAGCGAGGAACGCATTGGTCGGGCGATAAAAGAACTTGGTGGTTTGCCGGATGGTGCGGTTATCTCCACCAAGCTTGATCGCGACATGGACACCGGTTTATTCGATGCATCCGTAGCCAGAAGATCACTTGAGGAGAGTTTCACCGCATTAGGTGTCAGCAGCGTAGATATTCTTCACCTTCACGATCCCGAGCATGCAGAATCACTGGAACCGATCGTTCGCAAAGGTGGTGCTATTGATGAGCTTTTTAAAATGCGTGACGAAGGTTTGTGTAAAGTGGTGGGTCTTGCAGCAGGCAATGTGGATGTCATGTTACCGATTCTGAGAGAACGGGACTTCGACATCCTCATCACTCACAACCGCTTTACGCTGGTTAACAACAATGCAGAAGAGATGATTGCCTATGCTGCGGAAAACGAACTAACCGTTTTAAACGCAGCGCCCTATTGCGGCGGCGCGCTGGCAAAAGGTACCAACTCCTTTAAGCGTTACGTTTACCAGGAAGCCAATGAAGCTATGCTGGCTCCGATTAAAGCCGTTGAGTCGGTTTGTCAGAAATATGGTATTCCCCCAGGAGCTGCAGCATTGCAGCACTCGCTTCGGGAGCGTCGGATTGCATCTACAATTTGTGGCGTCAGTAAACCTGAGCGCATTGCAGAGACACTTGGCTGGGCAGACTGTGAAATTCCCGAGGAAGCCCGAGCAGAATTCAGTGCGTTGCCAAAAACGCAGGCAGACCCGGAAGCGACCCGGGATTACAAGCCGGGATAAGCTTGTTCGCCAGATAATATCTGGCGGTGTCACAACTGAGAAGTAAGGTACGCCCATTGGCGGCTTATCAATGGAAAGTGTGCTAATCGACTTTATACAGTGGTGATACCACATTCTTTGCACATTGCCTGTGTTGCTTCCCCACCCAGATAACCAATCAGCCAACAGAATGCTATCCGGGGATAACAATGAACTTGCTTGCCAGACAAATCACTCTAACCTTAACGTTCGCCGTGGCGGTAGCGTCATGCGACAGTGGAAGTGTTGCAGTAGATGCAACAACTGAGTTGACGTCTGAAGCTACTATCGGCGATGAGGGAACTTCAGAAGGTTCTGCGCTGCTACCAGAAAATACCCCGGGTGGAGACCTTTCCCAAAACCCGACGACTACATCAGAAAATACTGTCGAGCTGTTTGGTCCCGATAGCTTTATACGCCTGGCGTCCGGCGAAGGAGGCTTTGATGCGATCATTGATAGTGGTGATCGTTTTGGCAGAGATCATGATCGCGCGGGTGACATTAATGGTGATGGTGTTGTTGACCTTGTTTTTGGTGCACGCTCTGATGACGACGGTGCAACGGATGCCGGAGCAGTTTATATTTTATTTATGAATGCAGACGGCACTGTGGCATCACATCAAAAAATCTCGGCTCTGGAGGGAGGCTTTACCGATACTCTGGTTGAAGGTAATTTCTTTGGCTACGGCGTTGCGGGAATCGGTGACTATAACGCAGACAATATTCCCGATATTGCTGTATCTGCTCCGACTGCAGCTAACCGGGCAATATACATACTGCATCTGCAGTCAGACGGTACCGTTAAATCAATGACAAAAACCGATGGAATAAATGCTCAGGGTTTAAGCGCGATGGGAGATTTAAACGGTGATGGACGGATTGACCTCGTTGCAGCAGAGCCTAATGCGGCCGGTGGTGGCGCTATAAAAATACTGTTTTTTAACGGCGAATCCACACTCAATACTGATGAAACTGTGACCATAAGTTCTACCGAAGGTAGCTTTGGAGATGGCATCAATGAAGGTGATCAATTCGGTGGCAGAGAGTCTGCACCACTGGGAGATATTGATAA
>CAYLZS010000515.1:0-2884 GCA_964388065.1 uncultured Granulosicoccaceae bacterium
ATTTTATCCCAATCAATGAAATGGACATCCAGAAAACTGTCATAGCTACACCCTTCGGTTCGTTCGAATAAAACCGCATGCCATTTGGGCTAAGGAACTCGTCCTGAACCTTCCAACGCTTTATTGACCAGGTGCTTAGAGATCTCCCTTTTGCTCTATCCTATGTAAACGACATCCTCATATTTAGTTGCGACAAGGCAGCACATGAAGAACACATCCATAAAGTTCTTTCACGGCTGATGTCAACCGGACTTCGAATCAACGGAGATAAATGCCAATTCACAATGAGTGAGGTTGATTTCTTAGGATACACCATCAATTCCGAGGGAATCAAACCTCCAACCAGCAGAACAAAGGCACTTCAAGAGCTACCACCACCAACCGACGCCAAAATGCTGACTCGTTATCTTGGAATGTTCGGGTTTTACCAGCGGTGCATCCCACGATTCGCTGAAGTCACCTCTCCACTCCGGGACATACTCAGAACACCAGAATTTGAATGGACAGACCAAGATAACTTGACATTTCAATCTCTCAAAGATGCCCTATCCTGTGCAGCTCAATTATCTTTCCCACACCCTGATGGAGCGCTGAGCATCACAGCCGACGCGAGTGGAACAGCAATCGGTGGATGCCTCAACCAAACTCAAGATGGAATCTCTAAGCCCCTGTGTCTGTTTTCACGAAGACTCTCAGAGACAGAAAAACGGTACAGCACGTTTGATAGGGAGCTGCTGGCCATCTTTGCAGCTGTCAAAAAATGGAAGTATCTGGTCGACGGAATGCCAACAACGGTCTTCACAGACCATAAACCCATCGTCGGCGCATTCAATTCCACCAAGCCTAGACCAAGCGATAGACAACAAAGACAACTGTCCTTCATCAGCGAGTATATAACCGACATCATTTATATCGCTGGTAAAGATAACGTTGTAGCTGACACATTATCAAGATCCGAAACCGCCCAGATAGCCAACCTCACACACAACTCAGACTCATTGGACCTTATTGGAATTGCTCGTGCACAATCGAAAGAGCCGGACTTATACAATGAATACACAAAGGTGGATATAGGCATTCCGAATACATATTTATTCTGCGAATCATCACAACCAAACCCCCGGCCAGTCATTCCTGAACATCTAAGGAGAGGCATATTCAATCTAATGCATGGCATGTGTCACCCGGGCATAAAAGCAACAACAAGAATGATCAATACTCGCTACTTTTGGCACAACATTAGAGAAGACGTGAAGAAGTGGTGCATGGAATGTCAGGAATGCCAGTCATGCAAAATCGGTCGACACACACGCAAGCCTATTAAAGAGCTACCTATTCCCTCACACCGCTTCTCTAATGTCCACATGGACATCGTTGGACCCCTGGACAGCCCAGACACGGAAAGCACTTCAAAGCCTAGATACCTGGTGACTATCATAGACTCTTATACAAGATGGCTCGAGGCGGTTCCAGTCATAGACATCACAGCCGATTCAGTGTGTAATGCCTTCCTGAATAATTGGGTTGCTCGATTTGGTCCGCCATTATCACTCACTACTGATCGTGGCACCCAGTTCTGTTCTGAGCTCTCAAGGCGCCTGGTCGATCTGCTCGGAATACATCATATTCGAACTACTGCCTACAACCCGAGAGCGAATGGCCTGGTCGAGAGAAGTCATCGTACCCTGAAAGCCGCTCTGAAATGCCGAGGACAGAATTGGTTAAAGCAGTTGCCTATCGTGATGTTTGGTCTCCATATGCGCCCAGACGACGACGGAAGCTCAGCATTCTCTCGCGTAACGGGAGAGCAACCGTTCGTTCCGAACATTGTCAAAGGCAACTTTGACCTCACTCAATTGTCAATGGAACTGCATCGAATCAAATTCCCATACACCGAAACACGCAAGAGAAAGTCCAAGGAATACATCCCCAAGGAACTCAAATCATGCTCGCACGTTTGGCTACGAACAGATCGCGTCCGCAAGCCGCTCGAAGCGCCGTATCAAGGCCCATACAAGGTTGCAAAAAGAACAGAGGACACCATGACGCTCAACATACGGGAGAAGCCAACGGTTGTCTCAATTGACCGCTGCAAGCCTGCTATACTGTCGTCCCGAATCACTCCAGACATCCCAGTGGCAGATGACGAGAAGCAGCCTGACGAAGCAAAGAAGCCAATCTCTCCTACAACGACGAGAAGTGGAAGAAGAGTAAAGTTCCAAGAAGACCCGAACTATTGTTTCTATTGACGCTCCGCTCCTATGGAGGGGGCTATTTGTAGCGTTTAGCTTTATTTTTGCTTTCTCCTAATCTTTATTTCTCTCACTTCCTTATTTTGCACTAGTTGCAAATTTCTTAATTTTGCATTTGTTTGAAATTTATTCACATTTAAATTTATTTCTCTATGTTACATTTCATTTCCGCTTGTTTTAATCTTTCATTTTCATCGTGCCATTTTAAAATGACGCCGCTCTTGCGTACTATAAATAACTGTTTTTTTGTTAAATTAATACAACATTTTTTTTGTGCAATCTTTATTCGTGAAAAGTCGCTATAATTCAATTTTTCAATACGCAATCAAGTCCTGTAACAATATCAAAGTTTCAATTCTGGAAAGGACATTTTTATTGATTCCAAGACTAATTTAAGAACTTTGTAGCACAGCCTACATACTAATAATAGGTGTGTGGTCTATGAATATTGTAAGGTTCCCAAAGTCTATCACCCGGTGAAAAAAAAACATCACGGAAAAATCGGATTTTATTAAATTCCGATGTTTTTCATCGGAGAACAAAAAACCGACTAAAAACATATTGTCGAAAAAACATCATATTTAAATCAGCTCAAAATTTCATCGAATAATCATCAAATTCGACTTTTTTTA
>CAYLZS010000516.1:0-6471 GCA_964388065.1 uncultured Granulosicoccaceae bacterium
CTCAAGGATTTTTTTGACCGAACCTACTATGCCGTACTTGAAAAAAAACAAGGTACGCCATACGCGCTTTATGTCCGTGCAGGCCTTGATGGCACAGGCACAATCTCAGCTGTTCAACGCATTGTTACCGGCTTACGCTGGCGTGCAGTTTGTGAACCGGTATTGCTGCACGGTGAGTATCAAGCTGACTTTACCGACGAGTGCGAATCACTGGGCACCTTAATGGCAGCAAGTCTTGATGCCGGGATAGCCTGATAGAAAGCCCTGCACCGCCTGACCTCAAATCTAAAAATTGCCGGATTGTCGGCTTTTCGACCTATGTAGTGACGTAAAATTGAGTCACTCACCGCTAACAGGAGTAAGGCATGCGCCCCCGAATTGTTATTATGAAAAACGTTGCGCACATCACTATAGAAAAGCTGACTGTTAAAAATCTGGCAACTGTGTTGGCAGCATCTGTCATGCTCAGCGCTTGCAGCACTGCAGACAAAGTAGATGAGCCAATTGCTGCTCAGCCTGTGGCCGCCGCTACACCAGAAACTCGCTTAGAGCCTGAGACAGACACCCAGCTAATCACTGAGACCGAAATACTACCGATCAGTGAGACCGACAGCCAACTGATCACTGCAGACGTTGTATGGGAAATACCCGAAACAACAGCCAGCTCTGTAGAGATAGCAAATTTTGATAGCGCCAAAGAGCCAGCTCAAAAACCGGAACCAATACCCGAACAAGTACCTGAAGAAGAAACCCTGAACATTACGCTTGCTACCTTACGTGCAGAACGCGGCGACGTGGAGTCACAACTCGCACTCGGAAAGGCTTACGCTACCGGCACACCACAGGTAGGGAAAGATCCTGAACAGGCCAGGTTATGGTTTGAACTTGCCTCGTTAAAAGGCGACAGTCGAGCGCAGTATGAACTGGGTAATCTTTTTTATACCGGTCAGGGAGTAGATAAAGACTATTTCAATGCTCGAGAATGGTGGCTGGAATCAGCACTTCAGGGCAACCTCGACGCGCAACAGAAAATCGGCTACTTATACAGTGAAGGACTTGGGGTTCAGCGCGACTTTGATAAAGCCAAACTCTGGTATTCAAAAGCTGCCAAGAGAGGTCATGCCGAAGCTCAGACTCTGCTCGGATCTCTTTATCACGAAGGCGATCGCATACCTGTTGACTATAGCGAAGCGTTCAAGTGGTACAAGCTGGCGGCGGAACAAGGGCACCCGCATGCACAGTACACGTTGGCGACTTTGTTTCATGATGGCCTGGGCACAAAGGTCGATTATATACAGTGTGCGGCATGGGTAGATGTAGCGATCGCAAACGGCTTTGACGACGAATTTGATACCAAAGCCAGTTGCCGCAATCAGCTCGATGATCTATCGAACCGCACTGCAACCCATCTTGCTGATGTCTGGATGCAGAACTATTTGTCACCCGGCATTTGAGCATATCGATCCCTTACAACGATCTACCGCTGCAAATACATACCCTGCTGCATCCTGCGGATTTTCCTGCATAAAGCAGTGGCCGCCGGTCACTACTGAAAGATCAATTGATTCGTTGAGTTTTGTTGCGTGCCTGCCGGCACGCAGCGAAAACGGATAGGTATCCTGCCCCATAAAAATACTCACCTGGCCTTGTAGTTTTTTTACTGCAGGCCACATTTTTTCCGGCAAGGTACCGAACCACTTTGCCTCAAGTTCCGGCGCACAACACAATCGGACTCCCGCGCCATCTTCTTTCAGTGCGTACTGCACATAGCTCTCAAGCGATTCATCAGTCCAGTCCTCAAAGATTTTTCGCTTGTGAAAATACTCGAATGCCTGCTGCCTGTCCTGCCAGAAGTTTCGCCGCCGAAGTGTTGGCTTAACAAATGGGTGGAACACAGACGTCAGACCAAATTTATCTATCACCTTCATTGTAGTTAGCAATACCGGCGGAAACATAATCGGATCAAGCAACACCATTGATTTAAACAACCCCGGGTGCCTTGATTGCGCAAGCATTGACAACATGCCACCCAGGCTATGTGCCACTGCATGCAGATCACGTCCGGCAACAAAGCTATCGGAAGATATGATGCCCTGATGCAGAAACTCTGCTGTTTGATTCCAGCCGACAAACTCATAGTTCGGTGATCGACCGTGGCCGGGGATATCGAGCATCAGTAAATCATACTTTTGCGCAAGCAATTCAAGCATTGGCTGGTAGGTACGGCTACTAAAGCCATTGCCATGGGTAAAAAACAACACCGAAGCATGGCCCTCTTTGGTACACCATCCGGTGAGGGCAGGACCGTTTGTTCCGGTGACTGCCGGACCTTTATCAACGATAATTTCTACGGGATAAAATTCGATCACTAAATACCATTTCTATCGTTGCGACAGTTGAACCGGAAGAGGACTCCCACTGACTTAAATGACCAGTTTATTCATCACACGGGCGGCGGCAATAAAACCAAAGCTCGCAGTCACACTCACGAGCGACCCGTAGCCCGAATCACAATCGAGTGTGGCACCAGCCAACCCCGGTTTTCTATAACTCACCTCGCCATCAGCGGCCGGATAACGCGCCTGCTCACTGGAGAATACGCACTCGACGCGGAATCGCTTACGTACCTTAAAGCCATGTTTTGATCGCAACCGCTGGCGCACTTTAGCCGCCAGTGCGTCGTTCCAGGTTTTACTAAGATCGGTGATAGCAATTTTGGTAGGATCAGTGCGCCCACCTGCACCACCAATGGTGATCACTTGAATTTTATTGCGTTTGCAATAGTTAATTAACGCAGCCTTGAACAAAATGGAATCCATCGCATCGACTACAAAGTCAAACCGTGCATCAATGTATTTCTCAATATTCTTTACCACCAACATATCGTCGATCGCATGACATACGCACTCAGGGTTAATGAGCGATATTCTTTTTTTCATGACTTCTACTTTGGATTGATCAACAGTCATAAGGTCTGCATGAACCTGTCGATTGATATTGGTGGTCGAGATATCATCAGGGTCAATAAGCGTTAGTTCGCCAACACCACTGCGAGCTAACGCCTCCGCCACCCAGGACCCGACACCACCAATACCGACAACACAAACGTGCGCCTCTTCAAGACGCTTTAAAGCCGCTGCACCATATACTCTGCCAACCGCAGAAAATGCAGAATCATCTTGTTGCATTGACGTAGTACCGATCTAATGTACTGAAAAAGAGCTATTTTGTACCGTAAATCCGATCACCGGCATCTCCGAGCCCCGGCACAATGTAACTGTGATCGTCCAGGTAATCATCGACAGCTGCGGTATAAACAGGTACATCCGGGTGCGCCTTATGAAATGCCTCGATACCCTCGGGTGCTGCGAGCAAACAGACAAATCGGAGGTTTGCAGCCCCGCCCTGTTTTAGCCTGGTAACTGCTGCAATGGACGAGTTAGCCGTCGCCAGCATGGGATCGACCACAACCACGAGTCGCTGATCAAGCTCGGACGGCATCTTGTAGTAGTACTCAACTGCCTGCAGTGTTTCAGGATCGCGAAACAGACCAATATGGCCTACCCGTGCAGATGGAATAAGCTCGAGAATACCTTCAAGCAGACCATTGCCCGCGCGCAAAATTGAAACCAGACACAGCTTTTTTCCTGACAACACCGGTGCTTTTGTTTTTATTAGCGGAGTTTCAATTTCAATATTTTCAAGCGGCAAGTCGCGAGTTACTTCATACGCAAGCAGATGGCTGATCTCGCGCAGCAGTGTTCTGAAGGTGGAAGACGACGCTTCAGTGCGACGCATCATGGTCAATTTATGCTGAATCAGCGGATGATCCACAACGGTAACATTAGCGGCAGACATAGCAGTGATTCCCTGGGGAAGTGTCACCGGATTCTACCTTGTCACAGCACAGATGCGACAGTCTAAATCCAGTTGCGATTAAAAAAAGAGAGGTACAGGATCAGACAGTAAATCACAACAAACTGATACACCCGTAGGGATCCGTTAATATCGGATTCGATCGAATCGATTGTCATAAAAAATCGGCCGGTCGACCACGACACCACTCATCGTACCCGATTGAAACGTAACGAGCATCGTACCCATCACCACAGCGGCGGCAACACCCGCAATAGCTATTTTTACAACGCTGTAGGGTCTTTCTCCACGCGTTTTGCCATTGCGGCCATTCACTACGAACCGGTAGGTCTTGCCTTTAAATGTGAAGGCCGCGGTCCATAGGGGTAACAACAGGTGCTTAAAAGTAGTCTTTGAGTGGTTGGTATGCAAGCGATGTATCCGCTGCTGGTCACCACCTATAGAGTTCTTGACATCACGTCTCACCGCCTGCTTCATTACACGCTCAGCGTGACTGAATCCTTCATCAAGTGCCACCTGGTATACCTCACTCTGAAAGCCGCTTAAGTACTCTTCGGTATAGGGCACCAGATTTTCAAGATCCCATGGCTCCAGCCAGTCTGTGATCTTGCGAGGCAGTGTGCGGGTAGCTCCAATTAATAAGTCATCGAAGTGGCGTTGTGTTCTGCCTTGTACGTTAGTCCAGCGAACTTTAGGCACCATGCGTGAGCGCCGTACATAGCGGCCATTTTCCATCACGGTTACATTCTGACGAACATAATACACATCGCCGCGTTGACCAACGTATGATGTTGTTGTGTCACTGTCGTAGGTCCAGTAGGGAATGTAGACACCTTTCAGGCTCTTACTTTCGCGCGCATGATCTTTTAATTTCGACGGTGCAAACCATCGGCCGCGAATCCATTTTGTATAGGCGTTAAACGCTTCATCACGGGAAATCGCAAATGGCAACAACGCCTGTGGTGAAAACTCATGAATCTCACCGGTACTGGTAACAACGCTCGTACCACAGAAAGGACAATCGCCGGAGTGCACGCTGTCTTCCAGATCAAACTGTGCTGCACAGCTGGGGCATTTTAAAACGGTTTCGGTTTTTCCGAGCTTGCGGGTTTCTTCAAGACGCTCAAGACCTTTCGGCAGGGAGATCTCTTCGATCTCTACGTCCGGAATATCTATCTCGTGATGACGACCGCAATAGGTACACCGAAGATCATCGGTACCAATGGCGTAGGCGAGTTTGCCGCCACAATGCTTGCACGGAAAACGACTTTCAGTTTTTGCAACTGTGCCTTCAACGGGTGCAGCAACAGCTGAATCAACAGGTGCGCCAGGCACCTGTTGATGAGTAAGATAGTCTTCGAAAGGGTTGCTCAAACCTATATTATTCGTGCGCGTTGCAACTAAGAACCGTTGTCACTATCCGCGTGGCAGCGGAGGTGGTGCACGGAACAACTGACTTAACTCCGCAACTTCACTTGCTTCCTGCCAGTCTGGCATACCGGTTGCCCAAACCAGAGTAGACTTCGTAATAACACCGTTACCCAATTGCTGCTGCAATCCTTCAACGCTATACGGCCCGGTGGCTTCACCATCTACCGCAATATGGTAACGAGCACCGCCACCTGACAATGGTGGTGGTAGTGATCTTCCAGAGGCAGATGCAGGCGCAAGCCCGCGCGTATTTTCCTGAGGCAGATGTTGCTGCCCCATGTTATTCGCCATTTGCTGGCCCATTGCGAGCCCCGCTCCCATACCGATGCCAGCGCCAGCGGCACCTCCGGAACTGCTCGCACCCGCTTCAAGTGCAACACCGGTTTGGTATGTCATGTACCGGTCGAGGTTGCCGACCATACCGGCGCTGGTGCGCTTGTCGAGTGCTTCTTCAACCGACGGTGGTACCGAAATATTTTCAACCAGGAGTTTGGTCAGCTCAAGACCATACTCACCGAACTCGGGCCCGATTCTTTTACCAATAACATCACCCAGCTGTTCATAGTTTGCAGCCATGTCGAGTACCGGTATACCCGCAGCACCAACAGCGGAAGAAAAGCGGGATGTGATCAGGTTGCGCAACTGGTTACTGATTTCTTCGATTTGAAAGTTGCCGTCGGTACCGACCACCTCTCGAATAAACTTTAACGGATCGGTGACTCTGACACCGTAGGTGCCAAAGGCACGTACACGCGCCGCACCAAACTCGGCGTCACGCAACATCAGCGGATTCTTGGTGCCCCACTTAAGATCGACGAAGCGCTTTGTGTTGACGAAGTAGACTTCTGCCTTAAACGGGCTGCTGAAACCGTGATCCCAGTTAAGAACAGTTGAAAGCACCGGCAGATTACGGGTTTCAAGTTCATACATACCGGGGCTGAGAACATCGGCAACTTCACCTTCATTAACAAACACTGCCGCCTGACCTTCCCGGACCGTCAGCTTCGCGCCGTATTTGATTTCATTACCGTAGCGCTCAAAGCGATATACCATCGTGTCATTGGTGTCATCAGTCCACTCAATGATGTCAATGAATTCACCAAAAAGTTTGTCAAACAAACCCATTACTTATGCTCCTGTGGATGTTGCGCGGGCGTGCGAGCT
>CAYLZS010000517.1:0-27743 GCA_964388065.1 uncultured Granulosicoccaceae bacterium
GTACGTAGTTTATTCGAAACCGAACTTTATTGTTGTCTGGTGTTTGTCAGAACAACTCGAGTTGAACCTTAACCATCATTCTGACTGGTGGTTCTGGATAATCATATCTGCAGCTTTCTCGGCAATCATGATGGTTGGTGCGTTGGTATTGCCGCTGACAATGGTAGGCATGATCGAAGCATCTGCGACCCGCAAGCCATCGATACCCCGTACTTTTAATTGCGGATCAACCACCGATTGATCGCTGACACCCATCGCACAGGTGCCAACCGGGTGATAAACCGTGCGTGCGTTTTGTCTGATAAAGTTATCTAGTGAATCTTCACTCTCAACTGAGCTGCCTGGTAGAAATTCTGTTAAGCCGTGCGCCTCGAACGGTGCCTGCGCCAGAATTTGTCTTGCGGTTTGCAGCCCCCGTCTTAGTCTGTGAAGATCGTCTTCAACATTGAATAATCCAAAATCAATGTCCGGTGGTCCGTCTGGTCTGGTTCTGGTAATGGTGCCGCGACTTGCCGGGTCAAGAATACAGGTATGAAGAGATACGCCGTGGCCGTATTCAATGGGCTGGCCGCTAAAACTTTTACGGCCCGGTATAAGATGAAATTGTATATCGGGACGTATGCGATCAGGGCTTGATTTTATAAACCCGCCGGCCTCGACCATATTGGAAGAGAACATTCCGCGCCGATGAAAAGCCCATTTAAATACGTCTGCAATGAGGCGTGGAGCAGCACGAACTGACACCCCGTAGGGTGTGTGGGATTTTGTGTGGTTGATAACCATGATATCTACATGGTCGTGTAAATTTCGCCCGACACCTGGAAGATTCCGGATTAATTTATATCCTGCAGCTGTAACTTCATTGGCAGGTCCAATGCCGGAGCGAAGCAGCAAGTCGGGTGAACCTATTGCACCTGCAGATAATATAATTTCGCGGTTCGTATGTATTTTACTGGTCGATAAGTCTGCACGCCTGATATTTACTGCCACGGCTTTTTGGTTTTGAATTACTATGTCGGTGACTTCGGCATCTGTGGCTATGGTCAGGTTAGTGCGGTCTTTGATCGGCGTCAGAAAGGCTGCACCTGTTGAGTGGCGTCGCCCCTTTTTTTGCGTCACCTGATAAACACCAACGCCTTCCGGTTCAGGTGAATTGAAGTCAGCACAATTGCGTATTTGCAACAGGTTGGCAGAATCGATAAACACCTGATCCATACCATTGGGGTCACGCAGGTTGCTAACTGATAGTTCACCTTTGGTCCCATGCCACTGCGTATCTCGAGTCGGGTCACTGTTCGATTCTGATTTTTTAAAGTAGGGCAATACGGAGTCAAAGTCCCAGCCGCTGCAACCTGCATTAGCCCATGCATCGTAGTCTGCACGATGCCCTCGTATATAAACCATTCCGTTAATTGCAGATGATCCGCCCAGCACTTTGCCGCGTGGTATCGGGATTTGTCGGGAATCAAGACCTGGTTGTGGTGTGGACTGATAGAGCCAGTTATAGCGCGGGTTTTTTGCCAGCAGCATCAGACCAAGTGGTGTGCTGACCAGCGGTGTATTATCTGTCGGGCCTGCTTCAATCAGGCACACTGACACATCGGGATCAGTGCTGAGGCGATTGGCCAGCACCGCACCAGCGGAACCTGCACCGATAACGATATAGTCGAAGGTATCTGGCATAAATTGATCTATGGTAAAAACTACTCGTGTCTTAAAGTGGTTCCATTGTGAGAATTGTACATTCTTTGGTCGAGTTTTGCGTTTGAGGCGGCGATTATTCAGATCAATAACACAAATGGATAAAAGCCTGTAAATCGGCTTCAGTTGTGTATTAGTATCGAATCTAGTACATATTATATGCAGCTCTATATAAACACTGTGAGCGCTCGCTGTGGCTCGCTGGGAGTAAACGGTGATGGCTGTTGGCTCGGGAAAAAAGTAATGTAATCTGAACGTAGCGTTGTTTCCCGAAGCAATTGCTATGACTACAGGAGAGTAGGAATCAAGAATACAATTTATGCCGTTGGCGACGTTCATGGTGAGCTGAATATGCTCAGGAACACAGTCAAAAAAATAGAAAACGATGGCGGTTCTGACGCGCGTGTGGTTTTCCTCGGCGACTACATCGACCGTGGCCCGGATAGCCGTGGCGTCATTGAATTTTTAATGAAGGGGCGTGCTGCCAAAAAAAATTGGGTCTTTCTGAAGGGAAACCACGATCAGATGTTTTCTGTGTTTATGGAAGATTGTCACGTCAAAATGACTGTCGACTTTCATTGGCTGGATGACAGGCTGGGAGGTAAAGAGACACTCGCAAGCTACGGTGTGAAGGTAGACAATAACGATTATAAACAAGACGTTTACATGAGCACTTTGGCAGCAGTGCCCTCTGAACATATCGAATTTCTGGATTCATTGCCTCATTTACATCAGGAAAACAATCAACTTTTTGTACATGCAGGTATCCGTCCCGGTGTGCCAATCGAAAAGCAGGATCCGACTGATCTGCTCTGGATTCGATACGAATTCCTTGATGACAAACGCCAGCACCCGTTTCTTGTGGTGCACGGACACACACCAGTTGAGAAGGCGAAGCATTATGGCAATCGAGTGAACCTTGATACTGGTGCGGGCTACGGCCAGCAACTTACTGCCGCTGTGTTCGAAGGGGATGAATGCTGGTTACTGACTGACACGGGGAGAGTGCCTCTTACGCCACCTGCCTGAAAAGCCTTACTTTACCGGCCATCTGGAGTGCTGAGTACATGCGTTTACTTATAACTGCACTGGCCATTGCTGCATTGGCAAAACCCGATATACTGCGCAATGTAGAATTCAGGATTGTCCCTTAATGAGCACACTCGAACAAAACATAGCCAGGCTTGACGGGTATTTGGCTCAGTTTAAAAAGTCAGGGATATTAAATCGCATTGCAGGAAAAGATGTACCTGGTAGCGGCGGAGTGTTTGAATCTGTCTCTCCGGTCGATAAAAGCGTTATTTGCAAGGTCGCACAGGGTAGCGCAAAAGATATTGATACCGCCGCTATTGCCGCAGCTGAAAACTTCCCGATCTGGCGTGACATGCCTGCCACAGAGCGTCGCAAAATTCTTATTAACGTGGCGCAGGGAATCGAAGCCCGTGCTGAGGAGATAGCATTTTGTGAGTGCTGGGACACGGGGCAGGCAATACGCTTTATGTCGAAAGCAGCGCTTCGTGGTGCCGAGAATTTCCGATATTTTGCAGATCAGGTAGTACAGGCACGTGATGGCAAGCATTTAAAGTCACCAACATTAATGAACATCACCAGCCGTGTTCCGATTGGACCGGTCGGGGTTATCACGCCCTGGAATACCCCGTTCATGCTGTCAACCTGGAAAATAGCACCGGCACTTGCAGCTGGCTGTACGGTTGTTCACAAACCGGCTGAGGCGTCGCCACTCACCGCGCGACTGCTGGTTGAAATAGCAGAAGAGGCAGGCTTGCCTGCGGGAGTTTTGAATACGGTTAATGGCTTTGGAGAAGAGGCTGGAAAGGCACTATGTGAGCACCCGCTGATCAAGGCAATTGCGTTTGTTGGTGAAAGTCGTACCGGCAGCCTGATTACAAAACAGGGAGCAGACACGCTCAAGCGCAACCACTTAGAGCTCGGCGGCAAGAACCCGGTGATTGTCTTTGAAGATGCAGATCTGGAGCGTGCACTGGATGCTGTGGTTTTTATGATCTACTCAATAAACGGTGAGCGCTGTACATCGTCTTCACGTCTCTTGATTCAGGACTCTATTCGAGAAGAGTTTGAGGAAAAACTGGCAGCACGGGTTAAAAATATTGTCACCGGTCACCCTCTCGATTCCACCACAGAAGTCGGACCTTTAATTAATGAAGAACACTTTAACAAGGTAACCAGCTATTTCGATATTGCCAAACAGGACAAAGCGACAATTGCAGTGGGTGGCTCGGCAATTGGAGCTGAAGGATATTTCGTTCAGCCAACACTATTTACCAATGCAACTAATAGTATGCGCATTGCTCAGGAAGAGATCTTTGGCCCGGTTTTAACCTCTATTCCGTTTTCAACTGAAGAAGAGGCGCTGGCTATAGCGAACGATACAAACTACGGATTAACCGGTTACGTCTGGACAAACGATCTAACCCGTGCAATGCGTTTTACCGAAAAACTTGAAGC
The DNA here is from genome assembly GCA_964388065.1 of uncultured Granulosicoccaceae bacterium. GTDB lineage: Bacteria > Pseudomonadota > Gammaproteobacteria > Granulosicoccales > Granulosicoccaceae. The sequence continues at coordinate 4,189 of CAYLZS010000517.1, forward strand.
GGGTATGATCTGGGTGAACTCTGAAAATGTTCGTCATTTGCCAACGCCATTCGGCGGGGTTAAAGCCAGCGGAATAGGGCGTGACGGAGGGGACTGGTCTTTCGAGTTTTATATGGAGCAAAAGCACATTGGCTTTGCTACCGGACAACATAAAATACCGCGCCTGGGCGCACAATAGGAACAGCGTTATGCCAGTGCCTGCGCCAAATCTCTACCCGGAATTTAATACGATCCGCTTATCTCATGCGTACCTCAACGTTAAAGATCTGGCTGTTTCAAAAATATTCTATACCGAAATTCTTGGACTTCAGGTAACGGATGAATCTGAAACTCACCTCTACCTGCGCGCCATGGAAGAGCGCGGTCATCACTGTCTGGTGCTGCAAAAATCTGAGCAACCAGGGACTGTTGAGGCAATGGGTTTTAAAACCTTTGATGAACAGGATCTCGATAAAGCAGAAAACTACTTCAGAACAAAAGGCCGACCGGTTGAATGGGTAGAGCGGGAATATCAGGGAAGAACATTGCTGACCTCAGACAACCTTGGTATACCGCTGGAGTTCTATCACAAGATGGATCGACTTGAACCTATTCATCAGAACTACGCTTTGTACCGAGGTGTAAAGCCATTGCGGATTGATCACTTCAATGTATTCTCCACTGATGTAGACGCATCAGTGGCGTTCTATAGTGACTTTGGTTTTCGCGTTACCGAATACACAGAAGACGAAAAAAGTAAAAAGTTATGGGCCGCGTGGATGCACCGCAAGGGCGGCGTGCACGACATGGCATTCACTAACGGTAATGGCCCGCGCATGCACCACATTGCCTACTGGGTGCCGACACCTCTAAACATCATTGATCTGCTCGATCTAATGGCGACTACCGGCTATGTAGACAATATTGAACGTGGCCCGGGAAGGCATGGTATTTCAAATGCGTTCTTTTTATACATACTTGATCCGGATGGTCACCGCATCGAGATCTATTGCAGCGACTACCAGACAGTAGACCCCGACATGGAACCGATCAAATGGGATCTCACTGACCCGCAAAGGCAGACGCTCTGGGGTGCTGCAGCGCCGCGCAGCTGGTTTGAACACGGTACTAATTTTGTCGGTGTAGAACCCCGGGACTCATTGCTCGCTGCAAGCCCGATAATCGCGCCCTGAAGGATTGCACCGTAAAGATTGTATCGTAAGGATCACAACATAATCTCCGTAGCTTGCATACTGATAAATTTTGCAGTGATTAAACTGGACTGATGAATATGCGTTTCTCAACTTATTCTGTTAACGGCGAAACCTTCTATGGTGCTGCCACTGAAGAGGGGATGATTGCTCTGAGCCCGGAGTTCCCTCAATGGCCTGGTTTGCTTAATGTTATACAGGCAAACGCTCTTGATGAGCTTGAGTCGGCAGCAGCTGGTTCAACAGTTACGCATACTGATTTTCAGTACGAAATGGTTATTCCTGACGCCAGGCGCATACTCTGTGTAGGGGTTAATTTCCCTGATCGCAATGCTGAATATAAAGATGGCAGTGATCTGCCTAAATATATGTCATTGTTTCCCCGCTTTGCGTCAGGCTTTACCGGGCATCAACGCAATTTGGTCCGACCACCGGAAAACCATACTCTGGATTACGAAGGTGAAGTCGCGATCGTGATTGGCAAAGAAGGTCGCCGAATCTCTAAAGAAAACGCCTATGATCACATTGCTGCGCTTACCTTGTGTAATGAAGGCACTATTCGAGATTGGGTGCGGCATGCCAAGTTCAATGTGACTCAGGGGAAAAACTGGGATCGCTCTGGTGCTATGGGTCCGTGGCTTGTTCCGTTTAAAGATCCGAAGCAGCTTGACGACGCGCACATCATTACCCGAGTAAACGGTGAAGTGCGTCAGGATGATGTTTTGTCACGGATGATGTTCCCGATAAGAGCTGAGATAGAATATATCTCCACATTTATGACACTACAGCCGGGTGATATTATTGTGACCGGTACGCCGACAGGTGCCGGAGCGAGATTTGATCCTCCCAAATATCTTGAGCCAGGTGATGTAATCGAAATAGAAGTGGAAGGTATTGGCATGCTACGGAATGGTGTCGAAGATGAAGTGGTTAACTCCTGATAAAACTGGTTGTGGTGTTGAGCGTGAGGAGTAAAGGCATGCAACACTTAAAAGCTGTTAAATCAAGTCGAGTTACCAGTTCTGCTTAACGATATAGAAATATCCCCGCTGACCAGCCGGAACACCAGCGATGCATTTGCACTGCTATGCGATGTTTTCTCAAAAGACAGTGTGTTACACAGAACTGTGGGTGTTTCATTGGATGAATATCGCAAGTATATGCACAGATCATTTGATGCGATGTGCCAGCAAGATTTATCTGTAGTTGCTACCGACACGGTCAGTAATAAAATAGTCGGGTGTCTTGTAGCGTGTGATTATGCGCTTGCGGAGCAGGGATCGACTGACATGCCTGAATGCATGAAGCCGGTTTCGGCACTACTTCAGAAACTCGATTCCCTCTATCGAGAGGGAAGGTGTATCGAGCCTGGTGACTATCTGCTTGTTGATATGGTGGCAGTGAGCTCTGAGGTCCGAAATCGTGGAATATATCGCACACTTCGGCAAGCTGTACATCAGATTGGATACGATGCGGGCTTCAAGTGGGTCGTAGGTGAACTGTCTTCAGCGGCTACGCAGCGTGTTTGCAGGAATGAATTTGGACACACAGTGCGTGTAGAGATTAACTATCAGAACTTCGAGTTTTGCGGTCGCCGACCATTTGCTTTAATTGGTGATCCCGATAGTATCCAGCTTGTCGAAGGCAAGTTGAATAAAAGCAAGCGTTAACACGAACCGAGATTCGTAATATTACCCTTTAAGGAATTCTTAATAATTAGTTTAAGCGCGCCGCCTGTACAACGCATCTACCACATGCAGCGAGTTAACCCGACTGAAAGTGTGTGTGCCTACTATCGATTTATCCCAGTTAGGTTCGACCCTGGTAACTACATCTTCTTTGTAACTGGTTTCATTTAGCTGTTTAACCTCGGCAAGGTTAAAGCCATAACCATAGCGGTGTGAACAATTCTGTGAAGGTCTGTAGAGAGTTCCATTTTGTTGAAACAGTCTTCCAGCCGGCCGCGCAGATTTGCAATCTGAGACAATGGGGTTTGCCGGATGTGGTGTCCAGTCGGTAGAGAACAAGTCATCTGATGAGTATAAAAACAATTCGTCCCAGGATGATGCACCTTCGTATTCAGTGACATTTGCAAAGAGCCACCACTTGCCTTCGTGGCGAACTAGTGTCGAGTCGACAGCTTCAATATTTTCCATTAAATTCAGCTGAAACTCCCACTTTGCCGGGAACTCAGTGCATTTAAATAGCTGTATAGTCCTGGTCGCCTGTGTTTCCGGAATCATATAATATTCATTTTCATATTCGAAAACATACGGGTATGACAAATGATAGGGTTTCTCCAGAACAACTTCCGGGTCTGCATAATTACCATTGCTGTCCATTGTAATTACGGCGATTCTTCCTTTGCCAGAATCGTATAGATACTCCTCATGGAAGATGTAGTATTTATCATTGCGATAAATGATATGCGGATCAGCCCAAAATCGATCTTTTGGTGGAACGATTTTTTGATACCGCCACAGTGAGGAAGAAAACTCGTTCTTCAAATGAAACAACAATATCCATTGTTCCATCATGAATTTGTTTTCATACAATAGTTTGATCTTTTTAAGTACCTTGCCCGATACGAGTCGCGCCAGTTCCAGGTTAGTTGGGTTTACATATAAACGTTCCGAGTAGAATGAGGGGTGTTTGTTGTTTTCATTTGCCTGCTGCAAAAATATTTCTCCGCCAACCCGATGTAGCTCCTGCATTTTTCTGGTCAGAAACGATAATGACTTCCAATAATAGTTACTGGCATTGTCTGTTAATGACATGCTTTCAGTGCATGAATATGATCGATACAGCACTCTGCCGTTATCAAGATCTTCGGTTAGAATTTGCAATATGGATCCGGTCTCTGGCCACCCCTCCATGCTCTCCCAGTAGCCCGCAGGGCCACCTCTGTTTTTATTGTTATCTCCATGGTGGAATGACCAGATACCGTATTTGGCAGCGTTTAGTATGTCACCTCTAAGGATTCTGAATCCGCAGCGCACCATTATGTCAAGTTTATATTTGCGTATCTCCAGAATGTCGCGGTCAAAGAAAACATCTGAGTGTTGGTTTTGAAGGGTATCTACATCGATAATCGGTGTTTGGGAAAACAGATGCTCGCTGTTTTGGTTTTTGTTTGCGTCAGGCAGGTGGGTATTTCTTTCAATCAGTTTTTCGTAAATAATCTCCAGCGCTCGTCTTACGGCCAGATGGAAAATACGCCCACGATTGTTTACTACTTTTGATACCAGGGTTTTGTTTTCTGTTGTTGGCTTCTCGTTACTGTTTAGTATCACCAGAGATAGCTTTGCATAGTCGCTATTGATGATATTTTGAAACATTTTGTATTCCCACATTGGTACGTGGAAATCATCGAGCAAAATGCCAATTCGAAGTTTTTTATTGCTCATACGAATTCCAGAATACTGCCTACTTCAACTCAGTTATTACTAATTAAAGAAAGATCTAACAAGTACCGACAGCTACTGCCAAAAATCCGTGATGATTGAGGTAAAGTCCCTGTATTTGGAAACAGAATACGGTTGGTCTGATACACAATTTTTGCCCAGCTCAATATTGTACAATCGATATGCTGATTTGACTTGTTGATTAATGTTGCACGTTCGAGTTTTTGAGCATTCTGGTTTCTGTCAGTAATACGTAACGAAAATGATCGATTAAAACGCACCGCTGTGGCGCGTTCGCAGTAGCAGAGTTTCTGCCGCGCAGGCTCCTGGCTTAAATATCTGATAGTTCAAAAGTTTTATAAGCAGCGGGTGTTGCGGCAGAATAGTATTCAGGCTTTGGTTTTAACAATGATTTTCAACTTGTAGTAGTCGGTTGATAAATTACAGCTCAATACACTATTTTTAGCTTTGACCTTAATCTGAGCTGGTTTTGGCCTGTGGCCTGACTACCTGTTAGAAATTTTCATTATTATCCAGTCCAAGATTATTGATCCTGGATTTGCCGAGTAGTTTTAGAAGTGTATTTCGACACGCTCTTAATACAGGGTAAAGTATTTTAGACGCGATTTTTGATTTGAACATCCAGTAGTTTAGTCTGTTGAAAACTCCGGATCGGCTGCCTATTAAGGCCAGCATATTGATAGCATCGGGACCGTAGTAAAGCTGATTTCCCATTTTCAGCACCATGCCCTGATCGATATCGAGTCCCGCTGATGTAATTTCGTTTAGCACTGCACTGTTTTCTCTGGCATCAACAATTTTTAAGTCGCCAACACTTTTGCGTATTTGCACTACCTGGCAATAGGCATTGCACGCCGGACACTCGCGATCATAGACCAGCAGTATCTCCTCACGGCTCATGCGTCACTCCTGAACCGGACCAGGTGTGGGAGCTTCTGTGGTGCACTGTTTCGGGTAGTCATTTGTGACCGGAACTTTGTTTTTGGTGGCTGGTTCGAATCGGAATTTCTTGATAATGTAACCGGCTAACCACACGACCGCAAGCCTGCAGAAAAACCCCAAAACCTGGCAGCTATTCAGCATGGATTTCTGTGGGTTCAGTGAATTGCCGCAATACAGAAGCCGTTGCGGATGCGCGTGATCCACTGAGGTGATCTGCAGTTCGCACTGAAGCGTACTCGTAGTAGAATATGATGAGCATGTATAAATTATTCCGACAACTATTCGATCAGGTTGATGCGAGCTCGCTCGCTGTCTTCAGAATGGGTTTCGGAGCTCTGCTTGTTTTCGACAGCGTTAACCAGTTTTTTCTGTGTTTGTCGTGCAAGTATCTGGAGCCATCCATGCTGTTCAAGTATAAGCACTTCGAATGGATAGACCCCTGGCCGGGGATCGGGCTTTATGTACACTGGACTGTGCTCACCATTGCAGCAATTGCGGTTATGGTTGGCTACCGTTACCGGCTTGCGCTTTTTGTATTTACTGTGGGTTTCGCTTACGCATTTCTGCTTGATGAGGCCCTGTATTTAAATCACTACTACATGGTGATTTTGTTTTGCATTGTAATGCTGTTTGTACCGGCAAACGCTTACCTGTCTCTGGACGCACGGCGCGATGCCTCCATTGCATCGAAAACCATACCGCGCTGGGCAATCATAGTGTTGATTATTCAGCTCGAAATTATTTTGATACACGCAGGTCTGGTGAAACTCAATCCGGACTGGCTAAATCTTGAACCACTGCGTATGTGGATGCAGGAATCACGACCGAACTTCCCACCTTTTTTTACCACACTGACAAACGATCTCGGCATAGCGATGGGTGCTTATGGTGCGATCTTGCTGCACCTGGTGGGCGCACCTTTATTGCTGTTTAAAAAAACACGGTTGTGGGTTTTGGGAGTCTATTTCATATTTCATGTGATGAATCACTTTGTATTCAACATTGGTATTTTTCCGTGGTTTACTCTATTCGCCAGTACGCTGGTTCTTGAGCCGGACTGGCCTAAAAGGCTTGTTCGTCGATTTACAGAGAGGTCGGTAATTTCATTACCAGCTAACAAGTTTGATCAATCATTTGCGATCAGACACCAGTTGGTTTTGCTTGTAATGTTTAGCTGGCTATTGCTGCAAATTGCGGTTCCGTTTCGAAACTGGGCGCTACCGGGTAACGTTGCATGGAACGAAGACGGTCATCGATTCAGCTGGCGAATGAAGCTGAGATCAAAAAGAGGCAGTGCACTTTATACGGTCAAAACGGAGACGCAAACCTGGAGCGTTGACCCGATAGATTACCTGACCAGAAAACAACGCAGGAAAATGTCCTGCATACCAGACATGCTGCTTCAGTTTGCACATTTTCTTGAAGATGACTGGCAGCGACAGGGCATCACTCCAACCAGTGTCACGGTAAAAGCCAATTGCGCGCTTAATAGCCGACCGCATCAATATATGGTTGATCCATCTCTCAATCTGCTTGAGATCAGCAGAAATCAGTTGAACAGCCAATGGATACTGCCGTTGACAAAAGAGCTGCCAGCGCCATTTTTAACACTTAATCGAGCTGGCTAGGAGTCTGCGTGGCGCGTTCGCAGTAGCAGAGTTTCTGACGCGCAGACTCCTGGATCAATCCGCCAGTTTGTGCCTGGAAGCAGGCATTCTGTGAATCTGGTTGGGCTGTGAATTGCATCTTAATTTGCGTAACCGGAAAACCGTCGGATCAACGATAGCGTGGTCCTGCTCGGGAGCATTGTATTGACTCGACAATTACGTCAGTGCGGTTCAGGATTAACCCGACTTGCGACCAGGCAGCAATTGGCGTCCGGCACACGTTTTGGCTAACCGATTTGCCGTTTGATCTGCAAATTGCGCTATGTTGATCAATTTGTATTGATACACACCTTGCTGTTCGGCATCAGACAGGGCAGACTTTTTGAACTTGTCAGGTTAATGTGGTTCTAAAGAAAGCCTATGCTAAATCCAGGATCACCACAGAGAGCCATTTCATTGCCAGAGCCAACTGCCACACGGGGCCTGATGCGGTATCTTATTGAAGTAACTCACAATCTTAAGTCATTTTGCAAGCCCTCGAGGAACAGTAACTAATGCAGCAACTCCCCCGTTGTTCCGGCCAATGGTGCCGGTTTGAGTGGCTTGAAAAGCTCCGTATAAAAAAAGACGGCACGGCATCCGTACGGCCTCGTGCCAGCGCAACATTTGCCGGTAAACTCGCCCGGATTTCGGTATTTGCTGTGAGCGCGCTCGTCAGTGTTGCTGTGTCAGCAGACAACCGCGCAATTGCACTGGATACACTGCGACCGACACCTGAGCACCGCCAGGCCACGGCGGGCATTGTCCAGCTCATGCAACGCTATCACTACAAGCGAGTAAAAGTAGGCGATGAGCTGTCAGAACAAATTTTTGACCGATATCTGGAAACACTCGACCCACAGAAGAACTTTTTTCTGGCCAGTGATCTTGCAGAGTTCGATCAGTATCGTCGCAAATTCGATGATGCACTCCGCAATGCACGCCTGAATCCGGTATTTGATGTTTTCAAACGATTCCGTTCCAGAGTCGAAGAGCGCGCAGCGTTTGCAACCGGTTTGTTAAAGCGCGAATTCGACTTCACCATCGATGAAAGCTACACCTTCAACCGTGAAGATGCTCAGTGGGCACGTTCACAGCAGGAGATGGATGAGCTGTGGCGCAAACGCGTCAAAAATGACGTGCTCAACCTGCGTCTGGCAGAGCAGGTTGAAGACGATCTGGTTAACACTCTGGAGGATCGCTACGAACGCATGGAAAGGCGTGTCAGTCAGCTGGCAGCGAACGATGTGTTCCAGTTTTTCATCAACTCCTATACCGCTTCGGTAGAACCCCATACCTCGTACTTTTCTCCGCGTACCTCTGAAAATTTCAGAATCAATATGAGCCTTTCTCTGGAAGGCATTGGCGCGGCACTGCAAACTGAAAGTGAAAATACCGTGGTACGGCGTGTTATCGCCGGTGGACCTGCAGCACTCAGTGAACAGGTGAGTGTTGATGATCGGATTATCGGCGTTGGAAATGGCAAAGAAGAAATAATCGATGTCGTCAGCTGGCCATTAAATGATGTCGTTGATCTGATTCGTGGCCCGAAAGGCTCAACAGTGCGTCTTAAAATATTACCGGGTAACGCGCCTGAAGGCTCACCCCCCAAGGTGATCACGCTGGTGCGCGACAAGATCAAGCTCGAAGAACAGGCGGCCAAAAGCTCAATTGTCGAAGTGCCAAAGGCCGGCAAGGCTCGACGCGTCGGAGTGATCGATTTGCCAACGTTTTATCTGGACTCAGCGGCCCGTGCACAGGGACTGCCCGACTATCGAAGCACCACTCGCGACGTTCGACGTCTGCTGGGTGAGCTTGCCTCGACTGATGGCGGAGTTGACGGAGTCATTATCGATCTGCGTGGCAACGGTGGTGGTTCACTGCTTGAAGCTACCCAGTTAACCGGGTTGTTTATAGAAAGTGGTCCGATCGTACAAATCAAAGATGCAAGAGGAGACGTCAATACCGAAGACGATAACGACTCCGCAGTTGTGTACGGTGGTCCGTTAGCTGTGTTGGTTGATCGCGGCAGCGCGTCTGCATCTGAGATTTTTGCAGCAGCGATTCAGGACTACGGTCGGGGAGTGGTGCTTGGAGAACCGACATTCGGTAAAGGTACGGTGCAGAGTGTTGTGCCACTCGATAAAGAAGGGCTTCTGGGGCAGCTCAAAGTAACCATCGCACAGTTCTTTCGCGTAAACGGCGAAGGCACTCAGCACCGCGGTGTTATTCCTGACGTATTGTTTCCAACGGCGATGGATTCTGATGCACAGGGTGAGCGCAGTCTGGACAACGCGCTACCATGGGCCGAAGTCGCTGTAGCCAACTTTGATGCCTGGTCAGAGGGTGAGCGAAACTACAGCCATGTGCAGTTTCGACACGAATCCCGCTACCGCGGCAATAATTCTTTCAAGCTGTTAATCGAAGAGCTTGAAGCTCAGCGCGATGCGCGTGCGCAGCGAGACGTGACTCTGCTGGAAGCGGTTAGAAAACAGGAAATCGAAGAACGCCGATCTGATCGAGAGGAGCGCGAGGAGCTTTATCGTAAAGCCTTCGGTGCTGCTGGTGACGGAGATGAAGACGGTGGCTTTCCAGATATTATCCTTGACGAAGCCGCAAATGTGCTTAGCGACATCATCGATAACGCTGGTAAGCAGTAAACAGCATTGCAGGCATCTCGGGTAAGCAGTCGGCCGACTCAGCTTAATATCTTAGCGAGCCAGGCTGCTGCAAAACCCGTTGACTAATTAGTCCAGGCCTCCTGCTCTTGCAGGAGGCCTTGTAAATAGCCGGGTATGTAGTCAGGAAGTTTAAGTGCCGGTGTCTTACTTCTGTTTCCCTTTGAATCTGGCCTGCACGCAAATGATCGAATCACCGCTCATATGTTATTGCTGCAACTGATCCTGTATCATCTGGCAGATCGCCGCGTATAGATAGTAGTGTGCTTAAACAGCAACCTGTCCATAGAGACGCCCTGTGCTCGCGGTTCATTTTTCTCTCGCGGTTTATCGCAGGGGAACCCCAACACTGCCAACAACAGCTAAAACATCCCAATGACGGATCTCTCTAAAGAAAATATCCTGATTCCGATATCACCTGGTGAATTGCTGGATAAAATAACTATTCTGGAGATTAAATCAGAACGCATTGACTCTGTAGAAAAGAAGTCACATGTAAATAAAGAGTTAGAGTTGCTAACTACCGTGTGGCGCGATGCTGTATCTGAAGATGCCGACCTTATAGCAATGCGTGATGAGTTGAAATCAATCAATGAATCCCTGTGGGTGATCGAAGACGACATCAGAGAGGAAGAACGCAGTAAAAGATTTGGCGATCGTTTCATAGAGCTTGCCAGAAGCGTCTATGTAACTAATGATCAGCGCGCCAACGTAAAAAAGCGCGTGAATTTGCATCTGAATTCGGAAATAGTGGAAGAGAAATCCTATCAGGACTACACCTGATCGATGAATCTTCTGATACTCCCGGGTTCTGGCGGTTCTTACACCAGTGCCAGACCAGAATCAGAAATCTTTGTTGGCCTTGCCAGGGCTGGTCACAACGTCACAGTTGTCACCGACAAAGATAACCAATATATACCGCGCTTTTCAGAGCATGGTATTCAGATTGTTTATAGCTCATCGAATAAAAAAATCAGTCTGGAAACAATAAAACTAATACGTCACACCATTGACAAAAACCAAATACAGATCGTCTATGCCACTAATTCCCGCAATATTCCAAACGCAGCGTTTGCATCTATTGGAAAACGCATAAAGCTGGTGGTGTACAGGGGTACAACCGGGGGCCTGTATCGACGTGACCCCAGTACCTATCTCACGGTGTTGCATCCCCGTGTGGATGGCGTTATTTGTGTATCGCGGGCGGTAGAAAAACATGTAAAAACCCGTATCTGGAATCGTTCTGTAAAAAACGTAGTTACCATCTACAAAGGGCATGATCTGGGCTGGTATACAGGCCCGGAAACAGATTTGAATCTGTTTAATACCGACAAAACGAAATTTAACGTTGCGTGTGTTGCTAATGCTCGACCCCACAAAGGGCTGATTTATGTCATCAAAGCTGCGAAGGAGCTGGCGGATTTAAAAGATTTACATATTCTGCTGGTCGGTAAAAATATCTCAACCGAACCCTACGTATCGCAAATAGAAAACAGCGGCATGAAGGATAGAATTCATTTAACCGGTTATCGCAATGATGCACCGGAAGTAATTGCCGCTTGTGATGTACTGGTGTTGCCCTCGATTCGTGAAGGACTGCCGCGAGTAATATTGGAGTCACTGGCTTATAAAACGCCAGTGATCACTTCTGCCAATGAAGGCAGTATGGAAATTATTGAAGATGGAGTTAACGGCTATGTTGTACCTCTTCGCGATGCCAGTGGCATAGCTGATCGAATCAGGCATCTTCATGACAACCCGGATGTTCTTGTGAGATTGTCTGAAAATAGTCAGAAGAAGTTACAATGCGAGTTCTCATCGGAACTGACTATCAAAAAGTACAGTGAGTATTTTCAATCGCTGTTGGTGCAATAGTACAAACACACTGCGTTGCATAAAGTAATGTGCGAATGCGTGTGCAATGAGTTCGGCCCGAGTTGATGTGGTTTTTCTGAAATGATGATCAGAGGTTATGTTGTAACATCATCTGGCGGAGCATCTGTGGTTTTGTCAGCGTCCAGCTGCACTATACTGTTTGCAGTTACGCCAATCAGATACTCCCTGGAGTTAAACTGCAGAACGACAATACGCTCTCGTGTTCCCACGGGAATGTTTTCAACGATCTTTAACCGTCCGTCTCTGTTTTTCGCTATACCCATACTGGCGAGCCCGCGAAGTATAAGCCATGCAACTACGAGCACTATTGCAAGTGCGAACATCGTAAGAAGTAGTGTTGTGGGAAAATTGTCCAAATATTTTGCCTGTCTTGTTACGGGTTGGTTTAGTCAGTTTTCAGTGACAGGTTGGTTGTAGCGACATTCCCCGGATAGGAGGTTAGATCTTCTCCGGGAGCGTTAGCGACTTCACCATCCCATGCTGTGAACTTGTAGGTTTTTTCATGCTGTATCCGTTCACTGACCGTTTGTGCCCAAAGAATAATTTCAGCAACAACATCAAACAGATCGCGTGGCACCATCTCACCTTCGGTGGCAGTTGCCAGTAAGGTGCGTGCGAGCTTAATATTGCGTACCACGGGCACGTGGTTTCTTTTTGCAGAGTCTCTCATCGCCTGGGCCACCTCATGTTCGCCTACCGCGGTGACGACTGGTACATCATCAAGGTCTCTGTTGAAGCGGATGGCAACTGCAACATGTGTCGGGTTTACCACCAGAGCACTTGCATCACCTGCCGCTTGTGACGCACCTTCCTGAGCCCACTCCTGCGCTGTCTGCCGGCGGTGGCTTTTGATTAATGGATCCCCCTCCGTGCTTTTATACTCATCTTTAATTTCACGCAGACTCATCTTCATCTTTTTTGCGAACGCGTAGTGCTGATAGCTAACGTCAATTGCGGTGAACAAGAGCAAAAACAACAGCGAAGCACCAACGATATACAGAGTCAGATCTAACAACGCACCGACTGAATTCGCGGGTTCAGCCGCAGGTAGAAAAACTAAATCAGGCAGAAATGCATTTATCGACAGCCAGCAGAAAAGCAGGATGGCGCTGGTTTTCACGATTGATTTTAACAACTCGAAAAAATTATCTGCGCCGAACATCTTTTTTATACCTGAGACAGGGTTCAGCTTTGACAAGTCCGGCTTGACCTTATCCATGGCGAGCAGAGGGCCGACCTGTATGAACTCAATAAAAATGCTTAGTACTGCTACGGGAATTAGTATCAATAAGGAGGAGAGAATAAATAAGTCCAGTGCCTGTTTGCCCAGTAGTGCTGCTGTGGTTGAAAAATCGTCGGTTGATGCCTGCAGCGCGGTTGCCATGAGTGCCGCAAATTTTGGCATCATGTATACCGATGCGAACCAGATTACAATGGCAGAAAGTATTAGTCCTATGGTGCTGGTGAGGTCTTTACTCTTAGGTATGTCACCTTTTTCACGAGCATCGCGAAGTTTTTTCGGCGTTGCTTTTTCGGTTTTTTCACCGCTGTCACCAGGGTTAGCCACAATGAAGTCCAGGGTTTACATAGTTAAATTTGAACTGTGTCACTGAATTCAAGGCTATAGATTGTTCATAGGAATATAACCGCGAACTGATGAAGCACTGTTGAGTTACTGTTACTAAAGTCTTACACATTGTAGTGATCACCGTACCAATAGGTATTAATAAAGCTCGAAGCAACGAATTGAAATTATTTTGTGATTATTTATGTGACGTAGAAATTTATTCGTCAGTTGCAGGTTACACTAAGTATGGTTTACATTATTTAACCGACTGCTACTTTTACTATATAAGTGGTAAGCGGCGGTTTTAAGTCTGCACAATGAGTGCAGTTTTCCCGTAACAGCGGTAAGTATGGATATACACGCGTATTTTAGCTCTGTCGCCACGCCATCCAGGAGCTGGATGGCCAGAACCAGTGATTTAATGCTGGCGGGCCTGGTGGTAGCGATCATCGCTTTGATGATTTTGCCGCTGCCAATCATATTGCTCGATGTACTGGTCGCTCTTAATATTTCTTTGGGCGTAATGCTTGTACTAATGGGCATCTACGTCAGTAAGCCGTTGCAGTTTTCTGCTTTCCCCAGTGTATTGCTTATATCCACACTGTTTAGACTGGCGTTGTCTGTTGCTACCACGCGCATGATTCTGCTGCACGCAGACGCCGGTAATATAATCGATACCTTCGGGTCCCTTGTGGCCGGAAATAACGTTGTTGTTGGCCTGGTGGTATTTCTGATAGTCACGCTCGTACAATTTTTAGTAATTGCCAAAGGTGCAGAGCGAGTCGCAGAAGTAGGCGCTCGATTCACACTGGATGCCATGCCCGGTAAGCAGATGTCGATCGACTCTGATTTACGTTCTGGACTGATCGACAAAGTAGAAGCCAGAGCCAAGCGGCAGGAACTCGAACTCGAAAGCAAACTTCACGGCAGCATGGATGGTGCAATGAAGTTTGTAAAAGGTGACGCAATTGCCGGCATCGTTATCATCATCATCAATTTGCTTGGCGGTTTAACTGTCGGAATTTTCCAGCGCGGCATGGATGCGGGTGCTGCTATGTCGAAGTACTCAATTCTTACCATCGGTGATGGCATGGTTGCGCAAATACCTGCTCTGCTTAGTGCGATGGCAGCCGGCCTTATTGTGACTCGCGTAACAGATACCAATAATCAGGAACATCTGGGTGACGCAATACAATCTCAGTTTGCATCTATCCCGCGGGTATTGATTGTCTGCGGCGTAGTCTGTGTGTTGATGTCACTGGTACCTGGATTCCCGACAGCAGTTTTTATAATTCTCGGGCTGCTGTTCATAACAATTGGCAGTAGCCTGATTCCGGCAATTCGTAAAAAGATGGACCGCGTATCGCAACCTGCTATGGATTCGATGTTCAATCGTCATGAAAACGCTGAACCAACGGCAAAAGAAACTGAATTGGTTGAAGTACAACAATCGGTTCCTCTGTTAATAGAATTGCCTGCTGAGTACGGAAGTGGTGGTCGTGACAAACAGCTTTTAGAAGCGTTAAATCAGGACTTCGAAAAAATACAAACGCGAATCGGATTTCCGTTGCCGAGTATCCGGTTCCACTGGCACAGGAATCCGGAGTCGACCTGGTCTTTTGAAATGTATGAAGTACCGGTATCAAAAGACCCAATCACAACGGATACTTCAATAGAGCACATCTGCGAATCGGTGGACGAGTCTTTGCGGCGTCATCTGCCGATGTTTCTTGGAATACAGGAAACCGGTACCTTGCTTGGTCAGGCAAGTGTGGATTATCCGGATATCGTCAAAGAAGCGCTGCGTTCAATCCCGCTGCAGAATGTGGCTGGCATTTTACGCAATTTGGTGGAGGAAGAAGTATCTATCCGAAATATGCGAGGCATTCTGGAAGCATTGATACACGCTGCGGCGCACGAGAAAGATATTAATAATCTGACCGAATTTGTGCGTATCGCCTTATCGCGCCAGATCTGTCATCAGCATGCACCAGATCGAACTTTGCAGGCAATTGCCCTTGATCCCGGTTTGGAAGAACAACTACTTGAAGCGATGCGATCAAGCCCGGGCAATACGCAATTATCGCTTGAACCACGCAAGGCAGAGGCACTTCGTGCCGTATTAAAGCAGAAAATCAATGAGCACCAGCCCGGTGCGCTGGTCACTCACTTACAGATCAGACGTCAGCTGCGTCAAATGATACAACCCTTTTCGTTCAGCACACCGGTACTGTCGTATAACGAATTAATGGGTGATATCGATCTCAACGTGATACAGCACATCTCATTATCCGACCCTGGTCTGACTGTGCAACAAACAGCAGATTCTCAAGTGAACGAACAGAAACCACAATTAGAAATGGTGCAGTCATGAACGCTAACGAAAACGTTGTGAGTGATCAACAACTGGAACTCATTGTTCTTGAGGGCAGAAAGCTCGGTGCCAGGGTAGCACTGCAATATGATCGTGTGACCACAGTTGGTGTTGGATACGATTGTGATGTCGTGCTCGATCTGCCAGACATGTATCAGGCTTCGTCGCAACCGGGTGGTGACAGTTCCGATGAGGCAGACCCCATCGTAGAGCTCCTCCATGCAGAAGGACAGCTGGGACTCAGGGTGATGCAGGGAAGTATAGAAGTAGATGATGAAATTATCGATTCAGGCGTTGAGTTATTACTGTCTGTCGGTGCCTCTGTAACGGTGCGAAATAACGTGTTTACAGTTCAGCCCCTGACTCAGCATGAGTCATATCTGCCGGCAAAATTTGATCAGGGTGCAGAACGTCCGGACAGCTTGCGACAGGATCATGCCTCCCCAGCTGTACTCGCTGCCCCAAAACCGCAAAGTAAACGAATCCTTGCAGGTGCAATGCAATCAATTGCCGGAGTGCTGGTGCTTGGTGGATCGTTCTGGGTTTACACAAATGTTGAAACGCCAGAGCCTGTAACAATTAACGACGTGGTTTCTGGCGTTGAAACTGATTTGGAGACCGGCGGTTTTAGTGAGCTCAATGTTGTTTTACAGGAAGACAACACAATTGCTGTCAACGGCTACCTGCAAAACAGAGCAGATCTGCACAAGGCGAGGGAGCAGGTACAAGTCCCGGACTATGTCCAGTGGGATGTAAAGCTCGGAGACTCGCTGGCAGAATCAGTTGGGTCTGTGTATCGGGTTAATGGTGTGGATGCAAAAGTTTCGGTTTTAGGCGAAGGAGCAGTATCTGTAAATACAGCGACCAATGATCTTGATTTGCTGCAGCGTGTTGAAGATAGAGTCTATCAGGACGTAGCAGATTTGCGTGAACTTAATTTAGTTAATGAAAAGCCTGTAGTCGAAGTAAAAGAGCCAACGCCAAAACGCATCGATGATTTACCGGGAAAACGTATTGTGATGATTGTAGCGAGCGCTCCGAAGTATATTCAAACAGAAGATGGGTCTCGTTACTTTGAAGGGTCCATCTTGCCGAGCGGGCATTTAGTGGTAGCGATACTTGATGAGAAAGTGCAACTTAAGTTAGATGAAAAGCAACTGGATTTATCGTATTAATAATAACCTTTACATTGGAGAATAATATGTCAGATTTATCATCGTTAAGCAGCTTGTCTGCTACCTCGGGAACGGCTAATGCAGGTGCAGGTAAGAAAGCATCGGGTAGCTGGTACGAAGCTATGGCAGAAGCCTGGGGAGAAGCGCTGGATAAGCAGGCCAACAAGATTGTAGACCTTGGAACCAACCTGCATACGTCCGGGGAAGATACACCTTCTGCAATCAACGAACTGACTGCCGAGTCTCTGCGCATGGGTTTTTTGTCCAACAGTTCACACACATCTCTGACCAGTGTTGCAAGTGCGCTTGAAACAATGGCGAGAAAGCAGTAACTCATTTCATAATGCGTCTATACGCAGGATAAAACTATGGAAACCAAGATCGTTGATTCGGTTCAAACTGCTGGTATTGCCACAGAAGGCTCTGTGGAGAATATCAGCTTAGGTTATTCAGCTACTTTCAGTAGTGATTCAGCCATGTTTGCCAATAGCTTAAGCAATGCCGCCTCGGTTCAGTCGGTTGAGCCGGTAGCAACAGATGACATGATGAAAGCGCTTGTTGAGCCACTTGATTACATCAACAAAGAAGCCAGCGCTTTAATTGAATACGCTGAAAACGCTGTTAAAAGTGGTGATGAATTATCTCCCAGTGAGATCGTAATGCTAACGGCTAAGAGTCAGGAGTTTATGTTTCACAGCCAGTTAACTTCGAATGTTGCAAACCGAACTGCTGATGGATTGCAACAGTTATTCCGCCAACAGAGTTGATTTAACTATGAGAATACCGCGGCTGACTTTTGGACTGGATGGCATCAAACGCTTTCTGATGCTCTTGTTCTTCACTTTAATTCTGAGTGGTTGTAGTGAGCAATCATTGTATTCGGGGTTATCGGAGCAGGAGGCAAATGAAATAGTCGCGCTTTTACAACGTGCAAAGTTATCTGCAACCAAGGTTGCCGGAAAAGAAAATACTTTCAGCGTCACCACAGTTGAAGATAACTTTGCAAGTGCTGTCCAATTATTACAAGCCAACGGACTGCCGCGCACCCAGTTCGATACACTGGGTGATGTTTTTAAGGATCAGAGCTTTGTGTCTTCAAGTACGGCACAGCGTGCCAGATACATACACGCTCTGTCGCAGGAGATATCTCATACCATCTCGAGTATTGATGGCGTCTTGCTCTCGCGGGTGCATCTTTCAGTGCCGGAAAATGATCCATTATCGGATACACCATCAGAATCCAGTGCCTCAGTATTCGTCAAGCACCGTGCGAATGTCGACCTCTCTCCACACATCGGTCAGATTAAAGCACTGGTAGTAAACGGGCTTGAAAATCTTCCATACGACAATGTCACCGTTGCCCTGTTTGAATCCAGTCCGGATCAAAGACTCTCTACTGCCACACCGATCAACGTCGAGAGCGCAGAACTGCCAATTCAAAATATGGGTGTGGTGTCATGGCTGGGAATGGCGTTGGTTAGTGGGGCTCTGTTGATATTTCTCGGCTTTAGAGCAATGTTCCGCAGACCTGCTGACACTGTGAACGCCAACACTGCCGCTGGAAACAAAATCGGGCTTACTGGTGCTGCACCGGATAACAATAAGCAGAGAGTTACTGTGGGCCAGTCAATGCACCAGTCAAATGGTACCAGGGAAAATATTGAAACAGCAGATAAGATTCCAGCTGCAGGGAAAGGCTTTGGTGTAGTCGAGGCAGAGCCGGTTCAGCGGCGTAATCGGTAGTGCAAATGGAAACATTATCAGTAGCTCGCAGAACTCGCCTTCATCGTACCAGTGCCGCACAATTTCTGGCATCGCTGGAATCGAGCTGCTCTATTGATGAATTAGCTCAGATCAACTGGGCCACTTTGGAAAAAGTACCACACTGGTGTTTTACAGAAAACGCGAGCAGAGACAAATTGCAACTGGTAGCCGGAACCGTTTTTCTGGCTCCGCTGATCGCACAGTGGATTGATGGCGCTCTGCTGAAGCAAGCTCGCACGCTGGTCGGTCCAAACTATTTTGATGTCGCCATGCAGGTTGGCAGCAACCGCTCTATTGCAGAACCGGTGAATACCTCGGAAGCGGTACCGGAACTTCTGGCGAGCGCGGGGGCATCTGTGCTCGTGTGTTCTGTGGACAATCTGCCAATACGGAAGTTGTTATCAGGGCAGTTTCCAATGGCTATCAAAAACATCGACGAAAAAATTGCCAGATCAGTATATCAATTATCACTTGACGTTATTGAACATGTGCAGAGACAGTCGCCACCGGTTACAACTGGTGAGGCTGCAACTGGTGAGGCTGCTGCAGCTGTAACCGCTACTCAGGTGAGTGTCGAAAAAACACCGGTAACTGACGCTAGTGGCCAGTCAGAAGTTGAAACATCGCAGGGCTCGGGCTGAAGTGAAGAACGGGAAGCACTATGAATAATATCAGTATCATCTCTTTACTTGATGATCCGGAACTAACTATAGCAAGTGGCAAGCGGGTATTTAGCAAAGAAGAAACCGGTGCGTTTTTAACCATAGCGGAGTCTGTAGAGAGAGTTAAAATTCTTGAGCAGAGCCATGAAGAGAAATTAAAAGCAGCGCAGGATCAGGCACGTCGCGAAGGACGTCAGGAAGGATTAGAAAATGGCAGGCTGGAGGCTCGGCAAGAGGTGGCTGATAAACTGCTCGAACTCGAACGACAAACCCAGAAACAACATAAAGCTGTAAACGATGATGTCGTCGCTATTGCGTTGCAGGTAGTTCGTAAGATTGCCGCAGGGGTAGCGCCGGAAGATATGCTGGTAGCGCTGGCAGAGGGTGCCGCTGCGGAGCACCTGCCGCGTCAGCCGGTATCGCTAAGAGTACATCCACAACATCTGGATTCAGTGAAGCGTCGTATTGATCAGATCAAAGATGTTAGTCCACCTTCGATAATTGAAACAATCGTCGCAGACAACGACCTCAATCCGGCAGATTGCATACTTGAGACCTCCGCTGGACAGGTTTGTGCAGATCTGGAAACTCAATTACTTGCGTTGGAAGAACACCTGACCCTAAACAAGGCACCTTACGTTCACGCGGGCGTGAGCGTTAGTCAGTAATGAGTAACGTCGGTACAACAACTGATGCACCCGCGGAGCCCGCGATACTAAAAAATCTGCATGGACTAACATCGGTCAGGCATGTCGGTCGGGTTGTGCAGGCGTATGGTACGAGTCTGACGGTTTCCGGATTACCAGCTCGAATTGGCCAGCGATGCAAAATCACTGATAAAGAAAGCGGCAAGGTGTTACTTGCAGATGTAGTTGGCCTTCGGGATGGACTGGCTATCTTGTTTCCGCTCGGCAATCTTACCGGTGTAGCGGTAGACTCCGCCGTAACGATAGATGAAAACGAAACATCGATTCCTGTAAGTGATGCCATGTGCGGCACTGTATTGAATGGCCTCGGCGAGCCAATTTCAGATTTCACGTTTGACAGTACGGCCACGCGTTACCCGCTCGAATCGGATTCTCCGAACCCGTTGTCCAGGCCTCCAATTACAGAAAAATTTGTAACCGGTGTTAAATCGTTAGATGCATTTTTAACCGTTGGTGAAGGTCAGCGGCTGGGTATCTTTGCAATGGCCGGTGGTGGTAAATCAACCCTGCTGGCAATGCTTGCGAAATTCTGTGTGGCCGATGTAATTGTTATTGGGCTGATTGGTGAACGCGGGCGAGAGGTACGTGAATTTATTGAACATGACCTCGGTGAAGAAGGATTAAAACGTTCGGTGCTGGTGGTATCAACCTCTGATCGCCCCGCTATGGAACGTATTAAGGCAGGATTAACCGCCACCGCAATTGCCGAAGGGTTTCGTGATCAGGGCAAGCGCGTGCTGCTTTTGATGGATTCCGTCACTCGCTATGGACGTGCCTTAAGAGAAGTAGGGCTCTCGATAGGTGAGCCTCCGGTGCGTCGTGGTTTTCCACCATCGGTATTTGCCGAACTCCCCAAATTGTTTGAACGCACCGGCAACAATGAAAACGGATCTATCACTGCCTTCTATACCGTTTTGGCAGAAGATGAATCCGGAACCGATCCCATAGCGGAAGAGACCCGATCCATTCTTGACGGACATATCATTTTGTCTCGTAAGCTGGGAGAACAAGGCCATTACCCGGCCATTGATGTGCTTGCCAGTGTCAGTCGTGTTTTTCCCAACATCACCGATCAGCAACACCAGCAAGCCGCAATGCATTTGCGTTCATTGCTGGCCAAATACAATGAAATAGAATTTCTGATTCAGGTCGGGGAGTACGAAGCTGGTAATGATGCAGTAGCAGATGAGGCAGTTGCAAAGATAGATCAGATAAATGAGTTTCTCAAACAGGCCACCAACGAAGCCCTCGATATCGAACAAACACTGGCTCGCTTGCAGGAGTTGTGCTCATGAACTCCCATCTGTCGTCTGACAAACTGCTTCGCCTTAAACAGATAATGCGGCTTCGTGTCACCAGAGCCCATCGTGCTTACAGTGACAAACTGATCGAATGGAAAAAACTGAAGCAGGAATTTGACGATATTCAAAGTCAGGTTGACGAGTTGCAGGCAGAGCTTGAAAAGGTAAATGAATACCAGCGTCAGAATAAAAATCACCGAGACACAGTTGTACGCAGGGATGCTTCTGATCGCCGACATTGGGTGATATACGATCAGGACCTCGCAGTATACAACCTCGACATTGCCCGAGGAGATCTCAATGAAGCCACTACCGAGCTCAACGCCTGTAAAGCAGACTGGATGCGCGCCCAGCACCGTGAAAAAAATATTGGTGAGCAGGGTGAACAAGCGCTGCTGCAAGAGGGGTTGATTCGTGAAGAGCTACAGGAGTCGGAGATAGAAGACTTACGCATGGTGGGAGTCTCAATCGCATGACCAGTATAATTTATCGACCAGACCCACCCGCTGACACTGCCAGCGACCGTCGTGTGCAACGTGCAAGTCAGGTGCAAAATGACGAAGCACATGCACGGTTATTTGAACGGGCACTGGTTCGAGCAGAGGCAGAGCGCAAGTCTGATGTTAAAACAACCGATAAGGCATTAGATAAACAACACCAGATCGATCATAACAACGACGTGCAATCTTCTCTGCGGCGTGCTGATTCTATCCATAGCGCGCTTACAGACTCTGATACCAAAGCCGCAATGCTCCCTGACGAGCCATTGCAGAGTGATAATGACTCTTCTCTTGAGCAGGAAACACCAGTTGCTGATTCAGATGATGAATCGAATACCACCACTAACCTGTTCTTTTCAGACCCCGTAGTTGCAAACTACGAACAAGGTCCTTCAGAGTTATTCCAGCATAACAACTCTGACGACTCCAAAGCTCACGATAATGCACCAAAGCCTGCGAGCACAGGTCAGGAAAACAGCTTCGCACAACTAAACGAACTACCGGCACAATCCGATACCGGGGTTGCTCGTCTGACGGATCTATCCTCCTTCTACGACCTGGTTCAATCAGACGGTGATTGGTCATCGCAGAAGGAGTGGAGTTTCACTTTTGAAGATGACGGCCCGGTATCTGAACTAACGCTTGCACGTGAAGAAGATGGGCGCTGGCATGTCGGTGTGACAGCACCAGAACTTCACAACTCAGGTGATTCCACTCTGCTCGATGTTTTACAAATCCGACTGGAAGATGTCGGGCTTGCGGTAGCGTCTGTCTCTGTTACAGAAAAAGACCTAAGTTCATGATAGAACCTGCTGGTTTACAAATGCATCAGGATATCGCTTTTTTGATTAAAAGTGATATGGCCGAACATCAGATTATGCAATCGCTGATGCGTCATGTAGCCCGGGAGTTTGCATCTTCCGATATGATTGCGGCCAGCTTGTTAGCTGCTAATACACTCAAAACCGATGCAGACCAGCGCGCTGGTTTTCAGATTAGAAATACAATAGAAGCGCTTTTACATACCAACCAGCTCAATTATCCGCTGGCATTGAAGCGTGGTCTGGAGAAATTTGGCTGGCAGAAATTTCGAAACGAACAAAAACAAAATAAAGCCGAACAGCGCGAAAAACAACATCAAGACGATGAAACGCAAACTGAAGTTGATGATGTAACACTCAACAGTGAAGACGTTGCTGTATTTCAGGCAGTAGACCAGTTAATGCCGAAACTACAGGACGAAGGCCTGTCCGCCGGTATGCAGCTTGGTTTGTATCGTACGCCTTCGACCATGAGCAGCTTCTGGCGCAATAATCTGGTTGTTGTATTAATGCCTGTTGATGGACAACTCGGAAAACGGCAGGCCGTTTTTACTTTTCTGTTGCGGCGTAGTTTTGAACCCCGTGCCATACAAGGCAGGGTGGCCATGCAGTCTGGTAACCCGATACAGCCGTTACCACATCAGGAACTTTGCTACCAAAACACGCCAGAGCTTGTTATCGGCAGCCGTCTCGTGCTGGACGGCCAGGCAATTAATGGCAAATCGTTTCTATTAGGTCTCATCACCCGTTTGCCGCCGGCACATCACTGGCTCGATCTGGATCACCGAGATCTTGACCAATGAGTTTATACTCTTGCTAAATAACTCCAGCCACGATCAACAGCCAACTGGTTCACCTGGCAAAACTGCTACAGTAATTACTGATCCAACAGCACTTGCAGACGAAG
>CAYLZS010000518.1:0-6035 GCA_964388065.1 uncultured Granulosicoccaceae bacterium
CTTATTAACCATACCACCAGCAATACAGGCAACTACCAATGCAATGATCAGCGGCACAAGTGCCATAGCACCCCACTCCCGCAATACCAGCAGACGCCACACCAATCCACTAACAGCACCTCCCATCCCGAAACTTGCAACCATCAATGGTGTGACAACAGCGGGGCGTGAAGACTGAGCTGCTGTCGCGAGTGCATTGATATAAATCGCTCCGCTACAGACACCGAAACCAACACCGAATGTAATTAGAAACAACAGATAGGTTGGAGCCATAACGGCCAGCAGCAAACACCCAGCACCACAACAGCCAAACAATACACAGCCATACAGTCCGCTAAATTTGGATGAAAGGCGCGGTGAAACGATAACAGCAATCGAGAAAGCCACAATGGCAATAGAAAACACAAGACCGGATTGCTCAGTCGACCCATTGAATTTGTTTTCTATTACTGGAATAAGCGCACTCCAGCCATACAAACCACCAGCACAAAAACAAATCAGCCCTGCGCTGATCAGCGTGCCTGGTCCGGTGACTGCTGATTCAGTCATGACAGGAGAAATTTAAAAGATGACTCATGAATCTTTTGGATCTGCAGACAAATCGAATTCCAGTTGAGCTTAAAACAATCCCATTCACAATAACTTGTATTTACAAATATGTTAAGTCAAACTGGAACACAGGAAAAACTTTACTATCGCATCGGCATATTCCATGACTCAATCACAGGTCATCGTTTGCGGAGCTGCCATCACGGCGTTTAACCGACGAACCGACGGATCCTCTTTCAGAGACTGGGCGCTTACGGCTTTTGAAGATGCACTCAATCTTTCCTCACTTGAACGGCAAGACATTGATGCTCTGATCGTGGCCTCAGAGAGCGACTTTTTTTCACTGCAACTAAACCCGGCATCGGTATTAGCAGGTGATCTTGGATTAGTGGGGGTGTCAACTACGCGAGTAGAGGGCGGCGGTGCTTCGGGGCAGCTCGCCGTCCACACAGCCGCACGTTTCATTCAGTCCGGTGCTCATCGACATGTGGCAGTTATTGGCGTCGACCCTTCTGCCTCGCAGCTTTCAGGATCAGCGGTAAAATCGCTGTACAGTTTTTCATTTGATGCATGGACTGACGGCATGACAGGTGTGAGCGCCACAGCGCTGTACGCATTGTCGTTTCAGGCTTTTATGCAGCGAGTACCTGTTACACAGTTGGATCTGGGACAAATCACCCTACAAAATCGTACCAATGCAACACACAACCCGCGCGCGCATCTTGGAAAAATACACAGCCAGCAAGAGATTGATGAATCTCCCTTGTTAGCTACGCCATACAGACGTCTGCATTGCTCACCACTGAGCGACGGTGCAGCCGCACTTATTCTGTCAGCTTCAGCTAAAAGACCATCGAGCAGAAAAACCGCACCAGCCATTGTCGGTATGGGTGCCGCTTCAGATACGCCACATCTTGGCGCAAGATCTGACGCCGGAGATTTTTCTGCCAAGAGACAAGCCATGCAGCGCGCCTGTGGTGAAGCTGATCTCAAACCTTCGCAGGTTAATGTAGCTGAAGTGTACGATGCCTATGCAGGAGCACAGCTACAGGCAATTGATGCATTGGGTTTAAGTGATGATCTGGGTAAAGATCTGCAATCAAAGCGTTTTGCTATGGATGGACAAACACCGATAAATCTCTCCGGCGGATTGATGGGACAGGGAGCGCCGGTAGGTGCAACAGGGGTTGCGCAAACAGCAACCTGTGCATTGTTGCTGGAAGGACTTTATGAAAAAGAGCTACAGCCGCAATCTCTGCCACAGTATGCACTGGCAGATACGCACGGTGGAGTTTGCACAACAGCCGCTGTTACGTTACTGGCCGGAGCCACAGCGTGACGATCGAATACCAACTCACCCTGGATTACCAGCTGCAGGCGGGGTGGCTTGAACCGTATGTGCAGGGCTTGCAACAAGGCAATGCTATCGCCAGACGCTGCAGCGCCTGTAAAAAAACAAGCTTTCCGCCAATACGCGTTTGCGAGTGTCATCACACCACTGGCGAGTGGATTAATTTATCCGGTGCAGCACAAATTGTATATCGTTGCGATGGCTCTGAAGGCAGTTTTGCACTGGCACAATTTGACGGAGCAGATACACAAACGGTAGTCCGTCTTGACGCTGTGCCAGACACCACAGTAACAGGTTATCTAAAACAAGCACCGACAAACACAGCAGAACTGGTACTTACCAATCATCAACTCGATAGCGAACTGCGGTAGAGATTTATGGATGAATTAAATGCACTCGATCAAAACACACTGAACCGATTGAACCTTGAGAGGAACGGTGATCAGTGGCGTATTGTCTGGCCCGACACAGTAAATATTTTCCACATGACTGTCGGCAAGTACCTTGAAGATAGTAGTCGCAACAATACGGCAATGATCTTTGAAAACACGGACGGCACGGTCGAAACGATGACGTTTGCAGACGTCGACAACACCTCAACCAACCTTGCAGCGGCTTTACAGCAGCTCGGTTATGGTAAAGGCGATTTAATTGGTTTGCACACAGGGCAACATCCGGACACTGCTGTCGCACATATGGCCGTATGTAAACTGGGGGCAGTTGCCGTCACACTGTCGCAATTGTACGGACCGCAGTCACTGCAACATGCGCTCAACGATTGCAAACTAAAGGTGTTGCTTACCTCGGAAGAAGCCTGGAGTACTCTCAGAGACGATGCCGCCAGTCTGTTCCCGCACCTTGAGCATGTTTTACTCAGAAATCCGGTGGCAGAAGAGATTGATCTTGGCACAGCACTTACCGACAGTTCTAACAGCCGGTCTTTTTCACCAGACTTTGGAGGTGCTGATGACCCTGCACTGCTGATGTACACCTCGGGCTCTACCGGCAAGCCGAAAGGTATTTTGCATGGCCACCGAATACTCGGCGCCTACACCCCTTCGATAAATTTGTTCTTTGATCTTGCCATGGAACAGGACAACGCAGTGTACTGGTCTCCATCTGACTGGGCGTGGGTCGGTGGTTTACTGGATATGTTATTCCCGGCGTGGATGGCAGGGCGGCCTATCGCCACATCACTTGATCGCTTTACCGCAGAGTACGCTTACGGGTTTATGGCAAGACATAAAGTTACTCACACCTTTCTTGCCCCGACAGCAATAAAACGACTGGCACAACATAAAACGCCTCGCGAGCAATACGAACTCTCGCTCAGGTATATTTGCACGGGCGGCGAAGCGCTTGCTTCTGAAACACTGAACTGGGCTGAAAATTCCCTGGGTGTAGTTTGCAACGAGTTTTACGGACTTACCGAAGTTAATCATCTGATCGGTAATTGCGCTTCTCTTTACCCGAGAATTCCTGGCTCTATGGGACGCGCTTATCCGGGACATCGCGTTTTTCTGGTTGATTCAAATGGTGAGCAAGTCGCAGGCGGTGAAGTCGGAGAAATCGTTACCCTGGCCGACTCCCCTACCCGCTTTCTGGGTTATCTGAATAACAAAGAACAGGAAGATGGTATGCGCCTTGGAAAGTATCTGCGAACCCGCGACCTTGCCGTGCGTGATGATAACGGCTACTTCTGGTACAAAGGCCGCAGCGACGACCTGATCAAATCTTCAGGGTTTCGAATTGGGCCAGCAGAAATAGAAGAGTGCTTGTTGGCACACACAAGTGTTGCAGACGTCGCGATCGTTGCAAAGCCCGATGCTGATCGTGGCTCGATTGTCAAAGCGTTCGTCAAGCTGCGCGCAGGGGAACAACAAAGTGATGCAATGATTGAATCACTTTGCAACCATGTCAGAACTCAGCTGGCCGGATATAAAACGCCAAGGGAGGTTGAATTTGTCGATGACTTCGTGATGACTTCTTCCGGAAAAATCAACCGGCGTATTTTGCGTGAAGCCGAAGAAGCACTGGCACAGGCGAGCGCGGTATCTACAGGTGAAGGTACATAATATGGTCGCAACAACAACCGCAAAATACAAACACGCATCTAACGTGTTAGTTGAACGACTCAAAGATGGTCGCTACCCGGTTGGCGGGCGCATGCCCACAGAGGATGAACTGGCACAACAATTCGAAGTATCAAGAGTCACGATAAGACGTGCGCTGGATATTCTGGTACAGGATGGTTTCCTCGAACGCAGACAAGGCAGTGGCTATAAAGTACTGACCCTCTCCCCTGCTTCAGATACATGCCTTACTTCGTTCACAGACGCAACGCTGCAGGCAGGCCTTGAGCCCGAATCACAGTTTTTGTCACTTGAACTTTTCACGCCAGACTCAGCTGTAGTCGCTGAATTACCCAAAGGCTTACAGTCAGCGCCGGTAACACGAGTAACCAGACTTCGAACAGTCAACAAAGAACCACGAATGTTGGTACACACTTACGTGCCAGCTTCACTCATGCGTGATGCCTGCCCCGCTGATTTTCCAGAAACAGGCCCCGGTCAATCCATATTAAGAATACTGAATACACGATTCAAACTGGAATGGTCGGCCGCTTGCGAAGAAATCAGTCCGATTGCGGCAAACAAAAAAACCGCAGGCTTACTGCAGGTTGAAACCAATCACCCTTTACTGCTGCAGTCGTGCTCCGCATTCGACGAACAAGGCAATGTAGTGTTTCACGAAAACGTGTTTCGTACGGGTTCAGTCAGCTTTAACCTCACACCACAAACCCGACAACTCACTCACTAAATTGATAAACCAGGCTGTCTGAAAAGGAAAACATCATGAGCGCTGACAATCGTTTCCCCGCACTGGACCCGGAACTTCTTGCCGAACGCCTGGCACTGCCACCAACTCAGGCAAGATTGCTGATTGATACTGATACCGCAAACGAAATTGACGATCAGTTTGCTATTGCCTGGGCGCTAATGTCTCCCGAGCATATGACAGTCGAAGCCGTCACCACAGAACCGTTTTCTTTTGCTCATCATCGTGAAGCGCTGTTAGTGGCAGAGCGTGCAATAGCAACAGGTGACAAAGCCGACGAACATCTGGTCGGTGGATTTCAAGGCTTGCTAACTCGACTGCACAACTGCGGAAAACGTGCAGAAGATGTTAAATTCGTTAACCCTGCCGAGGGTATGGAGTTAAGTTATCAGGAAATACTTACCATATACGAAAAACTCGGTATGGCATCAGACGGCAAGGTTTTTCGCGGTGCAACGCAATACATGGAAAAACCCGATACACCAGTTAATTCCGAATCGGTTGACACTATTATTGATCTGGCCAAAAGTGGTTCACAACCTTTGTATATTGCAGCAATGGGCTGCGTTACCAATATAGCAGCAGCGCTATTGCGAGCCCCCGAAATTCGCGAAAACATAGTTGTTATCTGGACCTCGGCTTATCCCTCCAGCGCACCACACTGTAACAGACCCTCCTTAAACCTGATACAGGATGTACATGCATCCCGCCTGATGTTTGACAGTGGTGTACCACTGGTTTATCTACCCGGTTACCACGTCGGTGCGCAATTAAAAATTTCCTTACCGGAGGTAGAGAAATTTATAAAAGGTGCTGGTGATATTGGTGACTACCTGCATCATCTGTACACCAATAACCCACTACACACTATGTTCGCGTTGCAAGATACCACCAGACGCACGTGGGTTATTTGGGACATTATCGATATTGCATGGCTGATTAACCCTGACTGGGTACCAACCACATTAACTACTTCACCAATTCTCGATAAAGCACTTCATTGGAAAACGGATAAAAGTCGACACCTTATTCGTGAAGCTCACGATGTACAGCGCGATGAAATATTTTTGGACTTCTACGACAAGCTGGCAAAATATTCTGTCATGTAGCCTCTAATCGATCGCGTGGTGTTCTTCTTACGAGCGAACTGTTCAGTGCCAGAATTCGCGATCTTAATGCGGGTATCATTTTTTATGTTAAATAGATCGAATTTTTCTGCTTGATGTAAAACACCACTTACAAGAACACATTCTCCATACCGCCATGCCGGGCCTGTTCTATAAAGCCATCAATCCGT